>JBGUTC010000042.1:0-15865 GCA_045132895.1 Clostridia bacterium
GATATTCTCCCGGCTCTTTACAAGAGAAGGGGAAAACGTCACATATTTCATCGCCAAAGGTAGTTTCGGAAGAAGCGCAAAGTGCTTTGCCGTTTAAAGAAATCGATGCAATAGATTGTAAAGCCGTTCTGGATACAACAATCGCTGTATCACGTACTGTTGAGCCATTTACACTGAATGTAAAGGTTTTTTCCTTGTCAGGCGAATTTTTTGTAACGGCGTTTCCCTTTTCGTTTTTCCAGAAATCCAGAGGAATGCTGTTTTGTTTTGTCCAAACGACAGGCACAGAGCCGTTCAGAACCGTTTTTTCACCTTCTGCAACCGGCTTTTCATCATATCTGAGTTGTCCTTCGTTGGTAAAAATGGCAATTTCGCCACTTTCCAGACTGACAGCAAAGGAACGATTGCCAATGGACAGGGTTCCGTTGATGGGTTTACCGTCTTCAATGTTTGCAAGCAGAATCAGTTTTTCACCATTATCCAGTAAACGGCTCATGAAATGCGGTGTTCCCTCGCCGGTATATGCAACATCGGAACCAACCAGTTCGGCTAAACGTTCAATTTCACCAGCAGAAAGAACGGTAATGCCGTATCCTTCTAATTCTTCAGTAATTTCGGGTGATAATGGCCGTCCGGCATTGATTAAAACAGAGAATTTATCCCGATTCTCCCTGATTTCGCAAAGTCCGGCAATAATGTAGCCGTAGGGCAGGCGATTTAACGCTGCACAAAGTCTGAAATAGGTTTCGGTATCCTGATAACCTGTCCAGATATCTTCTGTCAGATCTAAAACGGCAACTTTTGTGTCATATTGTCCACGGCTGGCAAAGTAGGCACAGTAAGCCATCATATCGTTTAACTCTCTGACTGCAATGTTTAAGTGGCTGTGCCGTGAAAAATCCGGTGGTGCGAAGTACTTCAGCCATCCAAGAAAACGGTGATGATACGCGTGGGGAACGATTACCGTAACCCCCTGCATAATCTGCCAGGCAGCAATTTCCCGGAGATTTTGAGGCGTTGCACCCCAGTTACTTGCGGCAAACATTTCACACAGAACACCTTTTTTATCATATAAAAAGGCGCTGGAAGCTGCCTGCTTTGTCCGCAGATCGCTGACGACGTTTCGGTAGTCCGGATTGACGGCAAAACTGTCATCTCCGCCCCAGGTTGATTTGGGCACCCAGTAATCATCCTGCCGCATGTGTCTGCCGCCGTTAATTTCCATAAGTTCCTGATCTGTTCCGGGATAATCGCTGTTTTTTTCCATGGTGATGGCTCTGCCTTCTGTAAAAGCTGAACTTCTTGGTGCAACTTCCATGGGGAAGGGAGCCGTATCGCTGGTGTGGAATGAATACTTCAGGCCGTGCGCGTTACACCATTCGTAGTTGGAACGGAACCAACTCTGATACAGTTCGCCGGCATGCTGCCAATAATCTGCAACCTGACGGCTGTCTTTTTTATCGAGAACATCTCCTAAATAGGGGGAGATATCATAGCCGAAGGATTTTTCAAAGGTTTCTTCAAAGTTGGATGACCAGGGATAGTATTCCTTGACGGGAAAATCCGGCTGGAACACGCGGTAACTGACTCTTCGGTTGTCCGCATCGGAGAAAAATCCCTGAAAGGTTTTCCCGAAATGCTCTCCGACTTCTCTTAAATACGCTTCATACACGATTTCGTGGAACAATTCTGATGTTTTGGGAAGTTCAAAAGCAGGGAATCCCCAAGGCACTTCGGTGGCAGAAATCTTTCCGTTTTCTCTGGTGAGACGTAAGGGGGTGAGTTCAGGATATTTTTCTTTGTTAATTCGGCCGCCAACATCTCCCGGCGGGAAATTAAACCCATCATTCACCCAGAGTTTCAGGTCAAGTTCTTCGGAAGCTCTGATAAAAGTTTTAACCATATCGAACCAGGCTGTTGTTAAATACTGTTCTGAGTTAAAACCTGATTCCGGCTTGTTAAATAAAATCAGCCCGCCGAATCCGTCTTCTTTTAATTTCTTTAAAGAATCATAAACCGCTTCGTAACATAAGTCCTTTTCTTCTGTGGTCGTAATGAAGTAAAAGGGCATGGGACGAAAGTGTTTCAGTTCATGCTCGGCAGGCAATTGCATATAACTTCCCATTTTGTTTCCTCCATTTTATTAAGTAAGTATAGATGTATCTTAGCAAACTATCTGACAAAAAGCAACGAACAATTTTTTAAACGGAAATTTATGCGTTTTCTTTAAAATGCGAGAATACTGGGCTTTTCCCATTGTGGTGGGAATTTCAAGCTACAAAAATCGTATGTTTTTGAAAAAATTGTTCGTTGACGGAGAAAAAAGTCTGTGATATTGTTAGTATAGGTGGATTGTACATTTTACCGGGCGCAACAGACGTCTTGGAGAGACATCCATCGTGGTTATTTTGAAAAAATTTTATAAGGAAGGAAGATAAACATGAAAACAGCAAAAAAAGGTTATTCTTTTCTGTCTGTAGTTCTGACACTGTGCATGCTTCTGACGCTGGTTTATATTCCGGTATCTGCAGCAGGTACATTGACTCCGGCAGAGACATCACTTTTGGCACCGAAGAGTGGACAGAATACCTACGTGGCGTACGAGGAAACGCTCACAACTGAGGGTACACTCCCTGCCGGCGTGTATACCCAGGGCAATAAGCTTGTTTTAAAGGGCAGCGAAATTAACGGCGGTGGCACTTTTAAGGTGAACGGCCAGGACGTGACCTTAGCAAACAAAGTTTATTCTGAAAATTTTGAAGGTTTGCAGGAAGGCGCAGCGGTGACAACCTCTGCAATCGCAGCAAGCACTTCAACCGGTACGGTTGCTAAGGAAGCAAATGGCAACAAGTATGCAAACGGAACGATTGTCTGGAACGAATCAACACTGTATCAGGTTGATTTAGGCAGTGCGGCAACGAATGCAAAATATCTTACAGCTAAAATGAAAATTTATTTCGATGGTGGCGACTTAAACGCAACCTTCCGTGCTTATGGTGGTGCGTCAGGTTCTGAATTGTTATATCAGTTTGGTCCGAGAAATGCCGGTTCCCACTTAATGACATATTATAATGCGGAAGCAACCTATGGTTTGAGCATGGGCGGTGTAGCTTTTGCTACCGGCTGGAACGATTTACAGATTGATTTTGATTTTACCCAAGGACGCGGCAAATATAGCATCAAGTTAAACGGCAATGTCGGTCCCACTAATTATCTCGCAGTTTCAGCAAATGCTACTTCTCTGACAAGACTTGAAGTTGGTCTGAGAGTTGATGATGTTGAAATCTATTCCGGTACTCCTTGCGGTGAGCCGTATACATTTGTTGGTTCAGAGAGTATCCTGGCACCCGGTAATGGCAAGGCAGCAAAGCTTGACTATAAAGTTTTGGATTTAGACGGCAACGCGGTCAGCGGTCTGGCCTTAACTTCCAATAATCTGCCCGAGGGTGTAGCGATTGAAAATAACAGCCTGGTTGTATTTGGTTCTGTTGTAAAGAGTGGTACATTTACACTGAAAGCAACCGGCGCAAACGGTACGGTTTATGGGGAAAAGACGGTGACGGTTCAGCCTACTGTTTATTTTGAAGATTTTGAAGGCTTGCAGCAAGGTGCATCTGTTGCAAATTCATCAATTGCGTCAGCAGAGACAGTGGGAACAGTTGCGAAAGAAGAGAACGGCAACCTTTATGCATCCGGAAGCAAAAACAGCAATGTGGCCCATATTGACTTTGGTGCTGCAGCTAAGGGGGCAACCGATCTCACTATTAAAACAAAGTTTAAAGTGGATCAGCTAGCGAATATTTACACTCTGTTTAATGCTTGGGATGGAAATGGCTCAGAAATTTATAGAGTTGGTACAAGAACAACAAGAAGTCAGATCATTAACTGGATGGGTCCTGATGGCAATCAGTTAACTGGCGCTTCACCGGGAATCGGTTTAAATGTGAATACATGGTACGACATGGAGATTCGTCTTAACTTTACCAATCCTAAGACCATTACTCCGGCGAGCGGTGATCCCTATATCCTTTACGGAACCTATTCTGTTATTGTTGGCGGCACAAATCACTGGATGGATTATGCGATGATTGGCAAGTATGATACAACATATGTTGCTAACAACGGATATGGATACATTAAAACACTAAAATTCGGTGTTGATGTTGACGACGTTCAGATTTATTCCGGTTCTGACTATGTTTCTCCCTATACTTTAAGCGGTGCTGAAACCTTGGTAATTCCCGAAGAGGGCACATACAGCAAAATGCCTTACACCGTAACAGAGAGCGGCGCAGCAGTTAATGATGTGATTCTTTCTGTTTCTGAAAGCGTAAGTGGTGTTAAACTGGTTGACGGTGGCGTGATTCTTTCTTCTGCTGCTGAAGCAGGGGAGTTTGATGTGATTGCAAAAAATGCCAGCGGTAAGATTTACGGAACAAAGAAGGTTAAAATCGTTAGCCCGAACTTCATCAGCGCAGGAAAAGATTATACAACTGCTTCCATTGCAGCGCCTGCCACTATCGATCTTGCTGGTGTCGCTGCAAACTGCAGCGTTGTGACCTTGAAAGGTGAATACAAATGGGATGGCGCAACGGAAGGAATTCTGATTCAGGCTCTGAATGCTGACGGTACCAATATGACAGACGTCAGAGTAAGCTCCGGTCAGAAAGGTTTCTATTCCTACTGGGGAACAACGGGTGCATATGGTGTAGAACGTTATGGTCCTGCACCTTATGGAGAATGGACAGGGTTCTACATAACGCTGAATCTGACAACGGGACAGTACACTTTCTATACCTTAGGCGCAGATGGTTACATCCAAAAGATGAAGAATAAGATTATTAACGCAGGCGTTCCGACATCAATTAAGTTCGGTTCACCTCTCCGCAATGCTGTTCTGTATGCCGGAAATGAGTTCTCTATCCTTTCAGAAGTGGAAGCAGTCGAAATCCCCGGTGCAGGTACGAAGACTACGGCTCTGAGCGCTAAGTATTCTGATGGAAGCGCAGTGTCCGGTCTGACGGTTTCAACAGAGGCAGAAGGCTTTACAGCAAATGGTGCAAATCTGACAGCTGATGCTTCTGCGGCACTCGGAAAAATCAATGTAACATTATCTGACGGTTTTGTTTCCAAAACGGTTGCATTAGATACATTTAAAGATTACGTTTTAGTAAACGGAAATGTTATGGAAGCAGGTGCAACGATTCCTGCAGGTAACGCTGTAGTTAAGGTTTGCTACGGTGATACCCGGAATAGTTCCAGAGCAGATGCTTTGGCAGCACACTATACAAGTGATGTTGTTCTGGCAGTTCCTGCAGTTGGCACAACACAGGCAGATGGCACTTCTGTTGCAGAGTTTACTGCTAATTTAAAAGCCGGTGAAAAGGTAAAGGCGTTCCTCTGGAATGCGGTTACCCTGAATCCGATTCGTGCATGTGTTGAGTTTGCTGTTCAGTAATAGCTATAAGTGAAGAGTATACATGAAAGGATGCATAGGCGGCTTTCTTGCCGCCTATGCAATTCCTGTATATAAGGCAACCTTTTCCTTAAGGTTTCGGAGGTAATTTATGTGCTTATAACGAAAGAATAAACACATAAATTAAAGTCGAAATCAGTTTGACTTTAAGTGAAAAAGTAAATAATATATGTGCCCCGCAGGCTCACGCTGGGCGCATAGTGATAAAAAGCGTGAGCAGAAAGGTTACGTGATACAAAATGAAAAAGCTGACAGCAATTTTACTTGCAACATCTCTGCTAATGGGTAGTGCTGCAGTATCTGCTGCACCGACAGCGGGAACGATAGCCGGTGAGACGAGTATTCTTGTTCCTCCCAGTGGTGTAGCAACATCTCTGTCTTATGATCTGTTAGATAGTGATGGAAATGTTGTGGACGGGGCAGAGTTTTCTGCGAACGGTCTGCCTAACGGCATTTATTCCGTGGGCAACAGTCTGCTGATTGACGGTACGGAAGCTGCGGGAGGCAGTTTTACGTTATCTGCAGCAGGAAAGTCTGTTTTAGCAGAGAGCGTGGTGACCGTGGGAGATCTTCTCTACGTTGAGGATTTTGAAGACGGAACCGTAGGCGGCAACGTACAAACTGCCAAACTGAAGAAACTGGATGGAACACCAGGTTCTTCCTTAGCGCAGTCAACCTCAACGGGTATCATCAAAGAGGATACATTGGTTCCGAATAATTTGTATGCTCATGGTGATAAGGGTTCACAGGTTGTCGACATTGACCTGGGAACTGCGGCTCAGGGCGCAAAGCATCTGACGATTAAAATGAAAATCCAGAATCCCGTTCAGAGTGATGCGGCGTTTGCCATTGACCTGAAAGACTCTCTCGGAAAACAGATTGTCAGCTTTGGTGCAAGATATACCTGGAACTGCCTGGCAAACTACTATGGTGCTGAAGGTAATTATGGTGGTGCTGTTACAGGCTGTGCTCTTCCGGCCGGACAGTGGTTTAATGTGCAGATTGATTTAGACCTTTCAGCGGTTGTGTCTGTAACCGGCGGTACACGCTATGGTAAATACAGTGTTTCAGTTAACGGAGTAACGTATTATTCCAATTTTGCTGTGATGGGAACTCATACAGATCCCGCAGCATATTTTCAGACGATGAGCATTGGTTTCCCGGTGGATGATATTATGATTTATTCCGGCACGCCGGTTACGACTCCCAGTATTGAAGGAAGTCTGCCGGAAACCATGACTGTTTCAAGCGATAAAACAACAGTGATTCCTTTTGATGCAACGGTTGCTCCCTTTGGCGGCACACCGGAATTAAGTTCTGTTGCAACCGGCGTTACAGCAGAAGGCAAGAACATTTACATTGAGCCCGGAACGACCTTGGGTAATGTGCTCTTTACTGCATCGGCTCTTTCCGGTACCCGATTTGAAGCTTCAAGTGAACTGACATCCACCTTCGTAGCGGCTTTAGAAGAAGATTTTGAAGGTGAAACGCTCGGAGGAGTTATTGGATCTGAAAATGGCAATCAGTTCTATCAGGGTAATGGTTTCTGGAGCCTGAATGCCTATGGTAAAGCGGTTTTGAAAGCCCGGTTAAAAGATACCGGTTCTGTGACTTTGACTGCAGATACCACCATTCCGGTATTAAACATGACTGATGATGGCAAGTGGCATGATGTACTGGCTTATGTTGATGCAGTAGAGGATATTTATGTAACAGCGGTTGACGGCGTGGTTGTCAGCACCGGAAGTTTCACGGGAACAAAAGTAACCGGTCTTGCAACAACGGGTGTTTGCATTGATGATATTTATTTAGGAAATACATATCTTGATGCGCCGGAAGTTTTCAATGTGGCAATTGTCGGCAAGGCGTTAGATGGCGAGACAGTTTCTGCTGATTATGATTATTTCTCTCTTTCCGGAGAAGAAAAAACCGGTGTTTCTTATAATTGGTACATATCGGAGTATGCCGGTGTTGTAGGCACAAAGGTTTCCTCTGAAGAAACATTTACCTTTACAACGGATCAAATCGGTAAGTTCGTCCGCGTGGGCGTTAGCTGTACAGATGAAAACGGCACCAGCGTAGAGCGCTTCAGTACACCGGTAGAAATTAAGAACCTTTTTACAGCAACAAAAACAACAAGCGGTATTTCTTTTGTGATTGAAAATACAGAAAGTCAGACCATCTATCCCATGGCGGTTCTGTATAACAATGGTTCGGTATTAGATGTCAGAGCGATTAAGGTTGTGGCTGACGCCGGACAGGTTACCTGTCTTCTGCCTACAACCGGTGAGTACACCGGAGCGCAGGTCTTTGTTTTGAATTCAGAGTTTTCTCCTCTTGGTATCGGCTCTTCAATCGGAACCGTTCCGGCTTCTGTTGTAGCACCGAAAGCAGAGAATTGTTTTAAAGAAGAAAATGGGTTTATTACGATTTCCAAAACACCGGTTCAGCCGGCAACTCTGATGGTGTTTAACTCCAGTCCTTCCGGTTCATTTAAAGAGGCTTATGATACAACGAATTTACTAAATAATATTACGACTTCCGGTGAAAGCGTTAAACAGTATCTTTCCTTTATCGGTGTTGTAAACAGTAATATCAGCTTAGAACATAAACTGACAACTTCCGGTTTATACCGTGTTGTTTCAGTCTTAAAGGATGGCACGAAAGACTCCTTTAATCTGGGAATTGATTTTGCTTCCATGTTTGCAAGTGATGAACTGAAGCAGTCAACAGAAAATGGTTTTAAAAAGATTATTGGAAATTTTTCTTCTATACCGAATGAAACGTTAACGGAGTTATATCCTGTTTATATAGGACTTGAAAATAAAGATGCTGTTAAAGGCTTTATGCAAGGCGAAGCATTTAACATGGATCGATTAAAAGCATCTGTTTACGTAGCAGCATTCTTAGAAAATGCAGATTATCTTGCTAAAACTGAAAAAGCGCTCAAAGAGCAGGGGCTGGATGATCATGCTGTTACGCTTCTTGCTAAAAATACAGATATGGCAGCAACGATTTCCCAATTACCGGCTCCCGGAAAATTGGATACTTATTTAGAAGCAATGACAGAAAAAGCAGTTTTAAATGGTGTTAAATCTGCGGCAAACTATAAAGAAGCAAAAGCCTACCTTGAGGCAGTTACAGATAAAACCGTGACAGACGATATGGCACTTGCCCTGATGGGAACGAATTACGGTACGTTGGCTGCTCTTAAAGAAGCGATTGCTGATTATCAGCCTCAAAGCTCCGGTTCCGGTAACCGAGGAAATGGCGGAGGCGGTGGCGGCGGCATCAGTGTTGGTGTTTCAACGCCGTCTAAAGATCAGAATATAGCACCGAAGGAAACAGAGTTTACTGATCTGACTTCCTCTCATTGGTCTTACGGTTCTGTACAAACCTTAGTGAAAAAAGGAATTTTAAACGGCTACTCAGACGGCAGTTTTAAACCGGAACAGCCGGTTTCAAGAGCAGAACTTGTTAAAATGATTTGCCTGGCAATGAATTTAAAAGGAACGGGCAGTTCTTTTGCTGATGTCAGTGTGAATGACTGGTACTATCCTTATATTAGTGCTTCCGCATCACAAGGCATCATTACCGGTTCTGACGGTTACTTTAATCCGAATGCTTTGATTAAGCGTGAGGACGCCGCGTTGATTCTTTATCGTGTGGCTGAGAAACTGAACCTTGGACTTTCCGGCGGTGAGTCAGTTTTAACAGATTTTGATTCTGTTTCAGCTTATGCAAAAGATGCGGTATCTGCTCTAAGCGGTGCCGGTGTTATTAACGGCTATGAGGATGGAAGTTTTGATCCTGCCGGTCATTTGACCAGAGCGCAAGCGGCAACCATTCTCGTTCGGACATTAACGCGCTAAGCAGAATAAGGTTTTACAGATAGAAAGAGGTGCTGATTTTGGCAAAAAAGTTATTGGTTTTATTGTTATGTATGTTCATGCTGGCCGTTCCTGTAGCGGCAGCAGACTATGAGGAACTTTCGTTTGAAGCATCTGATTATCAGGATGAGATTTCATTCTTTGTTTCGACGGGTATTTTAGATGTGGATGATTCTTTCATTACTTCTGACGATTGGACCGTTTCAAGAGCGGAGTTTGTCCGTTTAGCGATTATTTCCCTTAATCTCGGTAAATATGCAGAGGCATCCGGTCTGAAAAGTTCATTTACAGACATGAACGGAAATCCTTATAATTCTTTTGTAGCCGTGGCAGAGAGCGGAAAACTGATGGGTGAGATTCAAGGCCTTCTGTTTAATCCGGATGAGCCTTTGACAGCGGATTTCGCCGCACAACTTGGCGTGGCTATGACGGGTCGCAGCGCGTTGATTCGTGGCGATAAATCTCCGATGATGATTGCGTCCGGCATCAAACTCTTTAAAAATGTTGAGACGTATGATCAGGGTATGCTAAACCGTGGCAACGCGTTGAAATTTCTCAAAAATGTGCTTTTGACTGACGTTATGCAGGCTATGTCCTTTTCTTCAGGCGGCAAGCAAAGTTTTTCAATGAAAAACGGTGCAACGGTTCTGTATAATTGTTTTGGCCTTGAAAAACGGGAAGGCGTCATCACTTCTGATGGCGTTACAACGGTTTTTGGTGATCATGCAAGAGAGGGCAGAGTCGGCATCGACGGTAAGATTTATCCTGCTTATTGCACAGATTATCCCGGTATGGCTGGTCAGAAAGTGCAGTATTTTGTTGAAGTGTCCACGGATGGCTATGAAGTTGTTAAATGCGTTGAGGCAATTGACAATGTGATCACAACCGTTCGTTCCCGAGATATTCAGAGTTTTGATAAGAACAGCGTCAGCTACAAGGTCTTTTTAGATAACAAGGTTCAGACCCTTTCTGTTGATCGGAAAGCATTTGTTGCATATAACTTTAAGGCAGATTATAATCCGGACAGAATGGTTCCTGTAAACGGTGTTGTAACCTTTATTGACCATAACGACGATGGGATCTGTGAAGTTGTTTTAATTTATGATTTTGTTAATATTGTGGCTGATTTTTACTCTGACTACAGCAACACAATCTATGACAAGGAAGATTCAACCAAGAACATTGATTTGTCATTGTTTAACAGCTATTCAGTTGTTGATGTTGCCAATAATCCCATGGAATTGTCAAAGATTCAGAGACACAATATTATAAGCTTGTATCAGAATCCGGAAGAAAAAACTGCGCGTTTGGTTGTTTCAGCAAACAAAAAGACGGGTATTTTAAAATCAATTAATGTAGATATGGGCACATGTACGGTTGGATCCAGCGAATATAAACTGTCTCAGGATGTGCGTTTTACAGAGGAGTTAAAACCCGGTAACAGTTATGAATATTATTTTGATGCCTTTGGTGAAGTGGCGTATGTCATTTCAGACGGTGGCACAATGGCATATTTGTTGCAAGGACGGCGTGAAGGTAGCCTGAGTACAACAATTCACCTTCGTGTTCTTCCTGAAACAACAAAGAAAATGACAGAATATCAGCTGGCGGATAAGGTTTATATTCAGAAGCCTGATGCAGAACCTACAACTTTGTCAGCACTTGATGCTTATGAAACTGTTCTGACAAATCGCTCCGGTGTTTTTGTTACGACCATGTCTGTTATTGGTTTTAACGGTGAAGGAAAAATCAATAAAATCGTTTTCCCGATGGAAATTTCCACTTATGCGCAGGTAGATACAGCACCGAAATATCCGCTGTATTATTTGTCCTATATCGTAAATGAGTGGCCGACAGTTTTAAAGAGCAGCACCAATATGGTTTATAAAACAGGTATCAACGGCTTTAACCGTTGGGTTATCTTTGGTAATGATGCAAAAATATTCTATGCTCCTCCGGTTGGTGCAGATATTACAGAGCCGGATGCATACGTTGTTAAAGCACCCAGTTACGACCTGAACCAATATGTACCGACCGCGGGTAAAACCTATTATTCTAAGGATTTATCAGATCTGAGTGTTCGTTACATGCTTGAAAGTTCACCGGCACAGACTGATTTTAGTACCTCTCGTCCCGGTGCGGTAACAGAAATAACCCAGGTGTTTGACGATAAGCTGGGCGTTACCAATCGAATCAGCGTTATGACGATGAGCGGCATACAGACGTTCCTGACAGCAGAACAGGATGTCATTCTGGGTCAGAAACTGCACGGTGAGAATATCAGAGTTACTAAAACCGTACTGGAAGTCGGTGACGTAATCCGTTGGCTTAAAAATGAATCCGGTAATGTTTCAGCGATTGAACTGATGTGGGATTCTCAGAAAGGCATTCGTGATTCCTACAATGACAACGGGGATACAGCAGCGCGGTTTGGTATGCAGATCTTTCCTGTTGAAACCAAATGGGATCCCAGTGGTGACTCTATGACCGTCGGTAATATTACCAAAAAGAGCGGGAATATCGTTGAATATGTGATTGATAAGACAGATACAACGACCAGTGTTGCAGAACGTCGCCAGAGAATCGAATGGAACATTCATAACACAGGTAGTGTTTTTGACTTCAGTGGTCAAAAAGTTAAGATTTCACACAGCGTCAGCGCAAATGAACTTGTCGTAGGTGACAGACTGGTGTTAATCAGTTATTCCGGTCAGGTTTACAATGTGTTTGTTTACAGACGTTAATGAAAGGAGAGGTGATTGTACAATGATTCGTTATTTGAAAAAGAGTTTAGCGTTCTTTTTAGTTCTGACTTTATGTATCTCTTTATGCATCCCTGTATTTTCTGCTGAGAAAACAGTTGTTGATTTTACAAAACGCTCTATAGCAACGGATGTTGGCTTATCTGCTTCTTCTGTTTATGTAAAAAGCGGTGATTACAGTGCAGAGCTTTCCGGAAGAAACCTGCAAAAGAATTTTTCCTTTGCAACAGAAAAGGATTGGTCTGCCTTTAACACCTTAAAAGTTTGGGTATACTCTCCGGTCGGAATTCAGACTCCGATTACCCTTGTGATTGAGTCTGACAACCCGGACACGCCGGAAAAAGACTATTATTACCTGACAGATGATTTCGGAAGCCTTGGCTGGAATCTTTTCAGTGTTTGCTACAACGGCGAAGATTCTGAATTTGATGCCAGTGGCAGTCCCTTGGGCTTATCGAGTGTAACCGGCTTCAGTATTTTGACGAACTTTGGTGCTTATAAAGCAAAAGCCGGCGCAAAACTTTATTTTGATAAGATTACGGTTTCTTACGAAGAAAAGAAGGACAATAGTGCAGCAGGCGGTCAGGGAAGCCAGGGTGGCTCCGGAGAATCTGCCGAAGATAAAAGTGAATTGGCAGAAGAAACCGTTCTGTTCAGCGATATAAATGTTGGTGCTGCCACGGTTATGCTGGGCACACCGCCGGTTGTTGACTTTACGCCTTATAACACGATTGTCATCCGTGCAAAAAACGAGAAAAAGTTTTACACGCCGCTGATGATCTGGTTCCAGTCTGAAAATCCCAATAACTATTCTTATGATTATTGGTATACCTATATTGACGGTAACTGGGTTGGCGAAAAGGAATTTGTTTTTGACAGAGGCGGAAAGGGTTTCCATACCGGAGCGCTGCCTCTTGGTTGGGATCAAATTACGTCCATGCGAATTTGTACGTGGGACAGTGCCGTTTTAAGAGAGCAGGGTAAGCTGGATAATGATACACCGGAACTCTATATTGAATCTATTTCTCTGACTAACCGTGACTGGAATAAATTATATGCTGAAGGTGCTGAAAATTATATTCCCGAAGCAAGAGAGCTGGAAGAAGGTTTCGTTGATTATGCTAACCAGGTTCGTCTGGCAGAAAAAGGACATCCCCGTCTGTTTATGGGCGAAGAGTATATAAACAGTATTTCCACTCTTTCTCAGACAGATATTTATTTAAATAATACATTGTCACTTATTAAAAGCAACGTTAAGTCTGCTATGAAAAAAGAGACGGACGGAACAGCATCTGTCAGTATTCTTGCAGAAGCTGCAGCTCTTTATAATATTAGTCCGTCTAGAGAACTGGCGGATTGGATCTGGAAAGGCGTTATCAAAGCAGAAACGTTATGGATTGATCTGGGAACCTATCTGACAGTTGGTGACACTGCACGCTACCTGGCTTATGTTTATGACTTCATGTATAACGACTGGACAGAAGAACAGCGCACAATCTGCCGCAATATCTTGATGCATAACGGTCTTGACTTTATTCTTCGCGAATTGCGTCCCTATGTGCAGTATGCGCAGTCATATAACAACCTTTCAACGGTTATGATGAGTGCGGTGGGAACTGTTTGTCTCGCTGTGATGGGCGATGATCCGGCGTATGATGAGATTTTAAATGAATCTTTAAACCGTGCAATGGTTTCTCTTCGCCATGTTGTACCGAACGTGGCCTATGAAAGCGGTGAATACCGTGAAGGTTTTGCCTATTGGAACTATGGCTTAGGTCTGACATTCCTGCCGTTCCTGGCAAATATGTATAATGTCCTTGAGGATACAGAATTGCTGGATAACTTCCCGGGTGTTGCAAATGCGCCGCTGTATCCCATCGGTTTAACCGGTGCTAAAGGTTGTTATAACTATGGTGATAGCCAGTGGTTTGACTATGTTGCCTGTGGAGCATTTTTCTTCCTGTCACAGTACTATGATAATCCGGCATATGGTGCTTATCAGAAGAATTACACCCCGGGCGGCGGTGATTTTTATGCACTTATGATGTATAGAGCCGATGAGCGCTATGATGAATTTGAAAAATATATGCCCACCAGTTCTTATTTCCCTGATGTTAACGAAGTTATGACAATCCGCAGAAACTGGGCTGGTTCTGATGGTACGTTCTTAGGCGTTAAAGGTGGTAAGAACTTTAGCGGAACACATATGCAGACGGACATTGGATCATACATTTTTGATATGATGGGTGTACGTTGGGCTTGTGAATTGGGCTTAGGCAACTATGCAATTGAAACACTGCATGAGTTGGGCAGACAGGGCGGTTACAGAAACCGTGCAGAAGGTCAGAACACGCTTGTCATCAATCCTAAAGGCGGTCGAGACCAGAACGTTGATGTTGACTGTAAAATTGAAACTTACAAAATCACGGATAACGGCGGCTATATTGTGATGGATATCTCTCAGGCGTATGAAGGTATGGGCGCCGATAGCGTGAAGCGTGGTTTTGCAATGCTGAATAACTACGGTTCTCTTTTAATTCAGGATGAAATCAAGTCAACGGCTCCCATTGAAGTGTATTCTTTCATGCATACGCAGTCGAAGATTGAAATCGCTCCTGACGGTAAGAGTGCTGTTCTAACTCAGGACGGCAAGAAACTTCGCGCAAAACTTCTGTCTCCTGCAAACGGAACGCTTCTCGATATGCCGGCTGATCCTCTGCCGGATTCTCCGGATGTTCCCGGGCGTGCGGATAACAGTGGTTACAGAAAACTGACAGTGCATGTTAAAGACACAGAGAGTCCGACGCTAGCGTTACTGTTGACGGCTTATGCAGATGACCCGTCGTTGGAATATGAGATTGAGAAGATTAAGCCAATCCGAAAAATGCAGGAATACATGAAGAATCCGATTGAGATTGAGTCTCTGTCGATTGATGGTGTTCCGATTCATGGTTTTGATCCGAAGCAGTCCTCTTATACTGTTTCTGAGTGTGAAGTGGGCGAAGTGACAGCTAAGGCGAAAAGCGGTATCACCATTACCGTTTCACAGGCAAAGGAAGTTGGTGATGTTGCAGTTGTTACAGCAACTGATCAGAACGGTGATAAAGCCGTCTACACAGTTAATTTCTCCAGTGAAGCTCAGAACAGAATGGAAGTCTCTTCCTATATTATAAAGAATATTATAACCCTTGATGAAGAGAGAGGTTTTGGCGCTTCCACAGCGTATGGCAGCGGTACACCGGATACAGCTTGGGTCACCTATGACCTGGGCAGAAGTAAGGAAGTCCGTGACGTTAACATTTCCTGGTCTCAGGGTGATATCCGTTATGCTTACTTTACGCTCATGCTTTCTAATGACGGTGTAAACTGGAAAACGGTTTATGACGGTCAGAGTCTGATGCAGGGAGGATATGAGAAATATTCCTTTGAACCGCAGAAAGCAAGATATGTAAAGATTGACGGCCACGGAAACAGTGTTAATAGCTGGACGAATATTTTAGGCGTCAGCATTACAGCTTATGAAGATGCCTTCAATGACGTTTCCGGTCACTGGGCAGAAAAAGATATTCTGGATCTGGCAAACCTGGGTGTTGTCTATGAACCGGAAGACGGTAAACTGGGTCCTGAACAGGAAATCAGCAGAGCAGACTTTTTAGGTTTGGTTCAGAAAACAATTAAGTACAGCGATGCAACGTATACAGGTGTTTTTGCAGATGTAACAGAACAGTCAGCGAATG
>JBGUTC010000043.1:0-7485 GCA_045132895.1 Clostridia bacterium
CGGCAAGAAAGTTTCTCTTCCTTTTTTTCAAGGGAGAGTGCCGATTCCGGCAAACGTTTTAAAAAACTCTTGAATTCTAAGCGGGTGTATATTTCCCGAAGTAAGTCCACGTTGCCTTCCTTATCCTTTGCAGCCTCAAAATCCAGTGAGATAGGGACAGCGCAGTCGATGGTAGCAAGTGTACGGGATAAAAATGCGGTTTCTTTATTTTCCAGCAGTTTTGTTCTCGTTGCCTTTGTAATCGCGTCGGACTCAATGTTTTCATAAATGGCATCCAGACTTTTGAAATTGGAGATCAAACTGAGAGCACCTTTTTCACCGATACCTTTTACGCCGGGAATGTTATCAGAGGAATCGCCCATAATGGCTTTTACATCAATAAACTCCTTGGGTGTGACACCGTATTTTTCAAAGACATGTTGGGCATCAAAAATTTCCGTATCCGTGTTCCCCATGCGCGTGGTCACAAGGTAGACCTTGTTATCCTCGGTTGCCAACTGTAAATCGTCTTTATCCCCGGTTAAAATCATGCAGCCGATGGACGCCTTAGAGCATGCTTCTGCAACGGTACCGATGATATCGTCAGCTTCGTAGCCCTCTTTTTCCAAAATTGGGATTTGCAAGGCGGTGAGAACTTCTTTTAATAAAGAAATCTGAGGCACCAGTTCTTCCGGCATGGGTTTACGGGTTGCTTTGTATCCGTCAAACATTTTATGACGGAAGGTTGGAGCCTTTAAATCAAAGGCGGCTGCCACATAGTCCGGTTTGATTTCCTCTTTAAATTTATAAAAAATGTTTAAAAAACCGTAAACAGCGTTGGTGTAGATTCCTTCTTTTGTTGTCAGGAGGCGGATACCATAGAAGGCTCTGTTAATAATGCTGTTGGCGTCTATAATTAAAAACTTCTCTTTTGACATACGCGCTCTTCCTTTTCTATTCTATGTATGTTGTTGCAAACTGATGATCAACAAGGAGAATGGTTTCGCATTCGTTCCGGTAGTTTGCGGCTTTGTCTTTTCCCTGAACAAAAATAGCAGTGGACAGCATGTCTGCCATCATACCGTTTTTGGAAACAATGGTCACGCTTTTCAAGCCGGTTTCTGCTGGATGGCCGGTTTCGGGCTCTAAAATGTGGTGATAGATTTTTCCGTTTTCTTCAAAAAAACGTTCATAATCGCCGGAAGTGACCACAAATCCCTCCGATAGCGATAGGACGTCAATAAGTTCGCCCCGGGGTGCGCCGGGCTTCTGGATGCCGACGGTGTAAGGTCTTTTTGTTTTGCCGGCTTTAATCATTTCGCCTAAGGATAAGGGTTTTTCTCCAATGATTGCAATGTTTCCGCCCAGGTCAATATAGGCGCTGGTGATGCCGGCTTCTTGTAATATACGCACGGCTTCGTCTGAAGCATATCCTTTTGCAACTCCGCCTAAATCAATTTGAACAGCACCGTCAGTTTTTGTAACGGTATGCATGGTTTCGTTTAGAATCAGTTTATCTCTGCCGGTTTTGGAAAGGGCATCTTGGAGTGCCTGTTCTTCGGGAACAGAAGCCTGATCTGTGCCAAAACCCCAAAGACAAGAAACCGGGTAGAGTGTTACATCAAATGCGCCCTGAGAAACTTCTGAAAAGGACAGAGCGGCTTTAAGAATGGAGAAGACATCAGCGTCTAAGGAGATAGGCGTATCAGCAGGGGCGTGGTTGATCTCGAAAATCTGGCTTTCCGGATTTCGGGGATCTAAGTTCTTGTCCAGCTCACGGATTCTGGAAAAAACTTGTCCAACCGCTGATTTTGCCTGCTTTCCGTAGGCGGTAACCGTCATGACGGTGTCCATGGAAAACTCTGTTTCGGTATATGGCCGTGCCGTCAGAAAACCACCGGAAAAAAGAAGTAACAGAATCAGGATGCCTGCGACTGCTTTTACATATTTCATGGTGTGTCCTCCGAGTAATACAAACTTTGGTCGGTATCAACGGGGTATAAAAGCTCATAAATCCGATGGTTATTGGTAACCTTTGCAATATAGCGCCGCGTTTCCGGATAGGGAATAAAGGAGAGGGTTACACCATCTTTGGAAGATTCAGGATCCGCAAGCCAACGGTTTACTGTTCCCTCACCGGCATTATAGGCAGCCAGGGCATTTTTGACATTCCCGTCATACAGGGAGAGCAGATACTCCATGTAGTAACAACCCATCTTAATATTCAGTTCGGGGTCTGCAATGTCTTCGTACTGAAAGTCAGCCAGTTTCATGCGCTTGGCGAGCCAGTTGGCAGTCGGCTCGATAATTTGCATTAAACCTGTGGCGTTTTTATGAGAAACGGCCTCCTGATCAAAATTACTTTCTGCTTTGATGATGCTCATAATCAGGTAGGGGTCAACACCGTAGGCAGTGGCATATTCACTTACATAGTCAAGATATTTGACCGGATAAAAGAACCGGGCGATATTCGTAGCATTCAGGAGGAGGAATAAAACGAGAAGAACAGGAATCAGCCGCCTCCATATGATTTTCTTTTTTTTCAAGATAAAAGCTCCTTTAACATGGTATCTACTGCGCGAAAGAGAGTTTCCGGATTGCTGTTGTTTTCGAGGACAAACCGGGAACGGGAACGAAAATATTCATCATTATTTTGCGAATGAATCCGGTTTTCGGCAACTTCGGGAGGAATCCCATCCCGGACAATAATCCGTTTTTTTCTTGTTTCAAAGTCTGCCAAAACACAGGCACAAGCCGTACAAAGCCGATCAAGACCACACTCAAACAATAAAGGAGCATCAATAACGATAAATGCTTCTTTTGCGTTTACCAGAAGGTCTTCAATTTCTGAAATGATATATTTGTGCGTAATGGCGTTTAATTTTTCCAGTTTTTCTTGGTCAGAAAATACAAGAGCACCCAACTTTTTACGGTTGACGGTTCCGTGTTCATTTACAATTTTTTCAAACGTGGTAAGGACTTCTTTGTAAGCCGGCTTGCCGGGCATGAGAATCTGTCGGGCGATTTTATCAGCATCGATAACAACGGCACCGGATCTTTTTAAGTAGTCTGCAACGAGACTTTTTCCGCATCCGCTTCCACCCGTCAGACCTAAAACAGTTTTCAAAGGGATTCACTCCTTATAAGAACTTGGACAGTTTCTCCATAGCGCGTTGAGGCGCATCTTTTGAATTTTTCCATGGCTCGTCCTGGTATCGGTAGTCAAATTTTTTGGTAAACCAGTTTACCTCTTCATTGATGCGCTCTAAATTTTCAATTTCCAGTCGGATTACATCGTTTGTTGCTTCCTGTAAGGTTTTTCCGGACAGTTCATGGTCAGCGCAGGAAAGCAATAAGTGAAAATGGGGCAGACAAAAGCCCTGACAGTTTAAGACTTTTTCCTTGAAATCCGCCTCGTTTTTATACAAATACCAGAAAACTTCAGCAAATTTTTCCAGCGTGTCATGCAGTTTGTCGCAAATCAAACAAGAGGTTTGAGATTCTTCTAAAACAGATTCCAGAGGATTTTTTTCTGTCACTTTTTTAAATAAGCCACCCTTAGGAACCGGAGCATCCTGGGCTTTTTTCAGTTTGGTAATGAGTTCGTTTAAATGGGTATCCAACACAAGCCCCAGGCTCAGTGCTTTT
Source organism: Clostridia bacterium (assembly GCA_045132895.1). Taxonomy (GTDB): domain Bacteria; phylum Bacillota; class Clostridia; order UBA1381; family UBA9506; genus UMGS755. The sequence continues at coordinate 3,628 of JBGUTC010000043.1, forward strand.
CCTTCGCGGCTCATTTGCTCAAAGTGGCGGCGGCAGTAGCCTTTTTCGTTGGAGAGAATCCGGGCATCCGGCTCCATCATGGAAGCTCCCAGAGCATAGGTTACCTGCTCGGCTTCCAGTTTTTTTTCGAGGGCACAAAAAGGGCATTCGCCGGCATCGGAAAATGCGTCAGTTAAGGGTATAGTATATATTTTTTCTTTCAAAGGAGAGCCTCCGTTTTTCTGTTATCAGTATATTTTTTCTTACTTTAATATAAGTATACCATAAAGTTTTCCAAAAGAAAACAGTCATTGAAGATTTTTCATCCTTTATTTAAAAATTTCGGGAAGAGGGTCGAAAAAAGACGATATATTTTTTTGAAACCCCTGCAGGAATTGACAAATTTTGCATAAAAATTGGTATATAATGGAAATACCAAATTTTTCCTGGGAGGTCTACTGATGACAAATCAAGAAATACAATCCTATCAGAAAATGGGGATTCCCGTTGAAAACAGCGGGAGAAAAATCCGACGGCCAAATGCTCATGAAATGCTTGGGTGTGTGCTGATTTTTCTGATGAATAAAATATTTTTATTTGGTGGACTTTCGCCTTTGGGGTTATCTTTTTTTGCGGCTGTTTTTCCGAAAAATAAAAAGAACCTGGGGATTTTGTCAGCGTGTGCCGGTATTCTGGCTGCGGGCATGGGTATTTTATCCTTAAAATACATAGGGGCCCTGACAATTTTTTGTACCTTTTCCATTCTGATGGAAGAGGAGTTTATCAAACATCCCTGGCTGTATGCCCTGACGGCGGCGGCATCCCTGGCGGTGACGGGCTCTGTTTTTATTATATTAAACGATTTTTTGGTTTATGACATGATGATGCAACTCATGGAGTCCATCATCATATTTCTATCTTTTTTTGGTTTTAGTAAAGCTACAGACGTTCTGAAAAATATTCCGAGCCGAACGGCTTTTGAACCGATGGAGACCCTGAGTCTGGTTAGTGTTTGTGCCGGCGTCATCATGAGCCTGAAAAGCGTTCCGTACTTAGAAGGAGTGGCACATGTTCTCAGTCTGGTCATTATTTACATAGCCGGCATTACCGGCGGTTTTTCTCTGTCGTGTGTAGCGGGGCTTGTCCTGGGGATTGTTAACAGCCTGGGAGAGGTTATACCGGCTCAGGTTGTTGCGGTTTATGGCGTGAGCGCGTTGGTTTCCGGTTTTTTTCAGCCTAAAGGGCGCTGGGGGGTTATGCTTGGTTTTTTTGGCGCCAATGCTTTAGCGGCGTTGTATTTCAGCGCATCCAGCAACCGGGTGATTGCCTTTTACTATATTTTAACGGCCGGTCTGATTCTGTTTTTAATTCCTGACCGGTATATGTTCTTATTTGGAGATGTCATGATGGCGCCTTCTTATCAGGAAGATTCCATCCAGCGGATTCGTGATATGGTTGAGGACAAGCTGACGGAAGTTTCTGATTCCTTTTCTGAGCTTTCCAACGTATTCCATGATGCAGTTTCCAGTCGCGTTGATTCAGAAATACGGGATCCGGGGTATGTGTTTGACAAGACCGCTGATCAAATTTGCAGAAACTGTACGTTGGCTAACTTTTGCTGGCAAAAGGAGTATAACGAAACCAGGCATTCTCTGATTACCTTATACCATCGCATGGAGTTACGGGGCCGAGCAGAGGTTGAGGACGTTCCGGCTGCGTTTAAAAGAGAATGCATCCATCTTGAAAACTTTCTGGAGATTCTGAATAAGCATTATGATATGCATAAAATCAACCTGCTCTGGGCAGGCAGAGTGGCAGAAAGCCGGAATCTGGTTGCAGAGCAGTTTAAAAATGTATCTTCTGTTATTGGGCATTTAAAGGATGAACTGATTTATCAGCCGGGAGACGACATCAAACTGGAGAGAAAAATCCTTGCGGCTCTGGAGAAGGAGGGAATTGAAGTCAGCCACGTCCGCGTGAGTGACCGTGATGGTCTGGAAGTGGCATTATCAATGGAAAGTTGTGGCGGGGAAGGCAACTGTTCTCAGCAGGTGGCGGCTGTTATCGGTCATGCAGTCGGAACGCCCATGATCCGGATTCCCACACCTTGCGGTCAAGGGCAATGTCGGCTGAAGTTCCGGGAAAAATCGCGGTTTTCTGTAGAAGCGGGCTTTGCAAAAGTGGCCGGAGGCAATTCTGCCACCAGTGGGGATCATCATATGATGTCCATCACGGCAGACGGACGCTACATTCTGGCGTTATCTGACGGCATGGGCCAGGGGCAGGAGGCAGAATCGCAAAGTGCTATGACCGTGCATCTGATTCGAAGATTGTTAGCTGCCGGTTTTGACAAGGAAACGGCACTTCGGTTGATTAACAGCATGCTGATGGTCAGCGCAGACCGGGACAGTTTTGCAACAGCAGACCTTTGTCTTGTCAATCTGTTCAGCGGTGCTTTGGAGTTTATTAAAATTGGCGCCGCCAGTTCTTATGTCAAGCGGGGGGATAGGGTTGAGAAAATTTGTTGCACCTCTTTGCCTGCCGGGGTGGTTCCGGAACTGGAGGCTGACTGTGATCTGAAATTTGCAAAGGAGGGTGACTTTGTTGTGATGGTAACAGACGGTGTTACCGATGTTTTGGAAAATGTTCGGGAAAGTCGGCTTGTTGAGATGATTGAAGCCTACCGGGAACTGTCGCCTCAGAATCTGGCAGATGCCATTTTGCACACGGCTCTGGCTGCCGGTGGTGGAATCGCAAAAGACGATATGACTGTTTTGGTCGCACGACTTGTACAGGCATGAGTCTTATAAATCGCGACGACCTGACCGGATGGAAATAACATCAAGCAACAATCCGCCAATAACAGAAACAGCGAAGGAATAGACGGCACTCTGGCAGAGAGAAATAGCATAGAAGGAGCCTTTTGGAAAGAAAAAAGCTGCCACAAGGGGCAGGAGAGAAAGAAACGTGCCATATTGAATGGTCAGGTGGGCAGACCAATGGAGGGTTGACTTTTGTCTGGGTTTTTGTTTAAACAGCATGGATATTCTCCTTCTTCGGAGTTCTTATTTTTATTATATAGGAACCGGGGCAGGTTTTCAACCTGAAATAACTGGAAAAAAGAAGAACCCGAAAACCTTTTTGGTCTTCGGGTTCTTCTTATGTAATGCGAAAAGGCGCGATTACTCAGCTACAGGAGCACCTACGGGGCATACGTTTGCGCAGTTACCGCAATCGATGCAGCTGTCAGCGTCAATCACGTAAACATCGCCAGCGCTGATGCAGGAAACCGGGCATTCGGATTCGCAAGCACCACAACCGATGCATTCGTCAGTAATTTTATAAGCCATTCGTCACACCTCCTTAAGTTCTGTAACAAAGTGTTTATGCGGAAAATCATAGATAATCGCATAGAACATCTTTATTGTATCACAAAAAACAAGAAAAGGGAAGTATAAATTTAACTTTTTTCAAAAAAACAGCAGGTTTTTTACATTCTTTTTTTCAGAAAGCGAAAAGTTAAAAAGTAACTTTTTTGTTACCATTGACAAGAAAAAAACAATGCGGTATAATGAAAAAATAATAGTTTAAGGTCTTGCTTTTGACCTTCTTTTTTTATTTTTTATAGTAAAAAAGAGGTTAAGATAAATAAATATTAAAGTGGAGGTTTTACAAATGGACAGAGTGTACAATTTTTCGGCCGGCCCCTCCGTGTTACCGGAAGCCGTTCTGAAAAAAGCAGCAGAGCAGATGATGAATTGCGATGGTAGTGGTATGTCAGTGATGGAGATGAGCCATCGATCAGCTGACTATGAACCCATCATTCAGGGTGCAGAATCACTTCTTCGCAAGTTAATGCAAATTCCCGATAATTATAAA
>JBGUTC010000044.1:0-26557 GCA_045132895.1 Clostridia bacterium
AACGGACCCGGCGAGGCGCGGGATGCTGACATCGGTATCACCGGTGCCAAAGGCGAGGGTCTGGTTTTCCGGGGCGGAGAAGTTATCCGCCGGGTGCCGGAAGCAGAAATTGTGGATGTTTTATTTGAAGAACTGGGGAACATGGGTGCCCTGTAAGAGCAAGATAATTTTTACATAGGATGGTTTTTATGTCTGATTTATTGGAAACACTGGCAGGGGAGTCCCTGGCTGAAGAATTGGCGGGTTCAGAATTAACCCGGTTTCAGATTTTTAAGAACGAACGAAAAGTACAGATTGAACTTTCGGCCAGCCGCCTGCTTTCAGATGAAGTTTTAGAGCGGTTTTGTCAGCGTGTGCGCGACAGCTTTCAATTGACAGATGTTTTATTTAAACTACAGTATGCCGGAACGGTTTTAACAGAAGAAACCGTTTGTTTGGCATATAAAAATATTCAGAACGAAATTTTCAAAAAAATTCCGGCTGCCCGGGGTATTTTGTTAAACAGCACAGCATCCTTAGAAAACGGGCAATTTGTGATCTGTCTGAAATTCGGCGGGGAGGAAACTTTGGAGAATGCCGGTGTTTTATCCCTCGTTGAAAAACAATTGAAAGATGTTTATAACGAGCCCATGCCGGCAGTATTTAAAAATGAGATGGCAGAACCTGATGATGTGATTAAAAAACTGGATAGCCAGCGGGAGGAACTGATTCGCAACGCTTCGGAAGCGGCGGCTAAGGTAGAAGCAGAAAAGCCGGCAAAAAAAGAAGTTAGAGAAAAGTCTGATGTTCCGGAAGATTTGCTGTTGGGTAAGCCTTTTGGCGGGGAACTGACGCCGATTTCGGAAATTAATGACTATAGCGGCAAGGTCATGCTGGAAGGTCAGGTTATTTACCATGAAACCCGGGAACTGAAAAACCAGAAAACCCTGTTGGAACTCTATGTTGCGGATAATGCCAGTTGCATTATCTGTAAAGCTTTTTTAAATGAAAAACAGTTTGAACCCTTAAAAGGAAACCTGAAAAAACTAGGTGCTGTCCGGATTGCCGGTAAAGCGCAGTATGACACCTTTGCCAAGGAAGTAACGGTTGTTATCGACAGCATGATGAAAGCGAAAATTTCCGTTCGTCCGGATGATGCTGAGGAAAAGCGTGTGGAACTCCATGCCCATACCTCTATGTCTGCGATGGACGGTATCGTAAAACCCGGACAATTAATCGGCCGGGCGGCAGCGTGGGGGCATAAGGCCATTGCGATTACAGACCACGGTGTTGTTCAGGCATATCCGGAGGCCTATGATGCCGGCAAAAAGCATGGCATTAAGGTTATTTACGGCGTGGAAGCTTACTTAGAGGATGAACCGGCGACCTTTGTGTATGAGCCAAAGGACATGCCTTTATCCGGTGACTTTGTTGTCTTTGATATAGAAACCACCAGTTTGTCAGCTCGCTACGGCGAAATCATCGAAATTGCCGGCGTGAAAATTTCCGGCGGCAAAACCGTGGGTCAGTTCTCGGAGTTTGTAAAACCCAGTGTCACCATTCCTTACCATATTACGGAGCTGACCAATATTTCCAACGACATGGTGGCAGGTGCAGAGCCGATTGAAACCGTTCTGCCGGCGTTTTTGGAATTTTGCTCCGGCTGCGTCCTGGTTGCTCATAACGCCAAATTTGACGTGGGTTATATCCGGAAAAAAGCGGAAGAACTGTCTCTTCCCTTCGATTTTTGTTATATGGACACCCTGATGCTCAGCCGCAGATTGTTAACGGCGCTGAAAAAGCATCGTCTGAATCAGGTGGCAAAGCACTTGGGTTTTGCTTTTTCCGGTCATCACCGTGCGATTAACGATGCAGAAGTTACAGCCCGGATTTTCCTGCATTTCTTAGAACTCTTAAGCGGTCTGGATATTCAGAACGTGACGGAGGTGAACGACCGTCTGAAAGGGGAAGAGGAGCAGCGGTATGCTGACAGTTACCACGCTATTATTTTAGTGAAAAACATGGTGGGACTGAAGAATCTTTATAAGCTGATTTCTGCATCCCATATTGACCATTTCTATAAACGTCCCCGTATTTCAAAGCCGATGCTGGATGAATTGCGGGAAGGACTTATGCTGGGCAGTGCCTGCGAGGCAGGCGAACTTTACAGTAAGATTCTCCGTGGCGCAACCCGGGAGGAAATCCGGAATATTGCGTCCTACTATGACTACCTGGAAGTTCAGCCCCTTGGAAACAATGATTTTATGGTCAGAGAACATCTGGTGGCTGACTATGAAGAATTAAAAGATATGAACCGCACTATTTTAGCCTTGGGCAAAGAACTGGGCAAGAAAGTTGTTGCGGCTTGCGACGTTCATTTCCTGGACCCGGAAGACGAAGTGTACCGCCGCGTTCTGATGGCGGGACAAGGCTTTTCCGATGCGGACAATCAAGCGCCTCTTTATTTGCGGACAACTGAGGAAATGATGAAAGAATTTTCCTATTTGTCAGCGGAAGAAGCTTATGAAATTGTTATTAAGAACCCCAATTTAATTGCGGAGGAAATCGAAGAAATCCTTCCGATTCCGAAAGACACCTATCCGCCGGAAATGCCCGGTGCAACAGAAGAACTCATGGAACTTTCCTATGGAAAGGCTCATGAACTCTATGGAGAAAACCTGCCGGAATTAGTAGAAAAGCGCATGGAAAAAGAACTGGTTCCCATTACGAAATACGGTTTCTCCGTTATGTATATGATTGCGCAGAAACTGGTAACCAAGTCTCTGTCTGACGGCTATCTGGTTGGTTCCCGTGGTTCGGTTGGTTCCTCCTTTATTGCCTTTTTGTCCGGTATTACGGAGATTAACTCTCTGCCGCCCCATTATCTCTGCCCGTCCTGCAAAAATGTGGAATTTATTTTAGACGGCAGTTTCAGCATGGGTTCAGATATGCCGGATAAGATGTGCCCTGTTTGCGGCGAAAAATATAAAAAAGACGGTTACGACATTCCCTTTGAAACCTTCCTGGGATTTGACGGGGATAAAGAGCCGGATATTGACTTAAACTTCTCCGGTGAATACCAGTCCAATGCCCATAAGTACACGGAAGAACTCTTTGGCGAAGGCAACGTATTCCGTGCCGGTACCATTGGTACTTTTGCAGAAAATACCGCCATGGGCTATATTAAAAAATATGCAGAAGAAAGCGGCGTGACCTTTACCAAGGCGCAGATGAAGCGACTTTCTATGGGACTTGAAGGCGTTAAACGCACCACGGGTCAGCATCCCGGCGGCGTTATGATTGTGCCCCGTGCTAACGAGGTTTATGAGTTTACGCCGGTGCAGCACCCGGCGGATAAAGCCGAAAGTGGTGTTATCACGACGCACTTTGATTATCATTCCATCAGCGGCCGACTGTTAAAGCTTGACATTCTGGGTCATGATGACCCGACGATGATTCGAATGCTGGAAGACCTGACGGGCTTAAACGCCAGAACGATTCCTCTGGATGATAAAGCGACCATGAGTCTCTTTACCGGAACGGAAGCCCTGGGCGTAACGCCGGAGGATATCGGCAGCGAGGTAGGAACCTTTGCAGTGCCGGAGTTCGGTACCCGTTTCGTTCGCCAGATGCTCCTGGATACAAAGCCGACGACTTTCAGTGAATTGATGCGAATTTCCGGCCTGTCCCACGGGACGGATGTATGGACCAATAATGCACAGGACTTAGTTCGTGCCGGAACGGCAACTTTGCCGGAAGTTATCTGTACCCGTGACGATATTATGCTCTATCTTTTGCAGCATGACCTGCCACCGCTGACCTCCTTTAAAATTATGGAGAAAGTCAGAAAGGGCAAGGGTCTGGCACCGGAGGATGAAGAGCTGATGCGGGAAAAGAAAGTGCCGGAATGGTATATCGCTTCCTGCAAAAAGATTAAGTATATGTTCCCGAAAGCCCATGCAGCGGCTTATGTTACCATGGGGTTCCGTATTGCCTACTTCAAGGTGCATTACCCTGTTTCGTTCTACATTGCCTATTACACCGTCCGCGCCACGGAATTTGAAGCGGAGCGGATGTTGGGCGGAAAAGAGCGGGTTATGGCGGCAATGCGGGAGATTGAGGCAAATCCCGCGGCAACGCAGAAAGAGAAGAATGTGCTGACTATTTTGGAGGTTTGCAACGAGATGTATGCCCGCGGCATTAACTTTTTGCCGATTGATTTATATATTTCCCATCAGACTAAGTTCGTTGAAGAAAACGGCTCCATCCGTCCGCCTCTTAACACCATTGCCGGTGTTTCGGATGCGGTAGCGGAAGCCATCTGTGAAGCCAGAAAAGAAGGCCCCTTCCTTTCCGTTGAGGATTTTAAGAAGCGGGCAAAAGTAGGGAATTCAATTGTGGATAAATTAAAGGAATATCATGTTTTAAAAGATATTCCTGACACCAATCAGGTCAGCCTGTTTGACCTATAAGAAAGGAAAGGAACAGACAACATGAAACGCCCGCTTTTTTTCTCGCTTCTGGCGTTTTTGGCAGGCATTTACGGTGCACATTTTCTATCCGTATCTCTTGGTATCTGGGTGGCTGTGCCGGGTGTTTTGCTTCTGATTCTTGCCCTTTGTAAAAAGCTTTCACCCTTATACGCGGTTCTCTGTTTTTGCTGCCTGGCAGGTGTGTTCTGTCTGCAAATGGCAGATTCCACGGAAGACCGAGCCTTATACCCTTATGTCAATGAATATGTTACCCTGTCCGGTCATGTCATAGAAGAACCGGAAGTAAACCCGGAAACCGGCAGAGCGACTGTGCTGACAGAGGTTTATGGTCTGTCCTTTTTAGAGGAAGAAATTTCTTGCAAAGAAAAAATTCGGCTGACTCTTCGGGCGGGAGAAACGGTTCCGCCCTTTGGGAGCTGTTTCAGAGCCATCTGTCTGTTGGAAGTACCTGAGCGGGGAAGTGGCGGTTTTGATTTTGAACTGTATTTAAAATCCCGGGAAATTTATTTCCTTGGGATGGTTGAAGAGGGTACTATGGAAATCATCGGATCCTTTTCGCCAGACATCAGCGAGAGAATCTACCAATTGAACCGTCGGACGGGACGGGTGCTGAAAGAACTACTTCCCTTAGAAGAGGCCTCCGTTTTGCAGGCGATTTCCTTGGGTGACAAAACCGATATGCCTGCGGAATTGTATGATGCATTAAAGGTCAGCGGTCTGACCCATGTAACAGCGGTGTCCGGCATGCATGTTACCACGTTTTTGATGATTGTCTATGCCTTGCTGCTTATGATGAAACAGAATAAGAACCGGTTTCTGCTTCCTTTGATCGGGCTTGTTCTTTTGTTTATGTTATTTACGGGATGCTCACCTTCTGTGGTGCGAGCATCTGTTATGTGCATTTTGTCGATGGTAGCCTATCTCTGCTACCGGAAAGAGGATCCGTTGACCTCTTTAGGTATTGCAGGCGGGTTGATTGCCCTTGTGAATCCCTTTCTGGTTTTTGATGTGGGGTTTATGCTATCCTTTGGGGCAACGTTTGGAATTTTAGTGTTTGCTCGTTCCATGACGGAATGCCTTCGCGCACGATTGGGCCTTGAGCGTCCGGAAGGGTTTTTCTCAAAAGGTCTTGCGGGCATTTTGAATCTGCTCTGTGTCAGCGCCAGTGCGCAACTTCTGCTCCTGCCTCTTGCGGCGTGGATTTTTGGTTATGTTTCTCTCTGGACATTCCTGACCACCTTGCTCGTGACGCCGTTATTACCGGTTTTGCTTATCGGGGGATTGCTTGTTGGGTTTTTAGGACTGATACACCCGTGGCTTACAATTCCTGTTATTGGCATCGTCTATCTGTATGCGAAGGTTTTTGTTTGGATTGCCAGATTTTTTGGAAGTTTATCGTTTGGCGTGATGCCCCTTGTGCAGGCAACGCTTTCGGGCGCGTATCTTTACCTTTTATTCATTATCGGATTTTATTTTGTTCTGAAGAAAAAGTGGAATAAAGTCATTTGCTGTGGCGGTGTTTGTATCTGTCTGATAACTGTCTTTCTGATTCTCTCCGCTTGCTTCCCTGCAGCCCGGATAACCTTTATCAATGTAGGGCAGGGGGACTGTAGCTTAATCCGTCTGCCGGGGCGTGAGACTATTTTATTAGATGGCGGCGGCCAGGGCTATGAAACAGAGTATGACGTAGGTCAGGAAGTCGTTCTTCCTTATCTGCGACGGCAAGGTGTTCGTAGACTTTCCTATTTAATTGCCAGTCATCCGCATGCAGATCATATTGGCGGTCTTTTTGCTGTAGTGGAAAATATGCCGGTGGAAACCGTTGTTCTGCCGAAAGGGTTTTGCGACCTGCCGGACGGTGCAGCCTTTGCGCAACTGGCCGTGTCTAAAGGAATTGCAGTTCGGTATCTCTCAGGCGGTGACAGTCTGGAACTGGGAAATGACGCTGTTCTGGAGTGTCTGTTGCCGGACGGACCATGGTTATCCCGGGCGGAAAATGAAAACGACCATTCCCTGGTCTGTCGGCTCCGGTTCGGGGAGAGCACGGTGCTGTTTCCCGGGGATTTGGAGTCCGGTGGAGAAGCCTATCTGACGGAAACGGTTCCTGCAGAAGCAGTTGATATTTTAAAAGTTCCGCATCACGGTTCTGAAACCTCATCCGGCGCGGAGTTTCTTATGTGGGCAGAACCGGCCTATGCCTTTATTCCCTGCGGCAAAAACAACTTTGGCCATCCGGCAGACAGTGTGCTCCGCCGGTTGTCTGATACGGGAACGGTTGTGTACCGTGGGGATTACGACAAACATGTTACGCTTATGATCACGAAAACCGGTGTCCGGTCTGTCCGGACAGAAGGAGAAAAGCCATGATGAAACTTGAGCAACTGAAACAGATTTATAAAGGGCAGGTGCCGGCTCCCAGGGTTTTTTTGCTGTGGGGCGAGGAGGTCTTTTTAAAAAATCACCATAAAAAGCAGTTGGTGGAATTTTTGTCGCCGGATATGATGGAAGACTTAAACGTTTATGTGTTTGATGGGAAAAATTATTCCACCCGTCAGGTGGATGAGGCGATTGAAGCACTGCCGGTTATGGCAGAAAAAAAACTCCTGATTTTTAACGATTCCATGATTTTTAAACCCAACGGCAGAAGCGGTGCCAAAGCGGAATACAGAGAGTATTGGGCAGAACGTCTGAAAGACATTCCGGAATATGTCTCTATTTTGTTTGACGAATCTGAAATTGATAAGCGGAGCGGGCTATTAAAGCAAGTAGACAGTCTCGGTGCCTGTGTGGAATTTTCTTTTATGACGGAAGAGGAAATGGTGCGCTGGACGGTACGCTTGTTTGCCATGCTCGGCAAGCAGATTGCGGCAAATGATGCCCGGTATTTAAATGAGATCACGCCGGCAGGGATGATGTCCGTCCGCCGGGAAGCGGAAAAACTGGTAGCCTATTGCGCAGAACAGGATCAGGTCACCCGTCAGGATATTGATGCATTGGTGACTCCAACGGTTGAAGGAAAAGTTTTTGAAATGGTGGAAGCCATGCTGGCGCAAAAACCGGATATCGCGTTGAAGCGTCTTGAGGAACTGTTTACGCTGAAGACAGTAGCAGTCAAACTCATGGGTGCTATTATATATAATGTAAAAAATTTAATTCAAACAAAAATTTTAGTTTCTGATGGGGCCGATAAAAGCCGAATTATGTCCGAATTGAAAATTGGTCCATTTCCTGCGAGTAAATTCATGTCAGCCTGCACAAAATATTCCATGGCAGAACTTCGTAGCCTGCTTAACCGTCTTTCGGAAACAGATGGCTATCTGAAATCTAATTCGATGGAGAATAACGTTCTCCTCTCTCTCCTTGTGTCGGAAATCTCAACATCTAAATGATTGTAAAGAATGGCGTCATAAAAAATTCATAATTTATGACTTGACAATTTTATGAAAAAGTGCTATCTTAATATTAGCACTCAACAAGATAGAGTGCTAACAACGGGGTGGATGTTATGGATATGAATGACAGAAAGAAAAAAATTCTTCATTCTATTATAAGTGAATACATCAAAAGTGCTGAACCTATCGGCTCCCGTCATGTGGCGAAGAACCTGGATATTGGTCTTTCCAGCGCCACCATCCGGAACGAGATGGCTGACCTTGAGGAAATGGGCTATTTAGAGCAGCCCCATACCTCCGCCGGCCGTATTCCTTCAGATAAGGGATATCGTCTTTATGTGGATTCTCTGATGCGGGCGGATGAAATGACGGTGAATGATTTGTCGGCACTGGGCAGCGTCTTAGAACTGCAAATGGGGCAGATTGATAAGATTATCAAGCGTGCGGCGTCCATTCTTTCGGAACTGACTCAGTACACGGCGATTCTGACAACGCCGGAAATGAAGCGAGGCGCAATCAAAACCGTGGAACTGGTTCCGATTGATGCAAGTTCAGCTCTCATTATTCTGGTCACGGGCGAGGGCGTTATGAAGCACAAGCGGGTTCTGCTTCCCCCGGGCACCAGCGTAGAATTTGTTCATAATTTCTCTGCTCTTCTCCGTGAAAAACTTTCAGGGCTGACTCTGGATGAAATCAGTGCAGCGAAAATCAGTGAAATCCGCCGGGCGATGGAAGCCCATTTTGAACTTTTATTTCCTGTTCTTGATTTTATTGCTGACATTATCGACGATGTCCGTGCTGAAACCGAAGTGTATACCAGCGGTGCTACCAACATGCTGAGTTATCCTGAATATAGCGATGTTCGCCAGGCAAAAGAATTTTTAGACTTTTTAGATGATAAAAACGCTGTTGTAAAAATTCTTCAGCCCGATGGAAAAACTCTGGATAGCGGAGATATCACCGTCAGAATCGGAAAAGAAAATGAACTGGATATTATGCAGAAATCCAGCATCATTACAGCAAATTACCACGTTGGAGATAAAGTTATGGGTAAGGTTGGTATCATCGGTCCCACCCGAATGGATTATCCCAAGACTATTGCCCGGCTGAAAAAGGTATCAGCGGTTTTAAACCGTCTTTTATATGAACTTTATATTGACGAGGATTGACAGGAAAGGAAGACTAAACTGTGAAAAACGAGGAAATTAAGGACGAAGTTTTAGAAACGGAAGAAACCGTGGAAGAAACCTTAGAAACGGCAGAAGAAACGTCCGAAGAAAATGAATTCCAGAAAAAATATGAAGAACTCTATGACAAGCATTTAAGAACTCTGGCAGAGTATGAAAATTACAAGCGCCGGACGCAGAAAGAAAAAGACGAGACCTATCAGAATGCTCAGGTCAACACCGTAGCAGAGCTGCTGCCGGTTTTAGATAACTTAGAGCGCGCCATTATGGCAGAAGAAAGTTCTCCTTTTAAAGACGGCGTGGAAATGATTGTCAAGCAGCTGGTTGAAACCCTGGGAAAAATGGGTGTCAACGAAATTGAAGCCGTTGGCAAGCCGTTTGACCCTAATGTGCATAACGCTGTGATGCATGTTGATGATGAAGAACTGGAAGAAAACATTGTTGTTGAACAGTTCCAGAAAGGGTATATGCTGAAGGACAAAGTGGTTCGCCATTCTATGGTGAAAGTTGCAAATTAACGCGAGATGCGTATGAAATAATAAACGATCATTGTTTAAATATGGAGGTAAACGATCATGGCAAAAATTATTGGTATTGACTTAGGAACAACGAATTCCTGTGTATCTGTTATAGAAGGTGGCGAACCTACCGTTATCCCTAACGCAGAAGGCGGCAGAACAACTCCGTCCGTTGTTGCTTTCTCTAAAGAAGGTGAACGTCTGGTTGGTCAGGTAGCAAAACGTCAGGCGATTACTAACCCTGACAAAACCATCAGTTCTATTAAGCGCGATATGGGTACTGACAAAAAGGTGGAGATTGATGGCAAGTCCTATTCTCCTCAGGAAATTTCTGCAATGATTCTGCAGAAGTTAAAGGCAGACGCTGAAGCATATTTAGGTGAGCCGGTTTCTCATGCGGTTATTACCGTTCCGGCATACTTCAATGACTCCCAGAGACAGGCAACCAAAGATGCCGGTAAAATCGCAGGTCTTGAAGTTCAGAGAATTATCAACGAGCCTACGGCTGCAGCTCTGGCTTACGGTATGGATAAAGAAAACGACCAGAAAATTATGGTTTATGACTTAGGCGGCGGTACTTTCGACGTTTCCATTCTGGAACTGGGCGACGGTATTTTCGAAGTTCTGGCAACCAGCGGTAATAACCGCCTGGGTGGTGATGACTTTGACCAGAGAGTCATTGACTATTTGGCAGATGAATTCAAAAAGGAAAACGGCATCGACTTAAAGGCAGACAAAATGGCTCTGCAGCGCTTGAAGGAAGCAGCTGAAAAAGCAAAAATCGAGCTTTCCGGCGTGACAACCACTAATGTAAACCTGCCCTTTATTACAGCAGATGCTACCGGTCCGAAGCATTTAGATATTACTTTGACTCGTGCAAAGTTTGATGAACTGACCAGTGACCTGGTTGAAGCAACCATGGAACCCACCAGAAATGCGCTGCGTGATGCAGGTCTTTCTGCAGGCGAAATTGACAAGGTTCTCTTAGTTGGCGGTTCTTCCAGAATCCCTGCTGTTCAGGAAGCAGTTAAGAAGATTACCGGTAAAGAGCCTCACAAGGGCATCAACCCCGATGAATGTGTTGCTGTTGGTGCTTCCATTCAGGGTGCTGTATTATCCGGCGATGTTTCCGGTATCGTCCTCTTAGACGTAACACCCCTTTCCCTGGGTCTTGAAACTCTGGGCGGCGTGTTCACGAAACTGATTGAACGTAACACCACCATCCCCACAAAGAAATCTCAGATTTTCTCCACCGCAGCAGACGGTCAGACCAGTGTTGAAGTTCACGTTCTGCAGGGTGAACGCGAGATGGCGGCTTATAATAAGACTCTGGGTAAATTCCACCTGGATAACATTCCTTCTGCACCCCGTGGTGTGCCCCAGATTGAAGTTACCTTTGACATCGATGCAAACGGTATCGTTCATGTTTCAGCTAAGGACTTAGGTACCGGCAATGAACAGGAAATCACCATCACGGCAAGCACAAACCTGTCTGATGATGAAATCGATAAGGCTGTTAAAGAAGCAGAACAGTTTGCAGCAGAAGATAAGAAAAAGAAAGAAGAAATTGATACCCGTAATAATGCGGACTCTTTGGTTTACCAGAGCGAAAAATCCATTCAGGATTTAGGCGATAAGATTGATGCGGCTGACAAGGCTGCCATTGAGGCTGAAATTGAAAAGGTTAAGGAAGCCTTAAAGGGAACCGATGTTGAAGCAATCAAGAAGGCATCAGAAGCATTGTCTGCTAAGTTCTACGAAGTTAGTGCAAAAATCTATCAGGCTGCAAACCCCCAGGGTGCAGCACCGGGTGCTGAAGCAGCGGGTGGTCCTGCCGGCGGCGCAGCAGACGATAACGTTGTTGATACTGACTACGAAGTTGTTGACTAATAAGGTTTAATAAGCTGATTTGTAACAAGAGAGTCGAACGCTGTGTGCGGTTCGACTTTCTTGTGCTTAGTTTTTTGTGAGGGTGAAATAAATGGCAGAAAAACGAGATTATTATGAAGTCCTGGGCGTGGCAAAGTCTGCCAGCGCCGATGAGATTAAAAAAGCATACAGAAAACTGGCGAAACAGTATCATCCGGACTTAAACCCCGACAATCCGGAAGCAGAAGCCAAGTTTAAAGAAGCGGGTGAGGCTTACGAGGTCTTATCCGATCCGGACAAGAAACAGCGCTATGACCAGTTTGGTCATGCCGGAGTGGATCCGAGTTTTGGCGCCGGCGGCGGTGGCGGATTCGGCGGTTTTGGTGGTGGATTTGATTTTGGTGATATTTTTGAAGGCTTCTTCGGTGGCGGCTTTGGCGGTGGCGGCAGAGGCGGCAGACGCAATGCTCCCAAGCCGGGATCGGACCTTGAAACCGGCGTTTCTATCACTTTTGAAGAAGCGGCTTTTGGTTGTGAGAAAGAAATTCATTTATATAGAACAGAATTCTGTCCTGAGTGTGAAGGCAGCGGCGCGAAATCCGGCAGTGAGGTAACGACTTGTTCTGCCTGCGGCGGTAGCGGTCAGGTCAGAACTACCCAGAGAACCATTCTGGGTAATATGCAAACGGTGACCACCTGTCCTACCTGTGGCGGTAAGGGTAAAATCGTGAAGGACCCCTGTGATGTTTGTAAGGGCAAGGGTAAGGTCAGGAAATCCCGGACCATTAAGGTTAACATTCCTGCCGGTATTGACCATGGTCAGAGTATATCCTTAAGCGGTCAGGGTAATGTAGGCGACCTGGGAGCCCCTGTGGGCAATCTGTTCGTTACGGTTTCTGTTCAGCCCCATGAGATTTTCAAGAGAAATAACTATGACGTCATGAGTGAAGTGCCAATCACTTTTGTGCAGGCGGCGCTGGGTGCTGAACTGGAAGTGCCCACCTTAGACGGCAAAGTGAAATATACCATTCCCGAAGGCACTCAGACCGGAACGGTCTTCCGCTTAAAGGGCAAGGGGATTCCCATGCTCCGCAGAAGCGGCAGAGGTGACCAGTATGTTAAGGTCATGGTGGAAGTGCCGGCGCACCTTTCTCAGAAACAGAAAGACCTGCTTCGTGAGTTTGAGGGCAGTCTTGAGGGGAAAAATCATTCCAAGCAGAAGAGTTTCTTTGATAAAATGCGGGGCGGAAAGGGCTGATTCCGATGTTGTTTATTTATAGTAACAGTACCGATCCTTATTTCAATCTGGCAGCAGAGGAGTTTTTGGTAAAAGAACTGAAAGAAGAAGTCTTTATGCTCTGGCGGAACGATAACACCATTGTTATCGGCAGAAATCAGAACACGCTGTCTGAAATTCACTATGATTATGTCAAGGAGCATGACATCCGGGTTGTCCGTCGAATGTCCGGTGGTGGTGCTGTGTTTCACGATATGGGAAACATTAACTTTACCTTTATTGTGAATTCAGGGGATGACTTTAGCAACTATCAGCGGTTTACAGAGCCGGTCATTGGTTTTTTAAAGACCCTGGGCGTTACGGCGGAGTTAAAGGGCCGTAATGATCTGGTGATTGAGGATAAAAAAATCTCCGGCAATGCTCAGTATATGTATCAGAATCGGGTTCTGCACCACGGTACGCTTCTCTACAGTGCGGAACAGACCCGTTTGTCAGAAGCCTTAAAGGTTTCTCCTGATAAGATCCAGTCTAAAGGTGTTAAATCCATCCGTAGCCGGGTCACAAATATCAGTACTTATCTGAAAGATCCCCTATCTCCGGAGGAATTTATTCAGAAGTTTGCAGACTATATGGTTAAAAACTCACCGGATTGCCAATACTATGATATCATGCAACATGAAGTAGAAATTCGCCGGCTTCGTGATGAAAAATATGCCACCTGGGAGTGGAACTTCGGGTATTCACCGAAATATGCATTTTCCCGCCGGGAGCGGTTCCCGTTTGGAAGTGTTGAGATACAGATGGATATTCAGGACGAATCCGTGATTAAGAATATTAGAATTTTCGGTGACTTTTTCTCACGCAAACCGGTGGAAGAACTGGAGCAAAAACTGACAGGCGTGCGTCACGAGGCCGGTGCTGTAGCAGAACGGCTGGAAACCGTTACGGTTTCGGACTATATTCAGGGGATGACCCGGGAAGAATTTCTTGCAATACTGTTTTAGGAGGAAGTCAGATGTATTTGAAAGAGAGTGGCTGGAAATCAGTTGATTCCGCTTTAAAAGATAAAATTTATGATTTTTCCGAGGGCTATAAAGCCTTTTTGGATAAGGGAAAAACAGAGCGATTAGCTTGTAGCGAAGCCCTTCGTATGGCAGAAGCCAACGGTTTCGTGAACTTAGAAGAAAAAGAAAGTCTTTCCGCCGGCGACAAGGTGTATCTTGTGAACCGGGGGAAAAATCTGTTTCTGGCGGTCATTGGTCAGGAGGATGTTGAAAAGGGAATTTCCTTTGTTATTTCTCATATTGACAGTCCCCGAATTGACCTGAAAATGAATCCGGTTTACTGTGATAGCGGTCTGGCGTTATTCAAGACCCATTACTATGGCGGTATTAAAAAATATCAGTGGACCACCATTCCTCTGGCGATTCACGGCGTTGTGGTAAAGGCAAACGGTGAAACCGTTCAGATCAGTGTAGGCGATGAACCCGGCGACCCGGTTTTATATATCTCCGATCTTCTGATTCATCTGGCGGCAGACCAGATGCAGAAAAAGGCAAACGAGGTTGTGACCGGTGAAGCTCTTAATATTTTGGCCGGCAGTTTGCCGGATCCTGACAGCGAAAAGGATGCGGAAAAAGAAGCGCTCCTGAAGTTGCTCAATGAAAAATACGGCATTTGTGAAGAGGATTTCCTCTCGGCTGAACTGGAAGTTGTTCCGGCATATCCTGCAAAAGATGTAGGCTTTGACAGGAGCATGATTGGCGCTTATGGTCATGATGACAGAGTTTGCGCCTATACCTCTATGATGGGTATGTTCCATGTAACAAATCCGGCGAAGACCATGGTTTGCTTTTTGGCAGACAAGGAAGAAGTGGGCAGCATGGGCAACACGGGCATGCAGTCTGCCTTCTTTGAATATGCAGTGGCAACGTTGATTGAAAAAGCAACCGGCGATTATAATGAACTGAAGTTGAAGCGGACATTCCGGAATTCCCGTTGTCTGTCTTCTGATGTTAATGCCGGTGCGGATCCCACCTATCCGGAAGTTCTGGAAAAAATGAACGCTTCCTACATGGGACGCGGCGTTGTTCTGACTAAGTATACGGGTGCGCGCGGAAAGAGCAGTACCTCCGATGCCAGCGCGGAGTTTATGGGTTTTGTGAGAAAGTGCTTTGATGATGCCGGCGTATACTGGCAGAGCGGTGAACTCGGCAAGGTAGATTGTGGCGGTGGCGGAACTGTGGCACAGTATGTGGCAAACCTGGATGTTGAGGTTGTGGATTGCGGCGTGCCATTGCTTTCTATGCATGCACCTTATGAAGTGGCATCAAAGTTTGATGTTTATATGGCGTATCAGGCATATATTGCCTTTTATTCCTGCCGATAGGTCGGCAGACAAGGCGAACATTTTAAATAAAAAGAGGAACTCATCCGCGGATGAGTTCCTCTTTTTATATTTATTGGAACGATTCTTCAGAGTTCTCCCGGTTTAAGGACAAGATGTAGTCATAGTATTCGACAACGCAATATTTATGCTCCATCGAAAGAGAAGAAATATTTAGAAAAGTTTCGTTTCCTCTGCCTTTCATCAACTGCTTGTACTTTTTGATTTTTTCTTCTTCCGTTTCGCGGAAAACAGCATGGTGAGAGGTAACGTTTCTGTAGAAATAGTCTTCTGATATCTGGCAGAGAAAGGCTGCTTTTTTCAAAACGTCACTGCCCGGGTGGCGTTTTCCCGATTCATAGTTTGCAAGAGCGCCTCTGGAAATACCGATTTTGGAAGCGAAAACTTCCTGAGACATTCCGCTGTTTAAGCGGAGCATTCTAAGTCTTATCGGGAGAAAGTTGCTGGTCTTTGTATTCATACGAAACCTCCGAAATACTAAATATTTTGTACTTTTATTACAGTATACTATAAAATTTGAACTCTGTCAAGAAAAAACATAAAAAAGTACAAAAAATTTAGTACTTAATAAAAGGAAATATAAAGAAAAAGGCTATATGCAGGGGATGCAATAGCCTTTTTATAGTTCAAATTATTTGTACATTACAAGAGCGGAAGACCGCTGGAAGACAGAATGGAAACCCTGTGGACATCATAATCTGCAGGGGTAAAACCCTCAATGTACTGTGCCATGGCGGCAATGACCAGATCGGGTTTCAGGTTCGCTTCCGGTCCGGCAGAGAGCACCATGGAAAGCTGCATGCTATCTTCGGAAGCATTTTCCACAGTCAGGGACGTAATATCCGGCAGAATATCTGTGTCTTCTGTCTTTCTCTTGGTTTTCTTCTCAATCATGACGGAATCGCGCGCCATGAACGCGTCAATGGTTTCGGCAGAAACAGGATGACCGTAAACCGTTACCCGGTATTCTGCCCAGCGGATGTCTGACAGTTTTTTCATGCCCGGCACGCGTTCAGCAGCGCCGTTGATATGTAAGCCCATAGGGAGACAGCGATTTAACTCGTCAAAATCCTTTGTTGACAGTTCGCGGTCTGTCTCTGCGTCCATCAGTTCACACTCGCTGGTCACGCCCACAGAAAGGGGAAGACCAATGGCAAGTTTGGGATGTGGGTTAAAACCTTCAGAATAGGTCAGGGGGATTTGCGCCCGCTTAAAGGAACGGGAGAACAGACGGATTAAATCCAGGTGAGAGACATACTTCGCATCGCCATATTTGGCATAGCTGAAACGGTATTTAATCACAGAAATCACCCTCCTCAAACTGCTTGATGCCGCAACCGGAGCAGGCAGAACGACAGTTCTGGGTCACTTCGCCCCGTTTTGCTTTTTCATTTTCCCGGATGAGGAATTCTTTTGTTACGCCCGGGTCAATGATTTCCCAGGGCAGGATTTCCTCGTAGGAACGCTCTCTCCGGTTGTAGAAATCCGGATCAACGCCCTCCAGACGGAACGCTTCCTGCCAGATGTCATAGTCAAAACATTCCTGCCAGGCATCGAATTTTGCTCCCAGTTTCTGTGCCCGGAGCAGAACCTTGCTCAGGCGACGGTCGCCGCGGGCAAAAACGCCCTCTAAGACGCTGAGTTTTGCTTCGTGCCAGTTGTAACTGATGGCTTTATCATGAATTTCGTCTTTAATCAAATGCTGCTTATCCCGCAGGGTTTCAATGTCATCCTGGGGTGCCCACTGGAAGGGGGTAAAGGGTTTGGGAACGAAGGAGGAGGCGGACACCGTCACGCGCAGACCCTTGTTCCGTTTTTCTTTTGGGGTATCCCGGTATGCCTGGACCACTTTGTGTGCCAGATGGGCAATCTGCTTTACGTCGTCGTCGGTTTCCGTGGGAAGACCAATCATGAAATATAGTTTGACGCCGCTGTAGCCGCCGGCGAAAGCCAGGGAAACGGAGCGGATTAAGTCTTCTTCGTTAACGCCCTTATTGATAACGTCACGGAGACGCTGTGAGCCGGCTTCCGGAGCAAACGTCAGGCCGCTTTTTCTGACTTTCTGCACTTTCTGCATCAGTTCTAAAGAGAAATTATCGATGCGCAGAGAGGGAAGGCTCAGGTTAATTTTTTTCTGAACCGTTAAGTCTAAAAGTCCCTCCGTCAATTCGGCAAGCTGGGGATAGTCGCTGGTGGAAAGACTGGACATGGAAATTTCTTCGTAACCCGTACTTTCAATCAGTTTTTCAGCCAGTTCCAACAGCCGTTTGGGACTTCTGGTGCGGACAGGACGGTAAATCATACCCGCCTGACAGAAACGGCAACCGCGGATGCAACCACGGAATAACTCCAGCGTAATACGGTCGTGGATAATCTCCATGTAGGGCACGATCATTTTTTCAGGATAAAAGGCGCTGTCCATATCCCGAACAATTTGTTTTTTCACCCGTTTCGGAGCGTTGGGATGGTTAGGCACCATTTCCTTTATGGTCCCGTCTTCGTTATAGGTCACATCATAGAACCGGGGCACATAGATGCCGCGGATCGAGAGCAGGGATTCTAAGAAGGCAAGTTTCGGCGCGCCGGATTGCTTCCAGGTACGGTAGGCGTTCATGACCTCGATGATTTGCTCTTCGCTTTCACCGATCATGAAAAAGTCCATGATGTCAGCCAACGGCTCCGGATTATAGGCGCAGGGGCCGCCGGCGTAGACGAAGGGCATATCTTCCCCGCGGTCAGATGCCAGAGCCGGAATGCCGGATAAATCCAGCATATTGATAATATTGGTATAACTCATTTCATACTGCAGGGTAAAGCCTACGACGTCGAAATCTTTCACCGGCGTTCTGGTTTCTATGGAGAAGAGGGGGATGTTGCTTTCCCGCATTTTTTCTTCCATATCGGTCCAGGGCGCAAAAACACGCTCGCAGTAAATATCCGGTTCATTATTTAACAAATGATAGAGGATTTTGATGCCCAAATGGGACATACCTACCTCGTATACATCAGGAAAGCAAAAAGCAAACCGGATATAGACCTCTGCCAGGTCTTTATGTACACTGTTATATTCAGAGCCAATGTACCGTGCCGGTTTTTGCACTTCCTTTAAGATTTTGCTCAGTTCCATGGTTTCAATCCTTTCAAAGCAGTCTGCTATTTTCCTAAAATGGTGTTCAGATAATCCAGAGAATAAAACTTGTGATCAACACACTCTGTCAGCATCTTGCCTACATGATATTCCAGTTCATACAGAACCTCATTAGACAGTCGAAAGGCAAAGGCCTTTTTATCATCCGAGGCTAAAATATAGTCCATTGCCTCAAGGCAGGCTGCCGAGATTTTCCGGCAGGAGGGAATTTCCTTGCTGCAATCGGCGCAAAGTGCGCCGCCCTGACGGGGTGAAAAATGGGAGACTTCCGGCTTGCCGCAATGGACACAACTGTCAAGACAAGGGGGAAATCCCAGATATTCTAACAATTTTAATTCGTAAACGCATTTAACGGCCCGGAGTTCACCGCCCCAACGGGCGAAGAGGTAAAACGTGTTTAAAAACAGAGATAAAAGTCGCTCCGTTCCTTCTTCTTCTTCCTGAACTGTGTAGCCGGTTAAGTCCGCAATGTATGTAGCAAAGGCAAGGCGCTCGATGTTGGACGTTAAACTGTAGAAACTTTCTAAAAGTTCGCAGCTTTGCACCCGGTACAGGTCTTTTCCCGGCAGGAGAATAAATTCGCTGTACGCAAAAAGGGAGGTCCCGGCCGCACGCTGGTTTTTAAACCCTCTTGCGCCTCTGGCCGAGGCCTTGATTACACCGAAATCCTTTGTAAAAATGGTAATAATCAGGTCGTTATCCTTGACCTTCGTCTGCCTGATTACAACACCGGTTGTCTTCAAATGCTCCATAGTCACCACGGTCTTCTTTTAAATTCTGAGTTTGTTTATAGAGTAAATATCCGTCAATGCTGCCGGTTTTGGTAAACACATTCCAAGCAAAGTTTTCAAGCATCTCTGTGACTCCTTTGACTTAAAATATATTACTATTTTGACAAGAAGTAAAGAGAATATACTCTGAAAAAATTGCTATAAAATGAATATTCTGTTATTCGCCGGTATAGCCGAAATTTTTCAGCACGCTTTCACGGTTCCGCCAATCGTCTTTGACCTTGACCCAGAGTTTTAAGAGAACCTTCTTTTCCAGCATCTCTTCAATGTCAGCCCGGGCAAGAGAGCCGGCTTCCTTTAAGACAGAGCCGCCTTTGCCGATGACGATGCCTTTATGGCTCTGCTTTTCGCAGTAAATATTCACTTCAATATCATAAAGTTTTTCCTTTTCTTTCATGGAAAAGACTTCAATAGCAATGCCATGGGGAATTTCCTGGTCTAAAAGATGCAAGAGCTTTTCTCTGACAAGTTCTGCCACCAGTTGCCGTTCCGGCTGGTCTGTAACAGCGTCTTCCGGGAAGTACATAGGGCCTTCGGGAATGTGCTTTTCCAGTTCTTCCAAAAGACTGTCCACGCCGTCATTTCTGTAGGCAGAAATCATGTAGACCGCTGCAAAGTCGAAATGGGCCTGATAGGCTGCAATGACGGGAAGCAGCAGTTCTTTTTTGACCCGGTCGATTTTATTGATGACCAGAATGACAGGAATGTCTGTTTTTTTCAGGTCGTCCATGATTTTCAGTTCAATTTTACCCGGCTCAGCCGTTGGTTCAACCAGAAACAGAACCGCATCTGCATCCCGCATAGCGGAATCTGCTGATTTCATCATGGTTTCGCCCAGCTTGGTAAAGGGGCGATGAATTCCCGGTGTATCCACGAACATAATCTGGAGATTTTCCTGATTGTAAACGCCTAAAATGTTGTTTCTCGTGGTTTGCGGTTTATCGGAAATAATGGCAATTTTCTGCCCGATAATCTGGTTTAAAAGGGTGGATTTTCCTACATTGGGTCTGCCGCAGATGGCGACGAAACCGGATTTGAATTCACTCATCAGCGACTTCCTTTCTTAACACGTTTTCCTTTAAAGAGAACCGTCAGACCGAATTTCGGCAGTGCCAGCATCCGGAAAAAACGGGAGGGCTGCTTCTTTAAACGGTAGAACCATTCAAGACCGGCTTTCTGGTATTTTTCCGGTGCGCGTTCAACGGTTCCCGCCCAGACGTCCAGACTGCCGCCAACACCCAAGATCAATTTAGCGCCCAGTTCATCCTTATGGGCTGCAATCCACTTTTCCTGCTTGGGCGCGCCCAGACAAACAAAGAGAATATCCGGCTGCTTTGCCCGGATGTCTTCGATAATCAGTTTTTCTTTTTCACTGTCAAAATATCCGTCGGAAAATCCTGCGATGTTGAGTGCCGGGTACTGCCCGGTCAGGTTTTTAATAGCCAGTTCCGCTACCCCCGGCTTGCCACCGAAGAAGTAAAGACTCTTGCTGCCGTCTCCAACAGATTCAATGAGTTTAGAAGCCAGATCATAACCGGCAACACGCTCCGGCAGGGGAGCTTTTAAAATTTTAGAAGCGTAGACGACGCCGATGCCGTCAGCAATCACCAGATCGCCGGCATTTAAGGTCTGACAGAATTCGGCATCCTGATAAGCGACCATAATGATTTCAGAATTGGGGGTAAACACCGTATGCGCCTTATCTTCTTCTAAAAAGTTCCGGCAGCGGGACAGTGCCTCATTCATATCGACGTGGTCAACTAAAACGCCCAGTATATCAATTTTTTTCAAGGGAGCACCTCCTGAATATAAAGGTCATAATTCTACATCTATCAATATACCACAAATTCCGGTAAAATTCAATAGAAAGGTGCATTTTTAGGCGCAGAAAAAAACAATGTTTGCACCCTGTTTTTCCCCGGATTCAGTTGACAAGTATAATAAAATAAGGTATACTATTTCTGTTAAAGAGATAAAAATGAGATGTTTTTTAGGAGGCACAGTATGGCTTATACATTGGCGCAAAAGATTATTAAAGAGCATTTAGTCAGCGGCGAAATGATTGCCGGAGAAGAAATCTCCATCCGCATTGACCAGACTCTGACGCAGGACTCTACAGGTACCATGGCATACCTTCAGTTCGAAGCTATGGGCATTGATAAGGTTAAAACCAAAAAGTCCGTTGCATATATTGACCATAACACCATTCAGTCCGGTTTTGAAAATGCGGACGACCATAAATATATTCAGACTGTTACCAATAAGCACGGTATCTATTTTTCCCGTCCCGGTAACGGCATTTGCCATCAGGTGCAACTGGAGCGCTTCGGCGTTCCGGGCATGACCCTTTTAGGTTCTGACAGCCATACTCCCACCGGCGGCGGTCTGGGTATGCTGGCAATCGGTGCCGGCGGTCTTGACGTTGCTGTTGCTATGGGTGGCGGCGCATACTACATCACCATGCCGAAAATTTTAAACGTGAAATTGATCGGAAAACTTCGCCCCTGGGTAACGGCAAAAGACGTGATCCTGACGGTTTTGAGAAAACTGTCTGTTAAAGGCGGCGTTGGTAAAATTTTAGAATATACCGGCGAGGGTGTTGATACCCTGTCCGTTCCCGAACGCGCAACCATTACCAATATGGGTGCAGAACTGGGCGCGACCACGTCCATTTTCCCCAGTGACGAAAAGACACTGGCATTCTTAAAAGCTCAGGGCAGAGAAGAAGACTTTGTGGCTCTTTCTGCTGATCCTGACTGTATCTATGACGAAGAAATCACGGTTGATTTATCTGAAATTGAGCCTTTAGCAGCGATGCCTCACAGCCCGGACAATGTCTTAGAGGTTTCCAAAATCGGTCAGATTAAGGTGGATCAGGTTGCCATCGGTAGCTGTACCAACTCTTCTTACAGCGATATGATGAAAGTTGCCATGATTTTAAAGGGTAAGACCGTTCACCCGGATGTCAGCCTGGTTATTGCGCCCGGCTCCAAGCAGGTTCTGACCATGCTGGCGCAGAATGGTGCGCTGGCTGATATGGTGGCTGCCGGTGCCAGAATTTTAGAGTCTGCCTGCGGCCCTTGTATCGGTATGGGTCAATCTCCCAAGACAAACGCTGTATCCCTCAGAACCTTTAACCGTAACTTCGAGGGAAGAAGCGGTACGGTTTCCGCCCAGGTTTATCTGGTCAGCCCCGAAGTGGCAGCTGCCAGCGCAATCACCGGTGTTTTAACTGACCCCAGAGAGTTGGGCGAGGCGCCGGTTGTTGAAATGCCCAAGGAATTTCTGGCAAAGGACAACATGGTCGTTGCGCCGGCTGAAGACGGTTCTTCCGTTGAAGTTGTCAGAGGTCCTAACATTAAGCCCTTCCCCTTAAATACAAAAATGCCCGAAACCGTCAGCGGTAAAACTCTGATTAAGGTTGAGGATAATATTACGACAGACCATATCATGCCTTCTAACGCAAAACTTCTGCCCTTCCGTTCTAACATTCCCCATCTGGCGAAGTTCTGTCTGACTCCCTGCGATCCTGAGTTCCCTCAGCGTGCATTGGATAACGGCGGCGGCTTTATTATCGGTGGCGTGAACTACGGTCAGGGCTCTTCCCGTGAACATGCGGCTTTAGCACCCCTTTACCTGGGTGTTAAGGGTGTTTTGGCAAAATCTTTTGCCAGAATCCACATGGCGAACCTGATTAACTCCGGTATTCTGCCTCTTGTTTTTAAGAACGAAGCCGATTATGACGATATTGATATGGCAGACGAACTGGCCATTGAAAATGCGCCGGCACAGATTGCCGCAGGGGAAGAAATTATTGTGAAGAACTTGACAAAGGGTACGAGTTATGTTACAATTTTAACTGCGTCTGACCGCCAGAAAGAGATGCTTTTTGCCGGTGGTTTGATTAACTTTATTAAGATGCAAAACCAGTAAGGTGCTAAGGAGAGTGCACTATGTCAGAGACAATCAGCGCAGCAGCTCAGAAGTTTGCAGCGATTCTTGAAAAACAGCTTGCCCGCGTAGAAAGAATGAAAGCGGACAAGGACTTTATGGATTATTCCAAATTAGGTACGATTATTATCGGTGTTTGCGGCGGCGACGGTATCGGCCCTGCTATTACCCGTGCGGCTCACAGAATTTTAGAAAATCTGTTGGCTGACGAAGTGGCTAAAGGCAAGGTTAGCTTTAAGGTTATTGACGGTTTGACCATCGAAAACCGCGTTGCAGCCGGAAAGGCTATTCCTGATGACGTTTTAGAAGAACTCAAATCTTGTCATGTTATCTTAAAAGGCCCGACAACGACTCCGCGTGCCGGCGATCCCTGGCCGAATATTGAAAGTGCCAATGTCGCTATGCGTAAGGAGCTGGATCTTTTTGCTAACGTGCGCCCTGTCCGCGTTCCTGAGCAGGGCATTGACTGGACATTCTACCGTGAAAATACCGAAGGTGGCTATGCTTTAGGTAGCGACGGTATTCACGTTAATGACGATTTGGCCATTGACTTTACTGTTGCCACAACAGAGGGTAGTGAGCGTATTGCCCGTGCGGCGTTTGAATATGCGAAGAAGAATGGTAAAACCCGTGTTACTGCGGTTACAAAGGCGAATGTTATTAAAACAACCGACGGTAAGTTCTTAAATATCTGTAAAAAAGTTGCCGAAGAATATCCGGGTATCGAGCTGGATGATTGGTATATTGATATCATGACGGCGAAACTGGTTGACGAAAAGAGAAGAACCCAGTTCCAGGTTTTGGTTCTGCCTAACCTCTACGGCGATATCTTAACAGATGAAGCAGCAGAATTTCAGGGTGGTGTCGGTACAGCCGGCAGCGCAAATCTGGGTAAGCGTTACGCTATGTTTGAAGCGATTCACGGCTCTGCACCCCGTATGGTAACTGAGGGCCGCGATCAGTATGCGGATCCTTGCAGCATCATCCGTGCATCTGTTATGCTCCTGAATCACATTGGTTACAATGAGCAGGCAGATAAACTGGAAAAGGCTCTGGATATTTGCATGTACCAGGAAAAGAAACTGGTGATTACCGGTCGTGATACCGGTGCAACCGGCGAGGAATTCGCCGACTATGTTATGGAGACAATGGCGTCTTTATAAGATGCGTCTCCGAATGAAGGAAGTAAATAGATGGTAAATGAAAAAAGGGAAGTTCCCTTTGTTGTTGTAAAGCGATTGCCTCGGTATTATCGATATTTGGGTGAACTCTTGCGTCAGGGAATCACGAGGATTTCCTCGGGGGAACTGAGTGCAAGAATGGGCGTAACTGCCTCTCAGATCCGGCAGGATTTTAACTGTTTCGGCGGATTCGGTCAGCAGGGATACGGTTATAATGTTGAAAAGCTCCATCAGAAAATTGGAAATATTTTAGGCCTGTCTCATGGATATAGAACCGTCATTATCGGCGCCGGCCACCTGGGTCATGCTCTTGCAAATCATACGAATTTTGCCAAACGCGGCTTTAACCTTGTTGGCATCTTTGATAAAAAACCGGAACTGGTTGGTAGCGAGATTAACGGTCTTTCGGTTATGTCTATGGACGAGTTGGAGGATTTCTGCCTGAGTCAGAAGGTTGATATTGCCATTCTCGCTCTGCCTAAATCAGCAATTGCTCTTGTTGTTCCCAGACTGGTGAACATCGGCATCAAAGGTCTTTGGAATTTTTCTTATACGGATATTGCCGTTCCGGATCATGTCGCGGTTGAGAATGTTCATTTAAGCGACGGTCTTATGACCTTATCCTATAAAATCACAGAAAAAAATTATAATGGGGACTGATTGTCCCCTCAATATGCGCCCGTAGCTCAGTGGATAGAGCACCGGCCTCCGGAGCCGGGAGCGTAGGTTCGACTCCTATCGGGCGTACCAGAAAAAAGCATCGACTTTGTCGATGCTTTTTTCTATGTTATTTTGCATAGCGTGAGGGAGAGAACCCCGTAATTTCTTTAAATTTTCTTGAAAAATAGTGGATGGATGAAAAACCGCAGAGCTCAGCTGTTTCTGTCACAGAGGTGTTGCTGTATTTCAGGAGCGTAATGGCTTTTTCGATACGGGCGTTAATTAAATCTTCAATGGGTGTTGATGAAAAAAACTCGTTGTATAAAACGCAAAAACGACTGACCGAATATTTTGCACGTTCTGCAAGCGCTTTTATGGAAATGGCATCTTCAATATGATTCAGCATGTAAATCCTTGCAGCGTTAACCGCTTGAAATGCAGGATGCATATTTTTATCCGAATATTCGTATTGCCTGCCCAAATTGATGAGCATATCTGCAACTAACGTAGATATTTGTTCTTCATAGCAATTATATTTAAGCTTTTGTTCAAGCTCAATTTTGTTTATATATGGCTCCAGAATGTTATGGTCGTCTAAATAGAATGGTGTGCCGAGAGGCAGGTGGAACTTGTCAATAATTTTTTGTACTTGATTGCCGTTAAAAAAGACCCAGTCATTTACAAAGCCAACCTTATAGCTGCCGTGCTCAGCCGGTGTGTGGGGCGGATATAAAAGATAGTGATATGCCTCGCAGGTTTTCAGTTTATCGGCATCCTTATAAAGAAAAGGGGTTTTAAAAAACATTAAAAGATAATTATTTAAGCTGGTTTCATCGTGGGGCAAGCGAAGCACATAGTCCGTGCTTGCGTGTGCTGTATTTGTGCCGTAGAATTTACAGGTTATCAGACTCATAAAATCCCTCCCGTATCAGTATATCACAAATAAAAAGATAATGCAAATTTAAAGTGCAATTTTGCAAAGACAAAAAGGTGAAATGATACTATAATGACCTTATAAATTATGTTTAAAGGTGGAGTCAAATGAAACGTTCAGAGGTTAATAAGGCTATTATAAAGGCAAAAGAAAGGCTTAGCGAATTCAGAATTACGCTTCCTGCGTTTGGCTATTGGTCGCCTGATGACTGGGCAAAAAATAAGTGCAAAATCTCTCGCATCAAAGAAAGAATGCTGGGTTGGGACGTTACAGATTTTGGAAGCGACGCATTTGAAACTTGCGGTGCTGTTTTGTTCACCGTGCGTAACGGGGATAAAAACGATGCCGAAAACCGAGCACCCTATGCTGAGAAATATATTATTTTATCCGATAAAACCGAGCAGACCATTCCGCTTCACTACCACATTGAGAAAACAGAAGATATCATCAACCGTGGTGGCGGTATTTTAGTTGTTCAACTGTATCATAGGGCAGATGACGGTGGTCTTGATACAAAAAGAGATGTTTCGGTTTATACCGATGGAGTGAAGCAGACTGTTCCGGCAGGTGGTATTGTTGAAGTTCTGCCGGGAAACAGCATCACATTAGAGCCCTTTGTGTACCACAGTTTTTGCGCTAAAAAAGATGCAGGTCTTCTGATTGTGGGCGAGGTTTCAAAGGTGAATGATGACCACTGTGATAACGTGTTTTATAAGCCTTCAAATAGATTCTGTGGTATTAAAGAGGATGTTCCTGCGATTCATCCTCTCGTGAATGAATATTAAAGTAGAAAATTGGAGGTAACAATAT
>JBGUTC010000045.1:0-5160 GCA_045132895.1 Clostridia bacterium
GAGATGATATGG
This sequence comes from Clostridia bacterium, assembly GCA_045132895.1. Taxonomy (GTDB): domain Bacteria; phylum Bacillota; class Clostridia; order UBA1381; family UBA9506; genus UMGS755. The sequence goes on from JBGUTC010000045.1 coordinate 13, forward strand.
CAGGCAGCCGGATTATCCACTGGAATAATGGTGTTTGGGATGCCTGTGATTTATTCGGCGACGGCGCCTTTACGTCAGAAGAAGATTATATAAAAGACATGTCCCGCTTAGCAGATTTATTGTTATCGCGGTATGAAAAGGTTATTTTTGCCACAACTCTGCCTATAAGAGAGGGCAGCGCAGCAATCTTCAGCAACGAAAAAGTGATTCGTTATAACGAACTGATTGTGCCCGTTCTTGCAGAAAAAGGTGTTCTTATTAACGATTTATACAGTTTCGTTCTGCCAAACATTGAAACATATATTCGTGACAATGATAAGGTTCACCTCACGGACGAAGGCAGCAAAGCCTGTGCCCGGCGCGTGGCTGAGGTAATCCGCCAGACAGCGCAAGAACTTAGCACAAGCGGGCTGGTCGATGGCGGTTCAAAGTCCGGGTTTACATGGTATTAAAATTTTATAAAGATAACTTCCGGCAAGGTAAATCCGCGCCGGGAAGCAAAAAAACAGGAGGTCTTTTTCATGGAAAATTATATGGTTTGTAACTGCAAACAAGTAAGTTATGCCGACATTTCTGATGCCGTTCATAACAACGCGCGTTTTGACGACGTTTTAAAAACATTTGAAGATGTTCAGAAAATCACCCACTGCTCCACCGGTTGCGGCGGTTGCCACCAGAAAGTTCTGGATATCATTTCTGATATCTTAAACGGTGTTTCACAGTAAAAAAAGGAGGAAAACAACGCATGTTAAACGAAAAAGTTTCTGCATTATTGAATGACCAAATTAATAAGGAATTATATTCCGCCTATCTGTACCTGGATTTCTCCATTTACTACGAACAGCAGGGTCTTGATGGTTTTGCCAACTGGTATATGGTTCAGGCTCAGGAAGAACGCGACCACGCTATGCTGTTTTTGCAGTATCTCCAGATGTGTGGTGAAAAGGTTACTTTGGAAGCTGTCGGAAAACCTGACATTAAAATGGAATCTCTGATGGATCCCTTAAAGGCCGGTTTTGAGCATGAACAGTATGTCACCGGCCTGATCAACAACATCTATGCCGAAGCATATAGCGTGAAAGATTTCAGAACCATGCAGTTCCTTGACTGGTTCGTAAAAGAACAGCTGGAAGAAGAAAAGAATGCTGACGATATGATTAAGAAAATGGAACTCTTCGGTAATGATTCCAAGGGACTGTATTCTTTAGATACGGAATACGCTGCCAGAGTCTACACCGCTCCGTCCTTAGTTCTCTAAAAGCAATTTTTCATTGACAAATCTTTCTTTCTATGCTATACTGATAGCGATACAGAGTTTTGGAGACGTATCAAAATAAGGTTATGCCTTATTTTGGTGCGTCTTTTTTGTTTGCCAAAAACTCTCGATTGAATATCACAGAAGGAGAAGGAATATGTATGATGTTGTAATCATCGGCGCCGGCGTTGTAGGTGCCATGGTAGCACGGAAACTTTCCGCCTACCAATTAAAAATCTGTGTGTTAGAAAAGGAAAACGATGTGGCAATGGGCGCCTCAAAAGCAAACTCTGCCATTATCCATGCAGGTTTTGATGCAAAAGAAGGAAGCCTGAAAGCCGCACTCAATGTGAAAGGTAATGAAATGATGCCCCAGATTGCAAAAGAACTGGGGGTTCCTTTCGAAAATAACGGTTCTTTGGTCATCGGTTTCTGCGAAGAAGACAAAAAAGAACTGGAAAAACTTTTAAAACGCGGGCAGAAAAACGGCGTTAAAGGCTTGCGTATCATTGAAAAAGATGAATTGAAACAGTTGGAACCAAACATCCATAATAACGCTATCTGCGCCCTTGACGCGCCCACCGGCGGCATCATTTGTCCTTATGAACTGACTCTTGCTGCCATCGGTAACGCCATGGATAACGGCGCCGATTTAAAATTAAACTGGGAAGTCACCGCGATTCAAAAAAAAGGATCCGGATTCCTTCTTTTCTCCGGCGAAGATAAAATTGAGGCGCGATTTGTCATTAACGCTGCCGGCGTCTACTCTGACGCCATTGCCCGGATGATTGGCGATAATTCCTTTACCGTTCATCCCCGACGTGGCGAATATCTGCTTCTCGACAAGGAATGCGGTCGTTTGGTTTCTCGTACTATTTTCCGCACCCCCTCTGAAAAAGGCAAAGGAATCCTGGTATCTCCGACTGTTGACCATAACCTTATCCTCGGCCCCACAGCTGTCGATATTCAAGATAAAGAAAACAAAGAAACAACCCGGGCAGGATTTGACCACATCATCAAAGAAACCATGGAGAACGTCACCGGTGTACCTCTCAATCAGGTTATCACCTCCTTCTGCGGCCTTCGCGCCGTCGGAAGCACCGGTGACTTCATCATCACCTCTCCCCTGCCCGGATTTATCAATCTGGCAGGAATTGAATCTCCCGGCCTGACTGCATCTCCTGCCATTGCCTTGTATGCATGTGAATTACTGGCAGAGCAAGGTCTTTCTCTGGTCGAAAAACCGCACTTTTCGCCGACCCGAGAACCAATGCACCGGTTCAGAAACAGTTCTGTCAGCGAGAAAAACGAGTGGATTAAGAAAGATCCGGCTTACGGCAAGATTGTCTGCCGCTGCGAAACCGTTACCGAAGGTGAAATTCTACAGGCTATCAGAACCAACCCCCGTCCCCTGGATTTAGATGGCGTTAAACGTCGAACCAGAGCCCAGATGGGTCGATGCCAGGGTGGTTTCTGTTCCCCCTACATCATCGAGCTGTTAGCCCGGGAATTAAACTGCCCCTATGACAAAGTTACAAAATCCGGTGGCAGTTCCTATATTAACTTGAAAAAGACAAAGGAGGTCGTTGCTCCATGACCGATTTAGTCATCATCGGTGGCGGACCTGCCGGCATGAGCGCTGCCATCGCCGCCTATGAAGCCGGCATCCGCGATCTGTTAATTTTAGAGCGAGACGAAAAACTGGGTGGCATCCTGCAACAATGCATCCATAACGGATTCGGCTTACATAAATTTGGCGAGGAATTAACCGGACCGGAATATGCATATCGTTATGAAAAGAAAGTGCAGGAATTAAACATTCCCGTAAAACTGAATACCATGGTACTGGATATCACCGAGGATAAAGTCATTACCGCCACAAATGCTGAGGACGGGATATTCACCATCAAGGCAAAAGCAATCATTCTGGCTATGGGTTGCCGTGAACGCTCCAAAGGCGCCCTGTCTATCCCCGGCCATCGTCCCGCCGGTATTTTCAGTGCGGGAACTGCACAGAAATTTGTCAATATGAAAGGCTATATGCCCGGCAAAGAGGTCATTATCTTAGGGTCCGGTGACATTGGACTGATTATGGCACGACGCATGACCTTAGAGGGTGCAACGGTCAAAGCCGTTTGCGAACTGTTACCCTATTCCGGCGGTCTCGCCCGCAATATCGAGCAATGCCTGAACGATTTTGACATTCCCCTGAAACTAAGCCATACCGTCATCAACATCCACGGCAAAGAGCGCCTGACAGGCGTGACCATTGCAAAGGTTGACAGGAACAGAAAGCCCATTCCGGGAACAGAGGAATATATCTCCTGCGATACATTGCTTCTTTCTGTCGGACTTATTCCGGAGAATGAACTGTCAAAGTCTGCCGGCATTGGCCTTGACCGCATTACCGGAGGCGCCACAGTCGACCAAAACAGACAAACCTCTGTCAGCGGTATTTTTTCCTGTGGTAACGTACTTCATGTTCACGATCTGGTAGACTTTGTCTCCGACGAAGCAGAAATTGCCGGTAAAAGTGCCGCGCAGTATTTAGGGAAAGGTCTTACGCAGCATACAGAAATTAACCTCACGCCTGCCGGAAAAATCCGGTACACCGTTCCCCAACGCATCACCTCAGAAGAAGGAGATGTCCGCGTTTTCTTCCGCGTATCAGATGTTGTTAAAAACGCCGTGATCCGTATTGAAAAAGATGGCATCCTTCTTTTAGAAAAGAAAAAAGCCCGGGTAGCACCCGGAGAAATGGAAAGTCTTTTGCTTTCAGCAGAGTATTTAAAAGGCGCAAAAGACATCACCATCCGTCTGGAGGAAGAGCAATGAAACGAACCCTGACTTGTATTGTCTGCCCCTTAGGATGCACCTTGGAGGCTGAGATAAAAGACGGCTGCGTCACCGTCAGCGGAAACACCTGTAAACGGGGAGCAGTCTATGCCGAAAGCGAATGTGTCGCACCGAAACGCGTAATCACTTCCACCGTCAGAAGCAAAAGCGGGAAACTGGTTTCCGTCAAAACTGATGCCCCCATTCCAAAAGAGAAAATCACAGCGTGCATGAATTTAATCAATGCTGCATCCTGCGACTTGCCAATTGCTGTGGGAGATGTTATAATAGAAAATGTCTTCGGCAGCAACCTTGTTGCAACATCCAATGTTTCGGAATAAGGAGATGAGCGTTTTGAAAAACGGAAGTGTCATTGCGGCTATCCGGAATGAAGCAGATTTAGATGCCGTTCTGTCTACAGGCATCCAGATAATCTTCGACCTCTGCGCAGACCTTTTGACCCTGTCAACAAAAGTCAAGAAAGTTCATGCTGCAGGCAAAAAAATCTTTATTCATTTTGACCTGGCAACCGGTATTGCCAAAGATAAAAGCGGCATGCGTTTCGCCAAAATCGCCGGTGTAGACGGTATTATCAGCACACGGTCAAACATTATTAAGCTTGCCCGTGAAGAAGAACTTTTTACGATTCAGCGGTTCTTCATTGTTGATTCTCAATCTGTTGCAACCACAGTTGAGGGACTACGCTCGTCCAAGGCTGATATGATTGAAATCATGCCCGGTATTATTCCGAAAATCATCCGGTATCTGAAAGAAAAAATCTCTGTTCCCATCATTGCCGGAGGTTTAATTGAAACAGAGGAAGAAATAAAAGCCCTGCTTGACAACGGTGCAACGGCCATTTCAACAGGGAACGTAACACTTTGGAATTACAGTGAGGTAACAAAATGAGCAATTTACAAAACAAGCGCTTGTTCCTTCTTGACATGGACGGAACTATCTATTTAGACAATGACCTGTTCGACGGCACTCTGGATTTTTTAGAGCATGTAAAGAAAATCGGCGGCCGTTACATGTTTTTAACCAATAATTCCTCTAAA
>JBGUTC010000046.1:0-2353 GCA_045132895.1 Clostridia bacterium
AAGTGCTGCAAATAGATGGTGTTGGAACGTATGTTCCGCCATTTTTTGAAATAAACTATCTGATGACTATAGCCACCGGTGTGGCCTCTCAGTTCATATTCGACTCTCTCATTTTTCTTATTTTTATCTCCAGATCACTAAACGTTTTAGAGCCCTGAAATCCGCATTTTGAACGGCATAAAAACATATCATCTATCGTCAATCTCTTGAGCTCTTGTTCTCCAAAATAGCAACTAATAGTATCCGTTTTAATAACTATTAGTTTCTGGTGAAATCATCCATGTGTTTTTAAACTTAAGGCACGGAATTTGAAGCGAGGTGATTCAAATGGTAGAGCTAAGTGAGGACGCCAATAAAAGGTTCAAAGATGTTTTTAAGCGGCAACTTAAATATCTCAGAACAGAAGTCCTTAGGTATTCTCAGGAAGAAACAGCCACGAAATTAAATATAAGCGTCCAATACTACAAAAACTTGGAACACGGAATCGCTATGCCCAGCACAAAAATGCTAATCCGCCTAGCTGAGGAACTTGGCTTTCGTGTTGATTATCTGTTTCTTTATCTCCTGAATGACGTCAAATATAATAAAAAAACACAGGAACAGCTTCTACTGGAGCAAATCAACAATACCTGCTCTGACAGTGAGAGAAGAGCCCTGATCTATCATTGGAACATGTACATGAAGTCTGGTTCCCCTTTTTCAATTGCGGCAAATACAGTGTTGTCATGTAAATCACAAAAACAAGTTTCAGTAGTTGCGTCATTAGCACTGGTTCTACTCATTTCAACGATAACGGCTGGATCACCCTTTTTCATAGGAATAATTAAAGGCTGTTTCTTTGAGTTCATCATATATACATGACGTTCATTTCCAGCAAGAAGCGAAATAATTTTATTGTTTTGTAATGCGTGAGCCTCTTTTATTTTACCCTTACATTGGGCTTGGTCAGGGTGCATACAGCATCTTTTCATTGACTTTCGCATCATTTCCATGACTTGAACTTCTGGCGGCTTTTTGGATGTTTGCGATATTGACATCACTTTGTTTTTACAGCAATCTTTATGTTTCATACCGCTACCGCATGGACAAGGTTCACCGTCTAAAATTCTTATATATTTTAATGGATTCATTTCTTTACCACTTTCATTCGGACTATATATTCTTATTTATGCAACACTTTGTTTTAGAATACCACAAAATATGCCAAATCGAAAGGAGAACCCTATGTCATCTCAAATCTATATGCTGATTGCCGTAGCCGCCGTGATGTTTTGTGTCATCGGCGGCCTCTCTCTTTTAGCACACTATTATACGCTCAGCGGAATCAAATCCCGCACAGTAGGTGACGGTCAGCATGGTACCGCACGTTTTTCCACCAAGCGGGAAATCAAAAATATCTATAAACACATCCCATTCCGGCCTGAGCTTTGGCGACGGGGACAGTCCCTCCCTGCCACAGATGAGCAGGGAATCATCCTCGGCAGTACAGGAGCCAAGAACAAAGTGACGGCACTTGTGGATACCGATGATGTCCACTGCATGATGATTGGTGCCTCCGGCGTAGGTAAGACGGCATTCTTCTTATACCCCAATCTGGAATATGCCTGCGCCTCGGGTATGAGCTTTTTGACCACCGACACCAAGGGTGATCTTTATCGCAATTATGGTGCCATTGCCCGTGATTATTACGGCTACCGTGTGGCGGTCATCGATCTTCGTAACCCCACCCGCTCAGACGGCAACAATATGCTCCATCTGGTCAACACCTACATGGATCAGTACCTTGCTGATGAAAACAACCTTGTATCAAAGGCAAAAGCGGAAAAGTACGTAAAGATTATCTCCAAAACCATCATCAATGCCAGCGGTGAGAATTATGGACAAAATCAGTTTTTCTATGATGCCGCCGAAGGACTCCTGTCCTCGGTGATTCTGCTGATTGCCGAATATCTGCCCCCCACTGAGGTGGATGGGAAAAAGGTGGACTGCCGTCATATCATCAGTGTGTTCAAACTGGTACAGGATTTATTATCACCCAGCAAAGTAAAAGGAAAAAGCCAATTCCAGCTCCTGATGGATAAACTGCCATCCGACCACAAGGCCCGCTGGTTTGCGGGAGCTGCCCTCAATTCCGCAGAGCAGGCCATGGCATCGGTGCTCTCCACCGTACTATCCCGTTTAAATGCCTTCCTTGACTCCGAGATGGAACAGATACTCTGCTTTGAAACAGCTATTGATGCGGAAAAGTTCTGTAATGAAAAATCCGCACTGTTCATTGTGCTTCCCGAAGAAGATCTAACTAAGTATTTTATGGTATCCCTTATGATCCAGCAGCTTTACCGTGAAATCCTTG
>JBGUTC010000047.1:0-10595 GCA_045132895.1 Clostridia bacterium
TATGGTCAGTGCCATTGCCATTGGTTCCATTATTTGTATTGTCTCAGCGATTGCCGGTGATACGTCTCAGGACCTGAAAACCGGCTACCTCTTAGGTGCAACGCCGAAGAAACAGCAGATTGGTGAAATTATCGGTGTTGTAGCTGCAGCCTTTGCTATTGGCGGTACGCTTTATCTGTTAGACAGCGCATGGGGCTTTGGATCTGAACAGTTGGGCGCACCTCAGGCAACTTTGATGAAGTTGATTATTGAAGGCGTTATGGAGGGTAATCTTCCTTGGGCTTTAGTCTTTGTCGGCGTGTTTATCGCGGTTACGGTTGAACTGATTGGCATCCCGGTTCTGCCTTTTGCTATTGGTGTGTATCTGCCGGTTCAGCTCAATGCCTGCATTATGGTGGGCGGTCTGGTTCGCCTGGCACTGGATAAATTAAAGCGTTCTAAAGAAGAAAAAGATGCGATTGTCAGCGACGGTATTCTGTTCTGCTCCGGTATGATTGCCGGCGAGGGACTGGTTGGCATTCTGTTGGCGTTGATGGCTGTTGTGGGTCTTGATTCCGTCTTTGATTTATCAGCAAAACTGGGTATTCCCGGGGTTGTTTCCAATGTGGGTGGACTAGTTCTGTTCGGCATCATTATTCTGACAGTTCTGAAATTCTCACTGTGGAAAAAGCGTGGGTAAGCCATGAAACAACAAGATAATTATTTGGACAGAAAGCCCATGAGAGTCGGGAGTATCCGTTTTACAGCCGATGACGCCGGGTTGGTCACTCTTGAAATTGATAATAAAGGGTTCTTTAACCGGCTCGCGCAGAAACTATTCAAAAAACCACCGGTGAGTTATATTCATCTGGATGAACTGGGCAGTTTCATCTGGCCTCTTTTAGACGGAGAAAAAACGATTTTCTCCTTAGGAGAAGCTGTTGAGGCAGAGTTTGGCGAAAAGGCGCACCCTCTCTATGAACGCTTGACTAAATATTTTCAGATTTTAGATAGTTATCATTTTATTGAATGGGCGTAAACAGAATGATAAAAGGGTTGTGATTTCGCAACCCTTTTGTTAATTTTGTGAAAAACCTGATAAAAAATATGATTTGAATAGAAGTAAAATATTGACAACGGTTTTTTGTGGCGTTATAATAAGACAATAAAAAAGAGTAAGCTTTTCCGGCTTGTAGGAAAAAAGTTTGGTAGAAAAGAGGAAATGCTATGAAAATCAGAATTGGTATTGCAGGTTACGGTAATTTAGGCAGAGGTGTTGAATGTGCCATCGGGCAGAATCCGGATATGGAACTCTACGGTATTTTTACCCGTCGTAATCCGGAAACGGTTCAGACGCTGACTGGCGCCAAAACCTTCTCCCTGAATGATATTTTATCTCATAAAGAGAATATTGATGTTTTGGTGATTTGCGGCGGCAGTGCCACAGATTTGCCGGTTCAGACGCCGGAACTGGTTCAGAATTTTAATGTTATTGACAGTTTTGATACCCATGCAAAAATCCCGGAACATTTTGCCAATGTAGATCGTGCAGCTAAGGCCTCCGGTAAAATTGGTATGATTTCTGTCGGTTGGGACCCGGGTCTGTTTTCTTTAAACAGACTATATGCTCAGGCTGTTCTGCCGGAGGGTCAGGATTATACATTCTGGGGCAAAGGTGTCAGCCAGGGTCATTCTGATGCTATCCGCCGGATTGAGGGTGTTTTGGATGCACGGCAGTATACCATTCCTGTTGATGAAGCGTTAGAAGCAGTCAGAAGCGGAGAAAATCCGGAATTGTCTGTTCGTCAGAAGCATACAAGAGAATGTTTCGTGGTAGCAGAAGAAGGGGCAGATCTGGCCCGGATCGAAAGCGAAATCAAGACAATGCCCAATTATTTTGCTGACTACGATACAACGGTGCATTTTATTTCTAAAGAAGAACTGGATCGGGATCATAGCGGAATTCCCCATGGTGGTTTTGTGATTCGTTGCGGAAAAACCGGTCTCAATCGCGAGAACACTCATTTGATTGAATATAGTCTGAAACTGGATTCTAATCCGGAGTTTACCTCTTCTGTTTTAGTTGCCTATGCCAGAGCGGCATATCGCATGAATCAGGAAGGTCAGTCCGGCTGTAAGACAGTTTTTGATGTGGCACCGGCATACCTTTCCATGCAGTCGCCGGAAGATCTCAGAAGTCATTTACTATAGTTTTATAGCGGCGGGGCGAAAACCCGCCGTTATGCTTTTTTAAGGAGAGAGTGTTATGAGTAATATTTGGCACAATATGAGTCCGAAAAGAATTCACCCGCACGATTTTGTGACGGTTATTGAGATTCCCAAGGGCGGAAAACTGAAATATGAGCTGGATAAGGAAACCGGTATGCTGATGCTGGACAGAATCCTCTATACTTCCACGCATTATCCGGCTAACTACGGCTTTATCCCCAGAACCTATGCAGATGACTATGATCCCCTGGATGTGTTGCTCCTGTGCTCAGAGGATATTGCGCCCATGACGTTGGTTCGGAGTTATCCGATTGGTGTTATTACCATGATGGATAACGGCAGAAAGGATGAAAAAATCATTGCCATTCCCTATGGTGACCCCACTTATAGTCAATACACCAGTATTGATCAGCTGCCTCAACATATTTTTGACGAAATGAAGCACTTCTTCAGCGTGTATAAAGCGCTGGAAGGCAAGGAAACGGCTGTAGACGAGGTAAAGGGTCCGGAAGAAGCGCTGGAAATTATTCAAAGTGCGATTGATCATTACATAGATTGCTATTGCAAATAGGATGCAGAATCAAAAAAGTCCTGCTGTGGCGTGGGTCACAGCAGGACTTTTTTATCTTACTGAAATTTCTTTTCGGAAATCTGTTGGTGATTGGTTGTATTTTTCTTTGAATCGCCTGGAAAAATAGAACTGATCGCAAAAGCCCAGATTCTGGCTGATTTCCCCGATGGACATTTTCTTTGTTAGAAGCTGTCGGGCTTTTAAAAAGACTAAGTCGTCAATATATTTTCCGATGGTGATTCCCATTTCGTCTTTAAAAGCCTTGCGGATTTTGCTTTCAGAGACGAATAGGTGCCTTGCAATCATGGCCACACTTAAGTTAATTTTAATATTTTCCTGAATATAAATGATGACCCGCTCTACTAAATCTGAGTACTGTTTAACGGGAACCTTTTCAAAGGCGTAGGTTTCGGCAAAGTCCAGAACCGTTTGGTAGAGGAGGGTTTTCAGTTTTAAAAGATCGGAGTAATTGTCTGATAAAAAGCAACTTAAAAGGAGAGAGAACTCTTCTTCGGAATAGGGAAGAGAACAGATTCGCCCGATGTCGGAGAGCAGGTCAAATTTTTCGACGGTCGAAACGGAAATATGGCAAAACAATTTTTCAAGTTCCGTACAGCCATAGGAAAAAGCACAGCCTGCCGGAACGAGATATACATATCCGCCCTCTAAGCGGGTTACCTCGCCGTCCGCTTTTAAAAATCCATCTCCCTTCCGGATAAAGTAAAGGCGGCTGAAAGGGTCGCAAACCCCGTCGTGCTGCCATTCTTTTCCCAAATGGACATAATTGATCTGGCTGACATCGATTTTAAGTGTATTAATCATCCGAATTTTTGCGCGTTTGCTCATGACAAAATCTCCATATTTTATAACAAAAAAATCATGGTATATACGGTGCTTTATTTATTATAATAAAAATATAAAACACATATTTATTATATTACAAAAAAATATTTTGTCAACTATAGATTGGGGATATGTTTATATGTCAAGTTATGTTACGAAAGCTACGCCAGGTGATACATCTTGGTTTGTCCGTGATCGTTTTGGCATGTTTATCCATTTTGGAACCTATTCTTTGGCTGCCAGACATGAATGGGTAAAAAACTATGAAATGATTCATGACGAGAAGTATAACGACTATTTTGAATTCTTTGAGCCGGATTTGTTTGATGCGAAAGAATGGGCAAGACAGGCGAAAGCTGCCGGTATGAAGTATGCGGTTTTGACCGCTAAACACCATGAAGGTTTTTGTCTGTTTGATTCAAAATACACGGACTATAAATCCACCAATACACCGTTTGGTCGGGATATTGTCAAAGAATATACAGAAGCATTCCGCGCTGAGGGAATCCGCGTCGGACTTTACTATTCGCTTCTTGACTGGCATCATCCGGATTATACTGTCGACTGGTTTCATCCTCTGCGCCGGGATCCCCGGGGCGCAGCGCTGAATGAAGGAAAAGACTTCAGCCGTTATGTGACCTATCTGCACAATCAGGTGGAAGAACTCATGACGAATTACGGAAAAATTGATATCCTGTGGTTTGACTTTTCCTATCCTGACCCCGTTCCGGGTCTGCCCCCGACACATGATGTATATCCTCTTGACTGGATGGTTGGCAGAGGAAAAAATGACTGGAAGAGCGAAGAACTGATTGCTATGATCCGGAAATATCAGCCGGGCATTATCATCAATAACCGTTCGGGTATTGATCAGGATATCTGGACGCCTGAACAGAATACGCCGAAAGAGTGGGTTAAGCATCCGGAGACGGGTGAACTGGTAACTTGGGAAGCCTGCCAGACCTTCTCCGGCTCATGGGGTTATAACCGCGATGAAATGAGTTGGAAGAAGCCGAAGGCGTTGCTTGAGATGCTGATTAATACGGTTAGTTGTGGTGGAAACCTGATTATGAATGTTGGTCCTACCGGTCGCGGTAACTTCGACTACCGTGCAGAGGCGGCTTTAAAAGTTTTTGGAGACTGGATGAAACTCTGCGGTCGTTCTGTATATAATTGCACGATGGCTGAGCCTGAGTTTACGGCGCCCAGAGGTTGCCGTCTGACCCAGAGCCAGGATGGGAAACGCCTCTATATTCACCTCTTTGAATACCCGCAGGCTTATTTAGAGGTGCCGGAACTTTACGGAAAAGTGGCTTATGCCCAGTTCCTGCATGATGCCAGCGAAATTGCCTTTACCGAACAGCGAATTCTGCATGCGGGCGATATGCTTGGTGATACGGGTGATAATTTCCTGATTAAAATTCCTGCGATTCAGCCTGAGATTATAATTCCGGTTATAGAAATTTTCTTAAAATAAACTAAACTTTTACTATAAGGAGGAAATGAGAATGTATCCTAAAATTGGTATTCGTCCTACGATTGACGGTCGTTGGGGCGGTGTTCGTGAAGGACTTGAAGAAAAAACAATGGCAATGGCAAACGCTGCCAAAAAATTGATTGAGGCAAATGTCCGTTATCAGGACGGAACGCCGGTGCAGTGTGTGATTGCACCTTGTACCATTGGCGGCGGCGCAGAGGCTGCAAAGGCGGCTGACTATTTTAAAACCCAGAATATTTGTGCCAGCTTGGCGGTTACACCCTGCTGGTGCTACGGCTCAGAAACGATGGACTTAGACCCGAATACGGTTAAAGCGGTTTGGGGCTTTAACGGAACTGAGCGTCCCGGCGCTGTATATCTGGCAGCAGTTATGGCAGCATTTGCGCAGCGTGGTCTGCCGGCTTTCTCTATGTATGGTCATGATGTGCAGGATATTGAAGATAACTCTGTTCCTGAAGACGTGGCAGAAAAAATGATTCGTTGGGCAAAAGGTGCGATTTCTGTCGGTCAGATGAAGGATAAGGCATATGTCAACCTGGGTGCTGTATCCATGGGCATTGCCGGTTCTTATTGTGATATGTCCTTTATGCAGGAATATCTGGGCATCCGTGCTGAATTTGTTGATTTATCTGAGGTTATCCGCAGAATTACTCTGGAAATCTATGATAAAGATGAATATGAAAAAGCCCTGAAATGGATTAAGGAAAACTGCAAAGAAGGCTTTGACAAAAATGCCGGCAAGAATCTGGCTGACATCGTTAAGAAGTCTAAGGTTATTCCGGCTGATAAAGATTGGGAATTCATTGCGAAATTCTCCATTATTGTTAACGATATTCTCTATGGTAATCCGAAACTGGACGGAATGGGTTGGCACGAAGAGGCTCTGGGTAAGAACGCCATCGTTGGTGGTTTCCAGGGTCAGCGTAACTGGACAGACTGGCTGCCTAATGCTGACTTTACCGAGGCTATTATGGCAAGTTCCTTTAACTGGAACGGTAAGAAAGCGCCGACCGCTTTTGCAACGGAAAACGATACCTTAAACGGTATTTCTATGCTGTTCGGAACCTTGCTGACCGGCAAGGCTCCCTGCTTCCACGATGTTCGTACCTACTGGTCTCCTGATGCGGTTAAACGCGTGACCGGTAAGGAACTGGAAGGCAGAGCAAAAGATGGTATCATCCACCTGATTAACTCCGGTGCAACGGCACTTGATTGTACGGCTGCTGCAAAAGATGAAAACGGCAACGGCACCATCAAGGAATGGTGGAATATGACAGACGCTGACATTAAGGCTTGCCTTGATGCAACTGACTGGTGCAGAGCTGACTATGAATATTTCCGTGGCGGCGGTTTCTCCAGTCACTTTAAGACCCTGGCTGAACTGCCTGTTACGATGGTTCGTGTGAACCTGGTTGACGGGATCGGTCCTGTTATTCAGATTGCAGAGGGCTATACCTGCGTTCTGCCTGATGATGTTCACGACAAACTGGATCAGAGAACTGACCCGACCTGGCCCACAACCTGGTTTGCTCCCAACCTGACCGGTAAGGGTGCATTCCGTGATGTATATTCCGTTATGGCTAACTGGGGCGCAAACCATGGCGTAACCGTTGGCGGTCACGTTGGTGCTGACTTTATCACTCTTTGCTCTATGCTGAGAATTCCCGTGACCATGCATAATGTACCGGAAGAAAAGATTTACCGTCCCCATGCCTGGTCTGCATTTGGAACCGAAGATATTCAGTCTGCTGATTATGCGGCTTGTAAGAACTACGGTCCTATGTACCGGTAAATTGAAATTTCGAAAAAGGGCTGCATTGACGCTGCAGCCCTTTTTTATTTTATTACATTTCTGTGGAAACGGTTGCAAACATCAGGGAAATATGCTAAAATAAAAGATAATGTATTGTTAAGTTTTAGGGAGTTGTCATCATGAAAAAAATATTAGGCATATTGTTTCTTTGTTGCATGGCGGTGTCGCTTTTTTCAGGCTGTGCATCATCGTTATATATGCGGGATCAGGCAATGAGGGAAAATCAGGTTCTTGCGCGGATACCGGTTCCGGAAGCAACGCCAAAACCGGAAAACGCAGAGAAAAAACCGGATACAGATCAATGGGCGCGGGAAATGAAAAGCCGCTGGATGGAAATTGAAAACAATTTAAGTGGTGACAAAAAAACGACCAATTCTTTAGGTGTTTCTTTTTATTACGGTGAATATTTGCTTAAAAAAGTTGTGGTGCCCGCAGGGACTTACGGTGAAGATGATATTGGCTACCAGCGGGAATATTACTACGATGAAAACGGATTTTTTTTCGCCATGCTGACAAAAGGCAACCAGAATATGCGCTTTTACTTTAAAAACGGCTGGTTGGAGCGTTGGCTGAACGAAGTGGGCGAGGTTGTTGACCGTCCGAACGAGAATGAAGATTTTGCGGAGTTTGACAGTGTCTTGTTTCAGGAAGCGGATACTCTTTTACAGATTTTCTCCATGGACTATCAGAATTTAATAGGTGTAGTGTCAGGGGAGAAGACTTCAGAGTAAAGCGGAAATTTGACGGATGGACAATGTTAGAATACAATAAACTCTGAAGGTTGTTGTGAAAGGAAATGGTGGCAAGCATGAAAAATTATCATCAATCTCCTCGTTATTATCGATGCTTTGCAGCGATTGATTTAAGTGCAATCGAGGAGAACTTTTTACAACTGAAGTCATGTATACAGCCGGGCGTTAAGGCTCTTGCCGTTGTTAAGGCGGATGCATATGGTCATGGCAGTGCAGTTATTTCAAAATGCCTGGAACCGCAGGTTGATTACTTTGCTGTCGCATGCATCGATGAAGCGATTGAACTTCGGGAAAGCGGGATTAAAAAGCCGATACTGATACTTTCTTACACAGCACCGATGTTATACGAAGAATTGCTTCGCTATCAGATTACAGCAACGATTTATTGCCGTAAGGAGGCAGAACAGCTATCGGTAGTAGCCCTGCGTCAGGGGAAAAAGGCGAAAGTTCATGTACCGGTGGATACGGGTATGGGTAGAATCGGTGTGTCGCCGGACGATACCGGGGCAGATACCGTTCTTCATATAGCAGGTCTTGAGGGCATTGAACTGGAGGGTATCTTCAGTCATTATGCCTGTGCAGATTTTGCAGACAAAAGGGATGCAGACGGCCAGACAAAACTGTTTGACGATTTTATTTCCCGCCTGGATGCCAGGGGCATCACGGTTCCGATTAAGCATATTTGCAACAGCGCAGGAACTATGGATTTTACCAAACAATATGATATGTGTCGCTTAGGCATTGCCCTGTATGGACTGTATCCTTCTGAGGAAGTGCAGGAAGGGCGCGTGCCACTGAAGCCGGCTATGGAAATTGTGAGTCATGTTGTGCATGTTAAAACGGTTCCGAAAGGTTTTAAAATTGGTTACGGTCATGTATATGAGGCGCCGTCAGAGCGAACGATTGCAACGGTTTCTATTGGCTATGCGGATGGCTTTAACCGTTGCCTGACCGGTGTGGGATATGTTTTGATAAACGGTAAAAAGGCTCCGGTTGTGGGAAAAGTTTGTATGGATCAGATTATGGTGGATGTCACAGGGCTCGAAGAGGTTTCTGTCGGCGATCATGCAATTATTATCGGGCGAAGTGGCGAGGAAGAGATTACGGCAGAAGCTTTCGGAGCGATGTGTCATAGCTTTAACTATGAAGTGGTCTGTAACTTTATGCCTCGAGTAAAAAGGGAGTACTACCAAAATGGAAAAATCATATAAAACAAGGATTTTGATCAGAACTTTTTTTAAGGTACATGATGAAGGATTCTCTAAAGTCACGGAGGGCTTTCCGTGATGTGCAAAAATTTTTGTAAACATATAACATCATGATATGTCAAACATTAATTTTTGTAATAGAATAGGAGGATTATTTATGTGGTTAGTTTTTACTCTGGTAACAACTCTATTGTGGGGCGCGGCAGAACTGTTTTATAAAAAAGGTTCCCATGCTGAAAACAAGTATGACCATTTAAGAGTGTGCGTTTTGGTCGGCGCGGTTATGGGGATTCATGCTATTGTCACCTTACTGACTTCTGATGTAGGCTACAATCCTATGAATCTGATTGCATACCTGCCGGTATCTTTATGCTATATTGTGTCTATGGCTTGTTCTTTCTTCGGTATCAGATTCATTGAGGAATCATTGGCAGATCCGATTGAAAACACTGCCGGTGCAATGTGTTCCCTTTTGTGTGTCATCTTTTTAGGTGAAAAAATTGCGCCTGCTGTCTGGGTTGCCATTGCAATTATTGTCATCGGTATTATTGGTGTAACGTATACAGAAAACAGCCATGAAATCAACAGAAAACAAAAACTGGGTAAAAAACTGGCGGTTGTTGCTTTTCTGATGCCGTTCTGCTATGCCATCATTGATGCGGTAGGAAGCTTTCTGGATATTTTCTATCTGGAAATGGGAACCAGTCCGTTAATTGGCATCACAGAAGAAAACATTGAGTTAGTAGCAAATATTTCCTATGAATTAACCTTTGCAATTTGCGGCCTGATTCTGTTCGTTTTCATGAAACTGAAACATGTTAAGTTTGAATTGCCGAAACAGAAAGACAAGGCACTGGCTGCAATTTGTGAAACAGCCGGACAGCTTACATATGTGTATGCTATGAGTGGCAACGGTGCCATTGCGGCGCCGATTCTGTCTTCGGTTTGTGTTGTTTCTCTGCTACTGTCCAGAATTTTCTTAAAAGAAAAACTGACAAAGAAGCAGTACCTGTTTATCGGTATTATTATCGTGGGAATTTTAATGCTTGGTGTCTTAGAAGGAGAATAACAGGCTCTTATAAAAACAAAACAAAAGCCAGGTCGCATTGCGACTTGGCTTTTGCTTTTATGTTCAGTTTTTTACAACGGCCGGAGAGCCGGCGATGGTATCTCTTTGTAATTTCCGGATTGCGGGAATATAAACAGCCAGCAATGCCAAGATAGACAGCGTCCATCCAACAGGCCAGACGGTATATAAAAATGTCAAATTGGGGAAGAAGGGGAAAATCCAGTAAACCCATATAAATCGTAGCAGACATAGGAAGATGAGACTTGTAATCGTCGGCGGAAACGGTTTTCTCATGCCTTTCAAAACGCCACCTAAAACCTCATTGATACCGCAAATAAAGTATGTACTGGAAATTAACACCATCTTTTGCCGTGAATACTGTATAACAGCAGGGGAGGCGGTCATCAGCGAGGAAAGTTCCTTTGAGAAAATGGCGGACAGAGAGCCCAATGTGGCGCCAAATATGGTTGTAACCAATGTTGCTTTTACAGCAATCTGTTTCACGCGACTGATGTTTCCGGCTCCGATATTCTGGGAAACGTAGGGAATGGTAGCAAGAGATGGTGCCAGAGAAATCTGATACAGAATGCCGTCAAACTGGTTGGCGATGGCGATACCCGTGGTGGCGTCAGC
>JBGUTC010000048.1:0-4453 GCA_045132895.1 Clostridia bacterium
TAACTGCGCCACATTTTCAAGACGCTGCTGGTTATCTTTTTCTGAATCAAACATCCACCAAAGATGGGTCGATGCCGCCATACACTGCTTCCCTGTGGCCTTTTCTTCTAAAACGGCCCAGGTCACAGACTTGGAGTTTTCGTCATTTAAACCATCATAGAGAAAATAACCGCTATCAAGCAGAGAATACTTATCGGTTTTGTAAAAAACCGGCGTGTAGTTTACATCTTTAACCTCCGGATGCGCTTCCGTGTAAACATCCGCCATCAGTTCCGGCATAGGCGCCTCACCGTCACCTAAGCGGTTTGTCTTAGGTCCGCATTCCTGAAAAAAGCAAATATCAGCATCAAATTCGGCTACCAGTTTCCGAACCATCCGGTTCCGGTAAGCGCAGGGATTTGCATTCCAAATGTTCTGGCAATAAATTTTCATCGAATTTTCTCCTTTTCAGTTTCTTTAAAAGGGCAATATTTTTTATTTTCACCTGAAATAATTCTGCAGATTGCAGACTTTTTCAAGGTATGATACAACTCTTTTTTATTGTACCACATATTCCGTCATCAGACAAGAAAAAAGGAAAATTTTTCTTTCAAAAGAGTCGAAAAAACAGCCCTGAAATCAGGACTGTTTTTGACATTATTTAAAGGGTAAATACCGGTCTTCAATATAGGGCTTAATCCGTTCGCCTCGCTGATATTCAGAATAGAACCACGAATCCTCTTTGTAAACTCCCTGTTCTTCCGGGGTAATACCGACAAATTCGGCTTTTGAGCCTTTAACGGTCGCACCGTTTTCATCCATCGTGACAATGGCATACACCGCGCCGGAATAGGGAACTGTATAACGAAGTTGCGGATAGATTTCATCAATCTCCGGGGTATAACGGTTCAGACATTCAAACATTGCATCCAGCCAGAACATAGAAGCGCTGTTAATGTTGTAGTACCAAATTCCGTTAACCTGTTTTACAGAGTCATAATGCTCATGTCCGTTCATGGACATAACAACTTTATTGGGCGCATTTTCAATAATTTCCGCCAGTTCAGCATAGTTTGCAATGCCATGTACATCCTGGCAAAGACGTTCATGAGAAAACAAAACCGTCGGATAGGGTGTGTTTGCCAGGTCCTCTTTCAGCCAGGCAAGCTGTTCCGGAGAAAGCGCAGGGAACGTATAGGCCTCATAAGAACTGCCGGAATAATATTTCCCGTGTTCAGAAGATACGTAATCCTCATCCTTCTTAACGTAATTGGGATCTAATGCGACAAAATGAAAACCGTTCACATCAAAAGAATAGTAGGGACCGTTTTCACTTCTCCACATCTTTAAAAGTTCCGTTTTTGATACCAGGTCGGTATCATGATTGCCCAGAACGTGATAGGTCGGCTTTTCAAAATCTGCATACATGTTAACCGTTCTCTCAAAAACTTCGTCATCAGCACAGAGGCCCGGTCCCTGAGGAAACCAGTCGCAGCAAGACGTACCGCGAGTTGCCATATTAAAGTCACCCAGTTGAATGACAAAATCCACATCCTCTTTCCGGCAAGCCTCCAGAATTTCTTTTAAATATTCTTCTGCGCAGGGTGCATATTGTACATGCAAATCAGAAAAAACACAGAATTTAACCTGTTTTTCCATTGTGATTCACTCCTATTAAATATATTTTTTGATTGCTTCGTTGATTTTTTCACGGATCGCCAGAAACTCTTCGTTTGTCTCCGGGTAGCGGTTAAAGGCGACAGGGGCTTTTTCTTCAATTATTTCAAGCACCGCTTCTTTACCCGCCAGTTTTTCCAGCAGTTTCGCCGCCATAATATCCTGCAAACCGTGGTTAAAGACCTTAAGTCGCAGAGACGGAATAACGCCACCGGGAACCGGATAAACAACAAAAGCATCGCCGGCAGGAAATGCCCCTTCACAGTCGTTACAGATATAGGGGTTCACCATCTGCATCGAGAAGCGGCTATAATAGAAATTATAACCCCAGTGCAGAAAACCCTTAATATCGTAGCGATACATCTGAAGACCGAAGATACGGCTTCTGCGGGACGGCATGGCAATAAAACGATTGGCACAATTCCACCGATTTGCCTCGCAGCAGGTATAGAGCCAGAGATCCTCCACGCCTTTTCCTAAAAAGTTGTCCATGGAGCAGTTGATGACAACAGGAACGTCCACAAACCCTCTTTCGTAGAGCGCATAGTCTGCCAGCGCATCCATGTGCTTGAATCCTTTAATTAAAGGCGCAACCAACTGACGAAGGGCACCATAATGGTCAATTTGCTCCTCTGTCGGTTCATCCGTTACGCGGAAATAAACTTTTTCTTTCTCCCAGTTTTCTTCTAAGAATTTTGTCAACGCCGGAAGCATCTGACTGAGAAATTCCCGATATTCGTCACCTAAAGCCTCTGTATGCCAGCCGAATTTAACAATTTCCTGACCATTCTCTTCAACGACCACTTTAGGTGCTTTCTCGCCGCCCCACTGGGTAAACAGCGGCGCAATTTCCAGACGTTCAATGCCATTTTTTCTGCAAAGATCCATCCATTGCTTCAGGCGGTCAAAGCCAAACGTATACTTTGTTCCGTCAAAGGAAATATCCAAAAGCTGAACCGTTGGGCGTTCTGCGCCCACCAGGGTATCGAGAGCCGGCGTAATCACCGGGGTCAGGAGCATGTTAACGCCGTGAGCCGATGCCATTTGCATATAAACGTCTACCAGTCTCCAGTATTCGTCTGAAAAAACTTTACAGCCATGCCAATCTGCGATACAGTCCGTGTGCATCCAAACACCGTTACCAATATCCAGTTTCGGCAGAACGGCGCCAATCACCGTCAGGGTAAATTCACTAACGCCGACAATCTCACCTTCGGACTTAAAGCTAACGCGAATGGTATAATCCCCCGGCACTACGCTTTCATCCGGCTTCACACTGACCCAAAGGGCGCGGAAAATCTGGCAGGACACAGGAACACAGGCTTTATAAGGCTCCAGCACATCAGGGTACATCCCAATACCATTTCCGATATATCCGTCATCTGCGTCCACACCGGCGCCATAAGACACCGGAACATGTTTAACACAGTAAACCGAAACCGCATCTCCCAGTTCGGATTCTACCTCCAGAGTCGTCACCGGCTGATACCGGATGACATCTGTTGTTTTATAAGCAATCTGATAAGAAAATTCTTCATTTAAAAGGGCACTGCCGCAGTTTGTCTCCGTCAGCACACACTCTGCCTCCGCCATAATCTTTTCCAGAGAGGAGACATTTTTAATAATCAGTTTATCCATCTTTTTTCCCTTTCTTCTTCCACAATATATATTCATGATACAAAAAGCCGCGATAATCTTCAAGCCCCATTTTTTGCGATTTATCTTTATTTTTTTAATTTTAATAGAAATCTTTCGAAAAACAGGCGCCCGGCTATCAGATCATAGCAGGCGCCCGTTTTTTTTATTCAAAATAAGATTTAAAGAATTCTGCCAGAGGCATATCACAAACCGCTTCACACATCCAGTAATTGCCAAGCTGGTTACCACAAAGATAGTTAATATAGGTTTTTCCCTGCCATTCGCAAACGTCTAAATCTGTGTTATTGATGTTAAAGGCCGTTTGGAGACGTTCTCTTTCTGCATCGGTAATCTCCGTATAATGAGGAGAAATCTTTCTGTCTTCATCAGAAGGCATCAGAATCGGATTATAATAGCCAACGTACCAGTCTTTAAAGTCCTTGGTCCGATACATATAACTGGTGAAAACCTTTCGGGGCAGAACACAATCACCTAACAGATAGAACCAGCCGTCGGAGTATTTAAGCGCCGGACCGCCGGTACCCTCATCTTTTGAGAAGGGTGTTTCATAATCCATAAATTCCCAGTTCACAAGATCGGGAGATTTGGCAAAGAACATCGTCCAACCCTTGTTCCCAACAAATTTTTTCGGATAATCCGTATCCCAGTCGTTGGGATATGCCCCCGGGCCGGATTCCAGGATAATTACATAGCCCTCAGGACCTTTTGCAATCTGAGAGTTGAAGTATACCCAACCCGGATTGGTGAAGAGATCCCGGTCTGTCCAGTTGATTAAATCTTTACTTTCGTAAATACGGATTGTATCACGACGCTTCATGTCGACACCTGTAACATAAATTGTGTCTCCATCCAAAAAAGCAGAATGGAAATAACTGTCCTCAGCCAGACTTGAAATAAATTCTCCGGTCTCTACGTCGCGGATAGTAGCATAACGGCGCACACTGCCGTCCGTTCCGTTCAAGGGGTCGACCAGTTCCAGTCGCATCAGACGACCGTTCCAGACAAAAGGTGTCATTTCGCCGTTAGGACTGCAGGCACCCAGCTTTTTAATTTTCGGATATCCCTTCATCATCAGGGTATCTTTGGTATACAAAATTTCGCTCATATTGTCTTCTCCTTTTATACATACGTCAAACAC
>JBGUTC010000049.1:0-4642 GCA_045132895.1 Clostridia bacterium
TCTGAATCAGGCATATGAATCGGCTGATTTGTATGTGCGTTCTACATGCGGGAATGCAGAAATTCTTTGTCTTGAAGCGTATCCTTGTGTAGAACTTATGAAGAAACTGATGACAGAACAACCGGAGACATTTCTGGATGAAGATACATATCAATGGTATACAGAACTTAATTTTCTCTGTCAGGCAGAGAATATCTGACCGGAAAGAGATTATTGAACCACTGAGGGGGAACGAACATGGGTAAAGATGTTTTTATAGAGATTGCGGCAGGCGGTATCGGCGGGAGGAGTGAATTTCTGCACGAACCCAAGCCGGCGGATATTACAAAAAAAATCTGTCAGCTAGAGTCGGGAGAGTGCGAGCCTGTCTTAACAGAGAAAAAAATAGATACTCGAGAAGAGCTGCAGGCGGAACTTACCCGCTTACGGAAAGCGTATGCGCCATTTTTGGAAAACCATGCGCCAGTACAGGTAAGTTACAGAAACAAACTGCCGTTAAAGGAATTTATTTTAAATGGTACAGAAACGGTGATGTTGCCTCATTACGGTGGCCCCGTCGGCTATGCAAAGCAGACCTATTGTTGTGACTTTTCTCTGGAATCTCTTCCTGATGACCGGGCGGTATACCTTTGCTTTGGTGGTGCGGATTATGAAACCGTTGCTATGGTCAATGGAGAATTTGCCGGTCGACATGAAGGATTTTTCTCTCCCTTTGAATTTGATATTACAGAACTTGTTACAAAAGGGCAGAATACACTGAAAATCGTTTTGAAAAATGATTGGATTTATGGTGGCTATGAGAATGAGGACAATGTGCGTATTGAGGGAGATAAACTCTATGCGGCAACGGGTATCGGTTGGGATGACCCGCAGTTGGGATGGCACCATTGTCCGCCGGGCATGGGAATTTATGGTGAGGTTTATGTCGAACTTCGTAGCAAGACGCATATTCACAACGTTTTTGTCCGCCCGATTCCGGCAGAAGACCGAGCGGAAGCCTGGATTGAAGTGGAAAATACGGAGTACAACTATAAAGATTTGCGCTTTCTGCTATCGGTTTACGGGCAAAATTTTCAGGAAACGGTATTTGAAAAGCGGGAATTTTCTCCTGAGACCATTTACCTTGCCGGGATGGGCGATAGTCTGACTCAGGCTGAGGTTAAAGATATTATGGGGAAAGGACTTTCAATGCCAGCCCAGAAGGGAACAAATCTTTATACATTCAGTTTTCCTTTGGAAAATGCAAAACGCTGGGAACTGGATCAGCCATTTTTGTATCAACTACAGGTGGAGGTTCTCTATGACGGAGACGTGACAGATGCATCTTCTGTACAATTTGGTATGCGTGAGTTCAAACAGGATTTGAACAATTCTCCAAAGGGTATGTTCTACTTAAACGGCCGGAAAGTTCGTCTCCGTGGTGCCAATACCATGGGCTTTGAACAATTAGATGTTCTGCGGGGAAATTTTAGCCAGTTGGTTGATGACATATTGTTAGCAAAACTTTGTCATATGAACTTTTTACGAATCACACAGCGTCCGGTGCAGGATGAAGTATACCAATATTGCGACCGGTTGGGGCTCATGGTTCAGACAGATTTACCTTTGTTTGGATGTATGCGCAGAAATAAGGTGGCGGAAGGTATTCGTCAGGCAGAGGAAATGGAACGGCTGATTCGCGGTCATGCATCTTGTGTCATTGTGTCGTATATTAATGAACCATTTCCCAATGCCAAAAATGAGCCTCATCGCCATTTGAAGCGGCAGGAACTGGAACGTTTTTTTAAATCCTGCGATTCTATCGTACATTTGCAGAATCCGGATCGGGTAATCAAACACGTAGATGGGGACTACGATCCGCCGACCGAAGGCATGCCGGATAATCACTGTTATCCCACCTGGTATAACGGTCATGGTATTGATATTGGAAAACTTCACAGGGGATACTGGATGCAGGTTAAACCGGATTGGTACTATGGTTGTGGAGAATTTGGAACAGAAGGACTGGAATGCTCGGCGGTTATGAAGAAGTATTATCCCAAAGAGTGGCTGAAAGAGCCCTTTGATCCATCGAATATTGTTAATGCGCAAACAAAAGATTTGCACTATTTCTTTTATGATACCCAGGAAGACCTGGAGTCTTGGATTGAGCATAGCCAGGCGTATCAGGCTTTGGCAACTAAACTGATGGCGGAGGCTTTTCGCCGGGACAGTCGCATGATTTCCAACGCCATTCATCTGTTTATTGATGCATGGCCCAGCGGATGGATGAAGACCATCATGGATTGTGACCGTAATCCCAAACAGGCATATTTTGCATATAGGAATGCATTAGAGCCGGTTAAAGTCAGCCTTCGGACAGACAGATTCACTTATACGGCCGGAGAGAAAGTTGCTATTGAAACCTTTATTTGTAACGATACGAATGCTGTGGGAGCAGCGTATAGCATTCGTTACGAACTGTATCAAAAAGAGCAGATGATTGCCTCGGGTGAAACGCCTGCCGAATTAGCGGATTGTGATGTAACCTACGTGGCGGATGCATGCTTTACGGCGCCTTGTATAAAAGACAGAGAACAGTTTATCTTAAAAGCAATCTTGTTAGATAAAAAAAGCAATGTTATATCTTACGATACACTGTTATTTGAAGTGTTTGAAGATGTAATAGTTGAGGAAGAGCCTGGTGTGGAATTGATTTGTGAACTGCCGTCAGGTGTACATGATATTGCCGGGGAACAGGTTACGGTTAAAGATTGCAGCATGCTGCCTCTCCATTTTGTATCGAGGAAAACCGGCCATGATATTGTCCGAGAATTCCACGAAAAAGATTTTTCTTATTGGTATGATCAAGCAGAAGACATGATCACACCTATTCTGTATAGTACTTTTACAGCTGATGGGTTTACGCCTATTCTGACCAGCAGCAATAAAAATGATGCTGGAGCATGGTGCAGACAAAATGCTGCAGCAATTAAAGAGTATAATGGAAAATATTATGTGATCTGTCAGGTGGATTTGCGCCAGGAAAATCCTGTCGCTAAACGATTTTTGAAAAATATTTATGAATATGTACGGAAGGAGAAGGCAGAATAATGAAAGCTGCAGGATTGAATCAGAAATTTCAGACAAATATTCCTGAGGTTTTACAGCCGGATGAAGTCGGAAATCCGGAAAAATGGGAAACTGAAGGCAGAAAGCGATTAAAAGAAATTCTTCAGCGGGAAGAATACGGATGTATTCCTGATTATGATAAAACGATGACATCCTTTGAAGTTCTTGAAGAAGAAAAAGTACCGCTTTTAAACGTCGTCCGAAGAAAAGTCGCAATTACAGTGCCTTATCGGGAGAATCGCTTTACATTCCAGGCATATATGTTTCTTCCGGAAGGAAAAAGTAATGTTCCCATGATTCTGCATATCAGCCGGCATGAGTGGATGTCTCGTAGTGTTTCTCAGGGGATTATTGCCGAGCGCTTTCCTCTGGAGGAAATTACCGACAGAGGCTATGGTGTGATTTACTATGATACAGATGAAATCGCATTGGAGGACAAATGGGCAGGGATTATTGAGCGGGAACCCGGCTTTGTTTATCAGGATTATAAAAACGGTTTGTACAAAGCACTAGAAATAGATGAAACCAGAAAAGATAGTCTGGGTGCTATCGGTCTTTGGGCTTTTGCGGCGATGCGAGTCATGGACTACCTGGAAACGGTTCCTGAAGTTGATAGTCGGAAAGTCATGGTCATGGGGCATTCCCGTTTGGGAAAAACGGCTCTTGTTGCCGGTGCTTTTGATGAACGCTTTGCTGTGACGGTCTCCAATAGTTCCGGATGCGGTGGAGCGGCACTTTTTAAAACCAAGATTGGTGAGCATGTAGACTATATGGTTGATGTTGTTCCTTATTGGTTTTGCCCGAATTATAAGAAATATGTTGATAAAGAGCATGAAATGGAATTTGACCAGCACTATCTTTTATCATTAATCGCTCCCAGAGCCTTATATGTGCAAAGTTCTGAGTTGGACGATTGGGCAGATCCCCAGGCAGAGTTTGACTGTGCGGTGCTGGCCTCTGAAGTTTATGAAAAAGTTTATGGAATTAAGGGTCTTGTAGAGAACGGATTCCCCGAAATAGACAGTCCGCTCCACGAGGGAAATGTTGGTTATCATGTCAGAAACGGGGATCATAATCTCTTTAGATTCGATTGGCATGCCTATATGGATTTTGCAGATAAAAATTTTTTAAGAAAGTAGGAGTTTTTTATGAAAAAATCATTAACTTTTATTATCGTTGGTGCAGGAAATCGGGCTATGATTTATTCGGCTTATGCTAAGAAACATCCGGATGAAATGAAAATTGTTGGAGTTGCAGAGCCGAATCCTGTTCGCAGACAGGAAGCGCAAAGGATTTACGGAATCAGCGATGATATGTGCTTTGATAGTGTTGAAGAACTGTGCAAAAGGGGAAAACTGGCAGATGCTGTCATTAACGGAACGATGGATGTAGATCATGTTCCAACGACAAAGCTTCTCGTAAAAGCCGGATATGATGTTTTACTTGAAAAACCCTTTGCAGTCAATGAAAAGGAAATGTTTGAGCTTGTTAAGACGGCGAAACAGTATAACCGTAAGGTCGTTGTTTGCCA
>JBGUTC010000050.1:0-30070 GCA_045132895.1 Clostridia bacterium
AATTTATAACGAATCAGCTGTCTTGATTTCATAGAAGAGACAAACATGTTCGTCGTAACAGATACAATCTTGTAGCCACCATCACCGGTGGGGAAACCAAAGATAACATCCTTGTCTTTCGGGCTTTCAAAAACTTCAAAGTGGTTATTGTTGGTTAAAACCTGAATGGCAAATCGGTCAGAAAAACCACTGGCACCTAACCGTTTCACGCCGTTTAAATAACCATAGTTAAAGTCGTCATCCTCAGCAAGAACGGATATATCTGCCACCTTACCAAAAGCGTTATAATAAATTTTCAGCAGACGGTTTGCGCTGACGGATAAGGAGATTGTATCCAGATGCTTTGCTTCTAAAGCAGCTATGTAATCCTTTCCTAATTCAAACTTAACCGTACCGTTTTCTTCACTTTCAAGGGTGTAAACATCCTGACCGTTCCCCAGACGGGAAATCATGGAAATAAAGCCTACACTACCCTCAGAAGAAACCACGATTTTAACAACTTTCTGGTTCCGGCTCTGCATAACGCTTAAGACATCACCATTTTCCAGATCATCAATAGTTACTTCCAGACCGTCTTTAAAAATACGTAAGGTCTTCGCATCATCCAAATCCAGCGTTTTGCCAAATTTTGCATAAAGACGTTCGTCATTAATGTAATTTAAAACATAGTCTTCATAGACTTCCAGTAAGATAGTTTCATAAGAACCGTTGCCGTCACCATCACGCAAACTAACACTACCGGTTGCAGGACGAAGAACCGCACTGTTCACTTCTCCGGGTGCTAAGATAACACCATTGTAGAAAACAGATAAAGGACTTTCTAAGGGAAGAGATTCTTCCTCGCCTTCCTCATCTAAATAAACAAATTCAGATGTTGTAGTAGCGGGCTCAATGTCTTCAGCATCAACTGTTATGGTTTCTGCTGCAGATGCCGGTTCCAGATGATAAATAACCTTTTCGTCATCATCGCTAATATAGGCTTTCACCTCATAGCCAATGTAATCATCTGCAAAAGCATCAACACACTCATACGTAACGCCGTCTAATTCGATTCTGCCGTTTAAGAACTTATCACGCTGATAGCCCGGCGTTGCAGTAATCGTTCCGCGAACAGTAGTTAAATGCAGGAATTCTTCCAGTGCATTTTTACCGGTCATACCGAAAGCATCACTGTAAACTTCGGTTAATAATGCGTTACCAAGTAAAAGGCAGGTATCACTGCGATTTAAATAACTGTTTCCGGACAAGGAAAGCTTTTTCAGCATGCCGATTTGCATAGCTGTTTTACTGTAGCCTTCCGGATATCCACCGTTTTGCTCTGCGATGGACTGATAGCCTAATACGCTGACCAAAATTTTCACTGCTTCCTGCAGAGTCACTTCTCTGTCAGGTTCAAAACAACCGTTGCCAACGCCCTGAATCAGGCCCATATCAGCAGCCATACAGATTACATTTTTCGCCCAATGTTCATCTTTAACATCAACAAAAGGAGATACATAATTCTGATTCTGTGCTGTGGCTTCAAGACCCATTACACGAATAACAAAGGTTGTAAATTCTGCGCGGTTAACGGCTTTATCAAGAAGATAGTCACCGTTTTCATCTCCTCGCAGCACATCCAGTGCTGCAAGGAGAGAAATGGACTTGTTTTCAGTTTTTTTGCTTGCAATTTCTGTAGCTGATACGGAGAAAACTGCAGAAACACAAATCAACGCTGTTAAGATAAAAGCAATTATACGTTTCATCATTCTTTCCTCCCTATCGACTTACTGTAATATATACAGGTTCTGATTTTACGCCTAAAGAACTTCTTGAAACTGCATAGGCAATGGTTTCGCCTTCACGCATTGCTTCAAAGGTTCCGTTATTGATTGCCTTTACGATGCTGTCATCAGCAATTTCCCAATAATAACCCTTGGAAGAGGCATCATCGGGACGAACCGTAACCTCAATACCTGCCGTTTCACCCGGCTTCATTTCAATGTGGTTGATATTGGTCCGGATAGATTTTACCTTAACCGTTGGGAACGTTAAGGAGTTATACGGAATGGACTGCCATCCCATATTCTTTTCTGTATCATCCTGAAGCCAGTTTGCATCCATTTCATGATGGTTTCTGTAGCGGCTGACAGGAATCAGTTCCGGTGTACCGCGGAGGAAACCTTCCAGTTTCAGCAGACAGTAGGCAATTTCACCGTCTGTATCCACATACTGCAGATTGGAGTCGGGAATGAAATATCCGTCACGGAACTGGCCGGCTACAATGTTGTTACCAATGACACGGGCTAATGTCAGGTACTCTTCCCAACCGGAAGCTTCGTACATATGGAACAGGGTACGCAAAGCTGCTGTATCCGTTGTGGTTGTCGCCAGATTCAGTTTCGGTCTTTCGCCGGTTTCAATGTTACCGATATCACCTAAGTGGTAGGTCTTATCGCACATGTTTTTCAGAGCTGCCCAGACATTGGCTCTGGACTCTGCCAGTTCCGGAATACCCAAGGAAACCAGATAGCCCTGAACCATGGTATCTGTTGTACGGATTTCAACCGGGTCAGTACCGTGGCTCTTACCGATAGAACCCCAGTAACCGGGACGGGTAAAGACCATACCGGTAATATCTACACCGTTTGTAAAGATACGGTGGAAGTTATTATTGATCGGATCGTATGCATAGTTGATATAACCTTCCATACAGAGCATAAAATCAATAACGAGCTGTCTGCCCTGTGCCTGGTATTCCGGATCCGGATCATTCATTAAGTTCTTTGCGAGATTAAATACGTCAATGAAGAAACACTGGCTGAACGGCGTTGCATCCTGATGAAGGAAAGCACCTTCCCAAATTTCTGCTTCAACCTCTTCCTCCGTCATCAGGCCGCTGGATACCAACATGTGACCAAACTGGTTTTCAGCACGGTCACCGTAAACGTTACTGTTTACATTACCGGAAGGCTGAGTCCACCAGGTTTCACCAAACAAATCTTCCAGAGTCGGTCTACCCGGTGTTCTCTTGGAACTCGTGAACATATAACCAAACATGTTGGTTTCTTCATTTTTTGTGTTAACATAACGGCTGATCAGTCGTGTTGCCCAGGTAATATAATTCCGGTCGCCGGTCTGCTGATATGCATAGTCTGCAATAGCAACCAAGCACGCCGCACTGGATGAGAAGGACAAGTCATTGGAACGAACCCAGGGGTCAGTGGGTCGGTCCGGGTCGTCTGCATTGGGGTATTCCTTAAACGCTGCCAAATTAGTCCATGCGCTATGATCAGGGTCACTCTCGTTAGAAATCAAGGCATGTCGGTTAAAGGACATGGTGCCCCAGTCGTTAATAATGTTACACCAGTGGCTTTTTGCTATATAGTCTAAAATTTCAGAATCTAATTCATTAAAGGGTTCAACATAGACGTCACGGTCTTTAAACTCAACATAGTTTGAGTCTTTTGCATAATCTCTAAAATACTCTGCCCACTCGCCGGTTTCAAGGTCCATAGATGTGTGGTTACCCCAGTAAACCAAACCGTTTTTGCTCATACCGTGATCCATTGTCCACTGATAAATCTCTCGAACGCGCTGACTGTATTTTTCGTCACCGGTCAGGTTAGTAATAGCATCCATGGAACGCATGAGCTGGAACTGCTCTGTCAGGTTGCTGACAGCTGTTGGTGCAACATTCACTAAGCGCCAGTATGCCGGTTTGTGAGAATAAGGGCTGACGTACGTACTCATTAAGGGGTTTCTGCCGTCAGGATTGCTGGCATCGCGCAGGATGCTATCAACACTGGTGATTGCTGCTTCTAATCTTTGTTTATCGTTAAAATATGTATCATAACGCTGAACAAGAACGCCCATTTCCGCACTGACACTGGTATCAGAAGCCAGACGGGCAATAACCTTTAATTTCTGATCTTTATTCGGCATAGTACCGGATACAGTCAGAACGCCGTCACCATCAATGGAAACTGTTGCGCTACTGCTATTCTCTACTTCCCAGATCAAACCCTGATTGGGAATTTCATCGCCTAACTGATCGTAAACAGAAGCGGTATATGTAAACGTATCTTTCTTGCCGCCCTGGGTAGAAACTCTGGCGGGACCCAGAATTTTAATGTTCACTGCAGCAATGCTCTCTAAGGAAACAGCTTTTTCTGCTGAAAAAGAACCTTCACCTGTAGAAACTGTTACTACAACAGAACCATTGTTTGTTGCCGTTGAATCAACATATAAAACAGCGCTCATCGTGTCGTCTGACGGCTCAATCCGAACACCCGTGGTGTCTCCGGAAATACTCCAGGTAAGGGTTTCTCCGGTGATTTCACCGGAAGAACCGGATAATACAGCGGAAAAGTTTGCTGTTGCTTCACCTTCAACCGGAATCACAGCACGATCATCGCCGCTGATAGAAAGTCCTGCATAAGAGGTTTCAGAGAAGATATAAAAATTATCCATGTAGAAACCGGGAGAATAAACGGCATAGGAGTTAACTGTATCAACACCGGAAGCGGCATTGATAAATCCTTCGTTTCTGATAATCTGATTATCGTCTACATAGAAATGGCACTTCTGTTCCGGAATCAGCAATTTAATAGACAGTTTATACCATTTATCTGCAAAATAGTTGGAAACCAGTGTTTTATAGTTTCCGTTTGCCTGTCTTACAACAATGTTACCGGAACGGGTCATGATGGAAGCGATAACGGTGCCGCCGGATGTAACTTCCATTAAAATATTTCCATCAGATTTACGATCAGGCTGCAGGAATTTTGCTTCAGCAGTTAAAATACCATCATTAACAGAAGCAAAACTCTTGGATACAACGGTGTAAGAACCATCGCTGTCATTCTGTAAAAACAGCGCCTTGTTCTGGCCGATGGTTTCAATATGGATATCACCGGAACCGTCGTTGTAAACGAGGCTATCCGGTCTTTCTTCCTGCTCAAATGTTTCATAAACCAAAGTTCTCAGTGCTGCTTCTGCTCCAGCAGAAAATAGCCCAATGCTCATGATCATAATTGCAGTCAGAATAAGAGAAATATATGCTTTCACATTTTTCATCTGGCAATTTCCTCCTTGACGCAGTAGTTACTGATGGGACCGAGGCTTGAAGCCTCGGGATCCCATACATAGGCCTTTACTTTATAGTTCATAAAGTCTGCAAGTGAAATATCCGTTGCAATGGTCTGGCTTGCGCCTGTCTGCATTGCCGGCATGTCGTAGCGATACAGTCCGCTGAAGGCATCCTGATCATAAACCACAACAAACAGTTTTGCACTTGCGCTCACGTTGCTTAACCGTTTAACCGTAACACCGGTTACGCGATCACCGGACAGGTTAATGCTTTCAATTGCAAATTCCTTATCGAAGGAAGTCTGCGCCGGAACGGTTACATTAAATTTCTTTGTTTCAACGACACTACCGTTACGGAAAGTTGCGGTCAATGTTGCTCTCTTTGCCTGAGTTAAAGAAGGATTGATGCGACCGGTATCAGAAATAACGGATTCATCAGAACTTCTCCAGGTAATTGAGCAACGACCATATCTGTTCGCAAGGTCAAGATCCTCTGTTACGGTTTCGGGAACTGTGGTCGCTGCAACGGCTGCTGCAACAACGTCATCTCCCTTCGGCTTCGGAACGCTTCTGAGCAGAAGGTCATCAATGATGATGTAACCCATATTCGCATTAAAGAAACGCCATTCTTCCAAGTAGTTCATGTTACTTGTCGGAATCTTCAACGGCTCGGAAACAATGTGTTCTCCATCAACATATACATCCATGCGGAAGGAAATTGTATCATAATAAAGTACGATATCGTGCCACTCACCTACTGTCAGAGCCGGCTGGAAAGTATAACCCAAGGTACCGCCATTGATAGAAAGTGTTGATGGGCTAAAGTTAATATACCGTTCTGCCAGACAGTAAGTTGACATTTCAAGATTCTGTCTGGGACTGCTGAATTTCACGCGATAGCTGATCGACAGAACGTCGCCCCTGAAATAACCCTGTTGCTTGTCGCCAACAATTCTGGTGTGGCTCATGCCGGCAACATAGTCATAACCGGAGTTCGTGTAACGATTTAAGAACAGAACCTTATTTGCCTTATCAAAGGGGATACCGCTATCTTCCGGTTCTTTATCAGCAAAGAACTGGTTACCGTATTCAACGTCAGCACCGGCAGCACGTTTTAAAATACTTGTCCAGCTTTCAATATCTTCGCCCTTCTTAGACTCAGACATATCTTCAAAGTCATAATGATGAATCACGGTTCCACCAATGTTAACAGCAAACTTCAAGTCTTTTGTAACAGAAACGGCGGGATTCAGCTTGGAAGTCACCGTTGCCGTTAAGGTTACAGGCATTTCGTAAGGCTGCTGAGTCAGTTTACCGTCTGCTGTAATAATCAGCGGATAATTGCTGGACCAGTTGATGGTAACACCGCCGATATCGGCTGCTCTGCCCGTTGTAATTTCAGAGGGCAGTACCAGGTCTTTTGTCAGACGGAAACGAGGTTCATCTGTAATGGAAGCTTCAGTAATATCAGCTGCGATAATATTCAGAATTTCTTCTGTTGCAGTTTCTGTTCCACTGGTAGCAAGAACTGTATAGGGGAATTCCTTCGTAACAGAAGTTTCGCCCTTGAAGATCGTTGCCGTTAACGTAACGTTTGTATTCGCTGCCGCACGGGTCACAACACCCTCGTTGCTGATAACATCTTCGTTAGAAGAACTCCAGCTAATAGAAGTGTTTTCAATACCGCCGACCGGCAATGCAATTTTACCGGTTGTGTAATCAATTGCACCTAATGTCAGAGCATCTTTTGCAAGGCTGACTGCCAGTGCGGGATCTGTTGTTATATCACGAACAACAAGACGACGAACCATAAAGCTTTCCTTAACCGTAGCGGTCAAACCGTTACTGTAAAAGTTTACGCCGGTAATGGTTGCATTACCCGGTGCATAAACCGGTTCATCATTCAGCTTTTCGTAATCAAGATATACATTAAATGTGTTGTTGTATGCATCCTGTTCAATGGTAATATGATACCACTTGTATGCTTCCAGCGTCTTGCCAAAGGGAATTTCGTCATAACCCTTTAAGCCAATACCGGTATTGGAAATACCATAATGACGAAGCATTCCTTCCATTTCAACATACATAGTACTGGGTACTACATGGAACATATAGTCAAAGTCAACACGGGTAATTTCTTTCTTGGAAGCATCAATCTTCTTCATAACCATCTGGTTATAAACTTTACCGTCATTCTTCAGGTTATAACGGTTAAAGGACAATACCTTCTCTGCTTCATCATAAGATGTAAGGCCATCAAAGGGATCTTTTTCAACCGTTGCTTTAATACCGTTCAGGTAACCAGTGGTATCTTCTAAACTCCAGTTGTTCCAGTTATGAATATCCTGTCCCTCTGTAGAAGGTGCAGAGAAATCATCCACGGAAATAACGGTACCTGCGCCGACAACCACAAGATCAAATGTCTTCTGGTAAGTTGAACCATCCTTTGTAAAGGTTGCGGTTAAGGTAACGGGAACATCCTGTCTCTGACGGGAAATGTTACCGTTTTTGTCTAAAACACCCGGTACACTGGAAGTCCATTCAACCGAAGCGCCATTAACCGAATTCGGTAAGGTGAAACTCTCAGTTATGAACCAAGATTTCTGATTACCTGCAAAGGAATTAAATTCCAATGCACTGGCTGCATTTTCCGCCGCGCTAATCGCCGGCAGAACCAGTCTGAATTCTTTTTCTACGCTGGCTGTTGCACGGGAAATCGTTGCGGTTAACGTAACGGTTTTATCAACGCCGATTGCACGGTGAACAACAGCTAAGTTGTCAACCACTTCAATTAAGGATTCATCAGAAATCCTCCAGGTAATTTCTGTGCCGTATGCACCCTGTTTCGGCAGAATAAAGTTTTCTGTTACAGGAGAAGTAATTACCAGGCTATCTGATGCTTCGCTTACTGCCATGTTATCGGAAACATCTAACTTACGGATTAAGATATCGTCTAAATACCAATCCTGAATCGCTTTAAAACGAGGTCTCTTGAAGCGGATTGCTGAAAAGTCAGGGAAACGGACAGCATCGGTTTTAACAACTGTACCATTGATGCTGAAGTTAACAGTTCCTCTGTCAAAGTCAATCAGCATTTCAGCAGTGTGCCAGGTCTTAAGGGCTAATGTGCTGAAGTTTGCTCTTGTTCCGGTTCCTGCAACACCGGTTTCAAAGTACCAGCTGCTCG
This sequence comes from Clostridia bacterium, assembly GCA_045132895.1. Lineage (GTDB taxonomy): Bacteria > Bacillota > Clostridia > UBA1381 > UBA9506 > UMGS755. Next base: position 8,258 of record JBGUTC010000050.1, read on the forward strand.
GACTCACCTCGGAAACAAAAATATCCGAATCCATGTTCTTACAAAGCTCGAAACCGATGGTGTTATTCGCATTATTAAGACGGAAACGCCAGGAAATGGAAACCAGACCGCTTGCCTGCTTGTCAAAGCCATGAGTGATATACTCATTTAACAGATTGGAGTTATTACTTGCCGTTGCAAAGGCATCCATGTAAAATACATGGTTTGTTTCATCTGACGGGTCTTTCTCTAACGTAATTTCATGACCATGAGGCGTATATAATACCTGTACCCAACCATTCCGGCCTGTGATACGCTGGCCAACTTCATATTCGTCGCTTTCGAATCCGTCACCGAAGATTGTTTGACCACGACCGGGAACGCCAACGACAAATTCTTTATTCATTGTCTCAGAACCGCCGGCTTTAATCTTTGCCGTCAGGGTAACAACTGTGTAGTAATCCGGCAGATTGACTGTACCGTCTTTAGCGATAATTGCCGTATTACTGCTTTCCCATTCAATATTCAGTGTGGTATAAATACCTTCAATAGAAGTTGCAAGATTCAGTTTCTGTGTAACTTCACCAGGTGTCTGACCATTGGAAAAACTGGAGAAGCTCAGCGCATTCACTTCCGCGTTCAGAACACTTCTGCCCTTAACGACAACATTAAAGACCTTTGTAGCGGAAATGTTGTTTTTGGAAACAGTTGCCTCCAAGCTGACAGTTACGTCATCACCAATGGGACGGGTTACCGTACCGGTTAAAGGATCAATGATGCCTTCGTTGGTAAGGACTTTCCATGCAATCGCTGTGCTGTAAGAACCTGCAGTAGGCAGAACGATGTTTTCCGTAACGCCATCTGAAGGAACATCAAGCGTTAAAGCTGCAACTGCTCTATCTACAGATTGCTGATCTGTTAAGGTTACAACCTTAGCCTGCATGTCATCGACATAGAACTCACCGGCACGCTCTGTTCTGGGCATATAGAGACGGAGTTTGCTTAAAGATTCCTGTCCCATAACGACCGTCTGACCAACAGGTTCGCTATTGATGTAAAGCTGAACGGTATGGTCATCAAAGTTCATCAAAAAGCCGAGGATGTTCCACTGCTGGGGTTTCCATAAGGCTTTTTCCGCATCTGTATACATATACGCTGCGCCGTTATTGAAACCTGCTAAATATGAAATCTGACTGGGATATACATAACCAAAGGGTTCAAAATAGAATCTTGAACCAGCATCAACAGGATAAATCCTTGTGCTGAAATATACCATGCCGCTGTTAATGGTGGCATCGAGCGTTTTGGTGGCAATCCAGTTCGCTGTATCGCGGCCACTTATTTTCTTAACCACGTAAAGCGCTTTGCCCTCTTCTCCACTGGGATCATTTTTAAACTGCAGAAGTGTGCCATCCTGCTTTGCTTTTTCAAGGGTTGACGGCGTATCGCCGGCAAAAGAGTCAGTTGCCAGAGTCCAGCCGTTCACGCCGGTTTCATAGTCAACAATTAAATCTGCATCCACAGCACCGGATTCAAAGTCATCAGACCACAGAACTTCAGACTCTGTGGGAACCGTAACTGCATAGCTACGTGTTACAACTTCTTCGCCGGTTGCGGTCAGAGTTGCCTTTGCAGTAAGTGTAACCACTTCATCAATAAAGGTCGGACGAGTTACCTTACCTGCGTTTGAAATAACGCTGGGTTTGTTACTTACCCAGTCAATGGTGTAAACACCCTTAGTGGTAAACAAATTCAGATCACGGGTAACACTGGCACTCTTCTGTCCATTTGCAATGTCAGCAAATGTTAGAACTTCCGGATCAGGAATATGCACCAGTTTGATATCATCCATATAGACGTTACCCTTTGCAGAGCTTTCACCACGAGGCTGCAAAATATTCAGAGTGGAAACAGTCATGGTACCGTTATAAGGATCACCAATCTGAATACCATCGATGTATAATGTGGTGATACCGGCAGTAAAGTCAATCACGAACTTATGCTTATGCCATACGTTTGCTTCGTTGACCGCCGCTTTCTGCTCATCGTTTGCCGGTGTATACTGATGACCATTAGCCATCCAGATACCATCATAACGAAGGGCATTAATTAACGTATCAAACATAACGTTGTGAGTTGAGTTTTCAAACTTCATTTTAAAGCTTAATACAACCTTGTCCTTAACCGGATGAGCCGGCAGACTATGTGACACCCACACCTGGGGATTGCTGCTAGCAGTACCGGAGGTTGTACGCTTGAACTGTACGATATTGTTGCTTGGTTTTTCGGGATCAGCTATAATATTGATTTCCGTTCCGGCTGCCACTGCTGTCTGATACATATTCGCATCAACATTCACGCGCCAGTTTCCATAACCGGAGGAAGATGACGGTGACAGAGCCTGAGGCGCAACATAATCATCTGAACCGGAGACTGCGGAGCCGAAGGTTTCTTTAAAGAGAATGTTATGGTTTTCGTCCTCTTCCTCTTCTTCCTCGTCCTCGCCTCCGTCAATGATAACTGCCTTTGGAACTGTAACTGTAAATGTATAGGTTCCTAAAGTTTCGCCGGATGTATTTTTCACGGTTGCTGTTAACGTAACGGTTGTTGCCTGGGTAGTAGACTGCGTTACAGCACCGGAAGTGGAAATTACACTCGGATGGCTGCTGGTCCATTCAACGGTGTTGCCGTCTTTTGTTGTAAACAGGTTCAGTGCTTTTGTAACACTGGAAGCATTCTGACCGTTTAAAATGTCGCTTTCTGTTACATAGACAGGTTTTGTAATCTGAACCAGTTTAAAGTCATCAAACCAAACGTTGCCTTGTCCGTAACTTTCAGCACGGGGCTGATAAATTGCTAACTGGGAGAAATCAATGGTTCCACTGTACACAGCACCAATCTGGTAACCGTCAATATATAACGTCGTCGTGTTCATGGTATAATTGATCACAACTTCATAGTTATGCCACTCGTTCGGGGCTTGCATCGCTGAAGACTGGTCGCTACCTGACGGTGTAAATGTAGCAGAGCCAAAAGAAACAAAGTCATCACGAAGCCATCCGGCAGGGCTACCATCAAGACCAACTCTGTGCTTCGTACCATCAAACTTCATTTTGAATCTAAGAACAACAGATTCACTTTTCGGATAGGTCGGTAAATTGATACACGCAACAAGGTTAGGATTATCGGCATCAGAACTTTTTACCGCACGAGTAAAGTGCAAAACATTATTGCTTGCATCCTGAGAATCTACAATAATATTCACTTCTGTACCCTTGAGTTTTGCTGCCTCATAAACGTCAGATTGTAAAAACCAGTCGCCATAACCTTCTGATTTTGAAGTCGCGATCGGCTGAGGTGCAACATAATTTGTTGCCCCGGATACCGCAGAGCCAAAGTTTTCTTTATAGAGAACAGTCTCTGTTACGCCTGCTGTACTTGCCTTTAAAACCGTAACGGTAAAGGTCTGGTTTGCTAAGGTCGTTCCCGTTGCCGTTTCTTTCACGGTAACAGATAAGGTCACCTTTGTATCATTAGAAGAAGGTCTGGTTACCACACCGGCATTTGTAATAACGCCAGGCTTATCACTCGCCCACTCAAAGGTCTTGTCGCCCTTGGTTGTGAAAAGGTTTAAATCACCGGTAACTTCAGAAGCATCCTGACCATTTAAGATGTCAGCATAGGTCACATATTCAGGGTCAGGTACCTGAACCAGTTTAATGTCATCAAAGTAGATATTACCCTTACCGGAGTTTTCACCACGAGGCTGGTAAATCTGAAGTTTAGAGATATTAACAGTTCCTTCATAGGCATCGCCAATCTGAATATCGTCAACAAACAAGGTGGTTGTACCTGCTGTGTAGTTCACAATAAACTCATAGTTATGCCAAACACCACCGCTTTTTAAAGCTGCAATCTGATCATCGTCTGCCGGCGTAAATTTATGACCGTTAGCCATCACAACATAATCATAATGCAAATAAGGAAGCAATCCGTCAAAGCCTATGTTGTGATAGTTGCTATCTGCCTTCATTTTAAAACTGAGGACAACAGAGTCTGTTGCGGAATAGGACGGCATTGAGATACCCGCAATCACCTGAGGGTTATCGTTGCCCGTTCCTATGGTTGTACGCTTAAAGTGTACAATATTATTACTGTCATTCTCCGGATCAGTAATGATATTGATTTCTGTTCCGGCAGCTACAGCTGTCTGATACGTATTCGCATCAACATTCACACGCCAGTTTCCGTACCCGGACGCGTTTGATGTTGACAACGCCTGAGGCGCCACATAGTCCGCAGAACCGGATACCGCTGAACCGAAGGTTTCTTCGAACAGAACGGTATCGTCCGCTGCTGCAACTTCCATAAGAGACATGGGAGTTAAGCAACTTAACACGAAGAATGCGGACATCAACACTGCTAAGATTTTTTTCATAATGTTTGACTCCTTTCAACACTAAACTCTCTTACTCATCTATATGTTTTTTAAATAAACGGTAAAATGTTCTGACATGGTTAAAACCAACTTTTTCTGCAATGACCTTACCGGGAAGTTCACTGTTTTCCATCAGTTTCTTTGCCTCTTTTATCCGGTAACTGTTTAAAAAGTCAACGAGAGAAATTCCCATGGATTCTTTAAATATCCTGGATAAATAATAAGGCGCCATATCAAAATGTGCACCGATTGATGCCACGTTTAAAGAAGAATCGCAGTAATTGTCAATGACGTATTGCGAAACTTTCTGCACCAGTTCACCGTTGGCTTTGTCAGCATCTGAACCACGGCCAGACGACCCCATGCAAAGATCTGACAAATGTTTTTGCAACAGTTGGTGCATTTCTGAAAGAGGCTTCGTCATCACAAACTGACTAAATTGCAATTCCTGCTGAATATTGCTGCCGGTGGCTTTCATGATGGCACACATCATGTCCCGCACAATGCAGCGAATATATTCCGAAGAGAATGTCCGTTTATTTTCAAGAAAACGGAAAATCTGATCAATCATGTGATGCGCTTCATCGCATTGTCCATTCCGGATAGCCCGGATTAACTGAGCTTCTCTTTCAAAGGTGAACAGATATTCTTCAGAAAAATCGAAGGAAACCTCCCGACAAAGCATAGAATCCTGAACACCAAAATGACGTTTATATTCCAAGGTCTCAAGAGTTCGGATGTAACCCTGAGAAACACTTTGAATCTCATCATAAATATCAGAAAGCACATAAGTCAGTTCCAAGCCAAAGTGCTTGTTAATAAACGCTGTACATTCATCTGCCACAGCCTTAACTTGTTGTAAGGCACCATCGTTATTTTCTGAAAGATTCAGAAGACAAACCGGCAAGCCATCAACACTGGTAACATACCCGATGGCAGATGATTCTGAAAATTTTTCTTCAAATATATTACCGATAATCAATTGCAGATACTGCTTTCGTTCAGAAAGGGGCATATCCGGAGCATCCGGGAACAGAGTTCCAATGTCTTCCAGATGGAAAGTCAGCAATGCAAAATAGGGAGAAGAAAATTTTTCCTCATAGTTCCCTTCGCCAAAAGCACCGCCATCCCCTTTGACAACCCTTGAGAGGAAAATGCGCCACAACTGCTCGTCTTTTTTATCCGAGTCACGTTGCAGAGATAAATTTTCACTCATAATCTGCTCAACAGAATGATACAGTTCCTGATATTCATTTGCTGTGGTTTCAGCATTTAAAATTGACTTCATGCGCTTGATGTGTTCCGTGTTACGCCTGATAAAGAAGCGGATCAGAAGCGCCAGAACAACTAAGAACACACCGGCAAAAAGCGCCGCCATAGCCCGCATGAACACAATCTTTTTGGCAAAAACCTTTTCCGGCATAACCGTTGCAACCGTCCACTCTCTGGATGGACCGGGACTGCTCACGTTAAAAATTGCCGTTTTGTCCTCTTTGAGCATGCGATCCAAATCATCGCGGGTATAGGGAATTTCTTTCTCCCCTGTGTTATTTTCTGAAATCATCAACCGGTCAGAAGAACCATAGATATAAACATTAAAGACATCATCAAACTTCTCCTGCTGACCGTGGTAAAGGAAATGATTTCTGTCAGCAACAATTACCGAAACTGCATCCTCACCTAAAAGGGGCGACACCAGTGCAATGCCCTCTTTCATACCAAATTCTGACCGATATGACAGGTTTATGTAGCTTTCTACGATGTTTTCATTCAGGATTGAAAGCCAATCTTCATACGAGATGCCCGATTCTGAGAAATACATGGTGTAGAACATTTCGCTATTGATGATTCCGTGACGGGAAACAACCTCATCTGCTAATTTCAGGTAAACAAAGGAAATTTCAATCCGTTCGCTTTCATCATATTCTTTTAGAAGGTTAACTCCCTCCAGAGATGTTTCCGCTGTCCAGAAACGGTGATTACTTTGGTTGTCCTCAATCCAGTGAAAGGCATTGCTTTCAAATATTTTTACTTTAAGCGATCGAATATCACTCAAAGTTTCATTGACTGATTGGGAAACTGCCGTGAACAGATATTGATTCAGCTTTTCGTTTTCCTGACGGACAAAGCTTTCATACCGCAAGGTAATCATACCCAAAACAACCGTACAAATCAGAGCAATGGAAACATAAGAAACCAATAAAGTTTTTGCAAAGGTTTTTTTTGTTTTAAGAAATTTCAAATTCACCGTTTTCCCATTACTCCCTTCTACCACTACTAAAAAACAATAACTTTCTCCTGAGTTTCTTCCTATTTAATAGAAGCAAAAAACGGGATACCGATTTTTGGGCTATCTATTATTGTACCATAAATTCAGGATAAATGAAATAGATTTTGATTGGGTATTTATTGGCTATCCGCCTGTATCTGTCTTTATGCCTGAGATAAAAACAGGTACAGATTGATAGATTTTGGGTTTTCAACTCATCCACCGCAAGCGGTCCCCCTTCCCCTCAAGGGGAAGGTCTGTTCAGGGGAAACTGCGCGGCGGAGCCGGACAGGAATCCGAAAGACCGGCAAGAGACCGGCGGCGGATCATGAAAAATACAGGTTGTTTTTTCAAACGCCGGAATCTATTAGGGATTTCAGATGCCATCCCTGATCTGCTGCGGCAGTTTTCCCTGATTGTCAGGAAGCCTACGCTCCCTTAATTTTTTCTGTCAATAAAACTTACTGAACAGGAATTGTCTTTGAACCGATGATGGGCTGCAAATCTGCTTCGCTGTCAAAGAAGAACAGACGGAAGTAGGAAGCGCCGGAAAGGTCGAGGTCAAAGGTTGCATCTGCATAACCGCCGGTTGCAGCTGCCGTTACAACAACACCCGGACAAGCATCAACCATAACATCATCTGCGCTGTATGCTGCTGCAAAAACAGTACCGGAAACAGCTTCTGCACCATAGGAGTTGTGCTGAACCTTTGCGCCGGTCAGTTTGCTGTTCGCGATAGTATGAGGACCGAACTGAACATCGCCGGAGTTAGCCTGGAAGAACATAATATCGTCGATTAAGATATTATTGGTACCGCCGGTACTTCCACAGAACTGTCTAAACGTGAACTGATTTGCGGGGATCTCGCCTGCATTTCTATCAATGCCGCTAAAGCCTGTACCAATATAACTTCCGTCAACATAAACACTGATGGGGTAACTTTCGCCAACACCCGTTGTCTTAGACTTGCTTGTATCATATACGAACATATAAGTATGCCAATTGTCTGTATCACTCATAGCACTAATGGTATAACCGTTTTCACGATTTTCAATATAGTCACCATACCATACGCCGTTATTGGCTCTCATACCAATGTAAGGGCTAGCAATATTAACTGCGCCTGCATCGCCAAGCTTCTTGATACGCATAATGGTTACCAGTCTACCATCACTGGATGTACCGGCTTCAGAAAGATTTTTACGGATATCGTAGTCACGACCACTGGAGCTACCTTCCTTATAAAGGTTCAGGGTCATATTGCCATTGTCGGAATAGAAGTCTGCCTTATTGCCTTTTTCTTCATAATAAGAAACAGAGCCTGCACCAGACGGCGTAAACCAACCGTTTAAGCCATCGGTACCGGTAGTACCAAAGAAACGACGACCATGGGTTGCGCCGGCGATTTCGAAGTCTTCAAATAGACGCACGGTACCATTTTTCGGTAAAACTACTAAAGCAGAAGTTTTACCTTTTACGGTTTCGCCTTCAAAAGTGGTAACCGGTGTTACACTTACAGTACTGAAAAAGTCCGGACGGGTAACGGTACCGTTAGCTGCGATAATACCTAAGTCGCTGCTTTCATAGGTTACATCATAAGATTCGCCAAGCAGTTCAAAGGTTTCAGGCAGATTGCCGTCAACATACAGACCACCTTTGGTTGCAGGGACGAACTCTGCAAAAGAGGTCAGGAATTCGGGGTCGGGAATCCACTCTACCTTAAAGTCATCAAACCAAACGTTACCATATCCGTAGGTTTCGCCACGGGGCTGATAAATTTTGATGCTTGAAACAGGCATAGTTCCGTTGTATACGTCACCAATCTGATAGGTGTCAATGTATAAGGTTGTGGTATTTGTGGTATAGCTAATCACCAGTTCATAGGTATGCCATGTATTTGTTGCAGACACCGCAGATGTCTGTTCAGTACCTACCGGTGTGAATGTAGCGGAACCAAAAGTAACAAAGTCGTTACGGAGAGATGCCGTAGGCTGACCATCAAAACCAGCTTTGTGGTATCTGTTATCAAACTTCATTTTAAAGCTGAATACCACGGTGTCGCTTGCCGGCTGAGCCGGTACAGAAACACTTGAAATCAGCTGATGTGTGCTATTGCCAGATCCAGATGTCTCACGATGACAATGCAGGATATTGTTGGTCTCATCGTCAGGATCTGCAATAATGCTCATTGTTACTCCCTGCGCTTTTACGGACGCATAATCTGTTGTGTTGATTGTCCAGCCATTATACCCTACTGTAGTTGAGGTTGCTAAATCCTGAGGCGCGACATAGTCCTCTGAAGTAGTTACCGCTGATCCGAAGGTTTCTTCGAAATAAACGGTGGGGCCTTCTTCTCCCGCAGCCACAACAGCCATGGGACTTAAGCAGCCTAAGAGGAAGAAAGCGGACATTAACACTGTTAAGATCTTTTTCATAGAAATTTCCTCCTTGTTTTTTTATTTATTTTTAGATTGTAAAAGGATTGGAAAACGGCAAGGTTTTGACGAAGCACTGGGAGGTTGTCTCCTACCGTTTGTAGGGGGTTGGCATCCCCTAGCTGTTTCGACCGTTCCCTGTCACGTTTTCATTTTCTTTTTACAATCTTTGTTTTTGTTTTGTCTTTACCAGAGTGCGGTATCGTTTGCCTTACGGCTGATATAGTTAGCACCGCAGAGGAAAAGCAGGTTGATCACGGAGTTAAACAAGTTAACTGCCGTTGAGAAGCTCCAGCTCTGTTCCAGAAGACCTTTTCTGTATACATAAGTGGAGATAACGTCGGCAACCTCTAAGGTCGCATCGTTATACAGCAGAATGATTTTTTCATAACCAACGGATAAGATACCGCCGATACTCAAAATCAGGACGGTTACGATAGTGGGCACGATACCGGGCAAGGTAATATGCCAGGTCTGCTGCCAACGACCGGCACCGTCAATTTTCGCTGCTTCATAGAGCGCACCGTCAATTCCGGTCAGAGCGGCTAAGAAAATAATAGAATCCCAGCCGATTGACTGCCAGATACCACTGATAACATAAATCGGAACGAAATATTCCGGATAGTTCAGCATAGTTTTTGACTCTGCGCCAAACAAGGACATAAGATAGGAAATTACACCGCTATCACGGGTAAAATCCTTAACCATACCGCAGATAACGACCAAGGAAATGAAGTGCGGCAGGTAGGTTGCGTTCTGCACCAGTTTGGAGAACCTATCGTTTTTCAGTTCGTTTAACAGAAGAGCCAGGATAATCGGCATCGGGAAGCCGAAAATCAAAGATGAAAGGCTGATTCTTAAGGTGTTAAACAAAACGTCTCCAAAAGAATAGCTGGTGAAAAAGTCAGCAAAGTGCTTAAACCCAACCCAGGGGCTGCCCCAGGAACCTAAGCGGGGCGTAAAATCTTTAAACGCAATCAGCGCACCGTACATAGGCGCATACATAAACAAAATATAATACGCCAGGACGGGCAGCAAAAGCAGATATAAAGATTTATTTAATTTAAAATCGTTTTTAATGAGTTTGCCCAGTGGCGGACGGTAGTCCTGCACACCGGCTTGTTTTGTTTTTATCCGCATGTCTTTGCCCTTTCTTTCTATTACAGACTTTTTTAACCCTTAACAGCACCGATTAAGACGCCCTTTGTAAAGTACCGTTGCAGGAACGGATACACTAACAAAATCGGAATCGTTGCAACAACGATGATGGCATACTTAATCGTTTCACCAATGGAATATTGGTCCATCGCCATGGCATCCTGCCCCATCGAATAGGTATCGTTCTGGATTAGGATTTCACGGAGAATCAACTGAAGCGGGAACTTCGTCCGTTCTTTAATATAGATGCTGGCCGGGAACCAGGAGTTCCAGTGACCAACCGCATAGTAAAGAACCATAACTGCCAGAATTGACTTAGAAAGCGGGATAACAATTCTGAACAGAACCTGAATATGGCTGGCACCGTCCAGTCTCGCAGATTCAATCAGACTCTCCGGAATCGTTGAGAAAGAGGTACGCATGATAATCAGGTAATAAGTCGTAATAGCCGTTGGCAGGATCAATGCCAGATAGGAATTGCCCAAGTGATATGTACGAGTAATTAACAGGTATGTCGGGATCAGACCGCCTGAAATAAACATGGTAATCGTAATCAGACGCATGACGATACCTGACCAGAGTACATTTTTCTGAGACAAACAGTAAGCTGCGATAGAGGTCAGGATGATGTTGACAAAGGTTCCGCCAACAACGATGCTGATGGTGTTGATATAGCCTCTGACAATCATGGCATTCTTAAACACACCTTCATATGCCGCCAGACTGAAGCCGTCAGGCACTAAAAGCAATCCCGTGTGAGCGATTAGTTTATCGCTCACACTAAAGGATGCACATACTACATACCAGATCGGATAAAACATGATGACTGTTAAAATCAGCATGAGTATGACATTGAAAACATTAAATATTCTTTCAGAAAGTGGGGTTTGTATTTTCATTCTATGTTCCGGGGCTCCTTTTTAACGGTTCAGATAACGATTCAGAGCTGCAGTCTGAACTTCCATAGCACGTTCAACACCCAGCTGCTTCAGCGTATCAACGAACTTATCGAAGTTTTCGATGGGTTCGATACCGTTAATAAACTTAACAATCATCTGGTCTCTGTACTTATCAACCTCAGTCATAATCTTCGCATATTCAGCGTTTTCTTCTGTGGTCGGGGTTAAGAGAGGCAGCGTGTATTTAGCGCTTTCTTCAAAACCAACTGTCCAGTTTTCCAGAGCTGTCTTCTGCTGCGGCAGGCTGTAGTACTGGTGGATGTAACGCTTATCCAGAACGAAAGAACCACCGTTACCAGCCAGCATGTGCAGACCCAGTGCCTGAGAAACAGTTAAACCGTCGGGGTTGTTCATGATCAGGTCGGAGTAAACAGGTTCGCCGTCAACAACGTTATGTGCGATACCTTCGATACCGAAGTTTGCCAGCATGTGACCTTCTTCTGTGTAAACATAGTCAAGGAATTTTGCTGCCAGAGCCGGGTTCTTAGCCTGGGTGGTGATGGATGCACCGGTACCGGTGATGTTAGTCATCATGGGGATGCATTTGGTAGGTTCGCCGCTGTAGGTCGGGAACGGAACAGCCAGAAGGTCGAAGTTCGGGTCATTTGCAGCGCCGCTCTTCATGTACTGACCAATACCGCCACCACCGGAGGTAATGGTTGCACCGGTTTTACCGGTTAAGATCTGGCTATCGATTAACTTCTTGTCGACAGATACCAGGTTCTTATCCAAAAGACCGTTATCAAACCATTCACGAATGGTGGTCAGAGCCTTTTTGAACTCAGGCTGAATTGCAGGATATTTCACAACGCCGTCTTCAACGTATGTATCAAAGCGCGCATCGAACATGTTGAAGAAGTAGCAAATGTTACCATAGTTGAAAGAGAAAGGAGCTTCTGCGCCTTTTTCATCTTTAAATGCTGTCAGCATCTTTGTCCAGTCATCAACAGACTTGGGAGCTTCGAGACCTAAATCGCGGAGCCAGTCAGCACGAACAACAGGACCGGAAACGGTTAACAGTTCATCGCCATCCTGAATATTCAGGAAGGAGAAGTAGTTACCTGCGTCAGTCTTGGAACCCTTGTCATAGTCAGGATGCTGTTCCAAGAAACCGAAGAATGCGGGTGCATATTCTTTATATTCGTCTAACGGAAGAATAACCGCATCATCGATTGCTTTCTGAGGACCACCGGGATAGAGGTTCCAGCTATTCAGCACGATGTCAGGCAGGTCGTTAGAAGAAATCATCAGGTTGAGTGCTTCTGTTTCCTGACCGGCTGCCGGATGCTGGTAATTAACCTTAACACCGGTTCTCTTTTCCAATTCCTGAGCAATTTCGGTAGCACCGAAGTTGTCAACAGATGTAGAAATATTAACACCTAATGCGCGCCAATAGGTCAGAGTCTCATCTGTTTGAATCGGATAAGATGAAAGGTCTGTGGTTGTTCCTGTGGATGCTTTGTCTTTCGGGCCGCCGCAAGCTGTCAGCAGCAGGGAAACGCCAAGAGCAAATGCCAGGATTCTTGTTGTTTTTTTCATAATATCTCTCCTTTAAATAAAATTATTGTCTACAATATCATTTTACATGAAATATCTCTATTTATCAAGTGACAAAATCAAAAGGTGAATGACAATATTTCAAAATTTAATAGAAACCCTGCTTTTTCTGGTTGAATAAGGGGTTTTTGAGAAAAAATTTTCCACTTTTTCTAGAATTTACATTTTGCAGATTTCATAAAACTTGACATAAAAACTTTGGAGAAATTTAACGATAAAAAACCGCCGAATTATGTAAAGTTTTTTCACTTTACATAATTCGGCGGTCAACTTTTACTTTACTTCACACAGTAAAATTAATAACCATAACCCAAGTTCGGATAAGTAATCGTTTTATTTAAGTTGGTTACATAATCTGACAGGGAGATATCAAGTGCTTTAATCAGACGCGCGGTCTCTTTTGCAAAGGTATCCGCTCCGTACAGAGTCAGATGGGTTGCATCAGTTTTGAGATTGCTCTCAATCCATTGATCACCCAAATATTCTCGATCCGGATTGGTTTCGTCAGGATTGTAGATTGACATTGCAGCTTTGGGATCATCCTTATAGACATCCCAGTTATAGTAAGCATCCATGAAGTAATATCTTCTAGAATCATCATCAAACTTAGCATCGGGACCAATGAGTTCAGATGTTGCCTTCGTCATATCGATAGAAACAAAGCCGGCTACACCACTTGCGTCTAAAGAATTCATCAAGCCGTAAAGTCTTTCCAGATAGTCTTCTCCGCCATAGGTAAAGTTATCAGTATCAACAAATTTACCATTTGAATCAAAAGTAACAGTAAAGGTACCATTGGCATCTTCAGTTGTAAAACGACGATCAATAATCGGCGTAGATAAAATCACGTTCACACCTTTGGCAGTCAGCGTATTAAACATATAGGTCAGGTTGTTAATATATGTATCTGCACCAATTCTGTTACGAGAATCATTTGTACCAAGTTGAATCATAACGTAATCACCAACAGAGGATTCGCTCAACGTTGCATTCCATCTACTGTTTTCTGCATTAGTGCTATATAATGTTGAGTTGGTGGTTGCGCCGGATGTTGCCTTAGACGTTACAGTAACACCATTAAAATAGGTGCCCATCTGCTGAGCAATACCGCTGATAGGATATTGATAACTAAAATAATGATGATTGATACTATCACCAACAACAAAAAGTTTCGGCGCAGGACTTGACTTATATGCAAAAGTTACAGGCTCTTCTAAAGGCTTTAAACTTGTCATGTCATCCCAGAAGAAAATTTTCAACTCGCCGTTTGTTACATCGGTACTATCTTCCGGCAGATCCATCTGTACATCCAATGTCGCTTCGCCACTTGCATTAAAATCGCTCGCTGTAAAGGCAACAGACTTAACAGATTTGAGTTCCTTATTTGCATTGTAATAAGCAAAAATCGCTGTTCCGGATCCGTCAGCAGAAGACGCTTTAGAAATCTTTGCAGTTTCAAGTTGTCCCCCAGCCTGCGGGCCATAAGTGAACATATTATCTGAGCCTGTATATAAGATGCTCTTACCTTCATAAGAAGTTGTCGACGTAATAGACTCAACTTTGATGTTGTCAACATAGATTACGTTTCTACCACGATTTTCTCTCTGTGAGAATAAATTGATATGATTGATAGAAGGAGCTGCATTAGCAGAACCCAAGTAGATATCATCAACATACCATGAAAAAGTTCCCTGTGTGTAGTCAATGATAAATTTATGCGTTCTCCACGTATTGGGTGTACTTAAATACGTTCTGATCTCATTAGATGACGGATAGATAAACTTACTACCCTGCAGAACCATGAACCAGTTGTCAGTGTCAGTAACTCCTGCCGCTTGTGGATCCCAGATGTTCAAATTACCAATAGGTTCAATACCCAATGGGAAACCTTTTGCAACCGTTTGCTCATAACGAACATCCAGAGAGATTTCTACAACGCCACTATTTAATGTCGCATTGTCTTTTAAAAAGGTCTTTGCCTGCATAGGTGCAGAACCTGTATTATTGGCAGATCTCTTCAATTTCAATACCATATTAGAGGCATCCGCAGGATCAGCAACAATTTCCATTGTCGCATCAGCGTAAGCAGTCGTAACGAGCGCCCAAGAACCATAGTTAGAGGCATCGCCAACTGTGGTCGAGCCTAAGAATGCACTCTTTGTCGTTGTGCCAAAGGTTTCATTCAGGTACTCGGTTTCTACACGAGTGGCTGCCATGGTGCTCGGTACGAATAATGTTGACAGCAACATAACGGTCAGCAAAACTGAAAGTAATTTTTTCATGACTTCACTTTCCTTTCTCCGTTTAATTAATAAGGTAAATATATTGTATCACGGGACAATAAAACGATTCAAGTGACAATTTTAGCTTTCGGGTGACAAAATTGTCACTGTCATTCCCTGTCTTATTTCCGGACAACGATGGCCCGGTCCAGATAAATCGCCTCTTCACTACCCTTTTTGCCGCCATACATTTCGCCGGTGAACTTCATGGACAAATAAACGTCACAAGCATCCATGGGGAACGCCACAGAAATACCGGACAGGCTGAGCCACTCAAAGTTGCTACCGAAAATGTCCACACGGGTGTCGCCATATTTTCCGATATTGTCTGCAGAACCGATTTTATAAAGATGGTATGCATCCGGTACGATATCCTCTTTAAACAGTTCCACACCGTCAATATATTCACCGTTCTGCTGAATGCGGATGGTAATACCGCCACTATACTCGTCCTCTTTACTTGTGGTGAACAAAACCATCATCTGCAAGGGATCAGACTCCGGCGTCCGCTGAATTTTCTGAACTCTACCCAACGCAGAATCAGAGTCATCCACGTAGGAAATACCGTAATCCGGCATGTCGCTGATATGACGGCTGGAATTTTTGTAGAAGAACTGATAGGCATCTTCCGCATTGACATCAGACAGTTCTGCCGGCAGAGGTGCTGATTCCTCAATCAAGGTCATATTCCCATAGTAAGCAATCTCATCGTCAAGCGCTTTACTATCAGCTTCAAATTTTGGATGCTTCTTCGCATCTTCCAGGCCTTCAATTACCATTTTCCGTAATTCTTCCGGATCAAATTCAAAAGCAACCCCCTGGCGAACCGCTATTTTCTTTAAATCAAAAAATTTTACCAGCATGCTACCCACCAGAAGAGTCCTGATATACCGTACACGGGATTCAAGCACAGAATCGCCCTTAACAGCGTCTAATGCCTGATTCAGAATCTCCATACCCTTAACCACGGTTCTGGCATCTAAATAGTTAAAATGCATACTTTCTATGATACAGAAGACAGAAAAATCATGCTCTAAAGCGCAGGCGTTGATTAATTCAATATAATCTCTGACATAGTCGCCGGCAGCGCCATAAAACTTAGGCAAAAAGTCATTGAGCAAGGTTTCTTCATCCAGATATGGATCTTCGCACAGGTGCACCAGCATATACTGCAACAGTTCCCACATATCTGTAGATAATTTTTCATTTTCTACGAAAATACCGGAAATACCGCACTCATAAAAGGTTCTTAACAACTGGCAGAGACGCTTGGAAATCGGCAGGGGCATATCAATAAACAGATTATACATATATTCCCAGATATAGTAAGCACAATCTGCCTTTTTACAAACCTCTCCCCACTGATATAGCAAACGTTTATAGTTCTCATTGCCGCGGTTTTCTGTATCGTGAATGATGTCTTCAAAGACATGAGCCATTTTAAGAATCACATTCTTGTCCGGCAAGGTGCCATCCTTGGGCGGTTCTATATGTGCTGCATAGGAAGACCCACTGATCAATACATCCGGATGATGCTCTCCCACTCCACGGGCAATCTTATTGACAAATTGCAAAATATAGCCGCTGGGTCCGGATTTTTCGATAGATGCCTTACATGCTTCACATTGACAAAAACCACCTAAAAAGTCCGGGCAGGAAACATCATAGAAAATGGGAATGGGGACGCCGGTTTCTTTTTCCAGCGCCTTATCTTCCTCAATACAGACCATAATTTTTTCCAGTAACGCTTCATATAAGCCCTCACTACTTAAGCAGTAATGCCCATGAGGGATTCGTTTGCCTTCAGCGTCGCTCCAGGCAAACCACTCAGGATGATCCTCATAGTACTCTGCCGAAGGCAGAATTTTATTCAAAGTATGCGTATGGTGCGGACGAGCCATGTGAATCGCGCCGCCAAAACGCCGCACACCACCAGGATAATTACCATACGCTCCTTCTGCCAGGCCGTCATCACCTACGACGTTACCACGGGTTCTGGCACTATAATAAAAGTCTTTCAGGTGCATATTGGCAAGAATCTTTCTGTAAGAAAAGGCAGGGGTGCCCTCTTTCACACAATCTTCTTCCAGAGACAGTTCGTCTGTTTCGGGGATATATTCTTCCCAATCAGACCACCAACGAACACCGACAACATCTTCCAGAAAATGATAAACAGCATAGATAATACCACGGTCGTCCGGATTAACACCACCGGTTAAAATCACATTGCCGTCATGCATTTTAATAATCCAGTTTTCCACAGAAGTTCCGCAAACCCCCGCTGCTTCAGCATAAGCAGTACGTCCAATATAAAAACCCATTCCATTTGCGGCATTTTCGGTGCAAATAGGAAGACATACGCCGTAGACTTTCTCTAAATAACACCGGAGTTCCTCTGATGCTGTTATTTCAACAGGCGTTGCATCATTGGGAACCACAATGCTATAAGCCGTTTCCTGATTTAAAATAATGGTGGTTTTCATAAATATTCTCCTAAACTATTTACGGACAACAATAGCGCGGTCCAGGTAAATCGCTTCTTCGCTACCCTTAGCACCGCCGTACATTTCGCCAGTGAATTTAATAGAAAGATAGACATCGCAGGCATCCATCGGAAATGCTACAGAAATACCGGACAGGCTGAGCCATTCAAAGTTGTTACCAAAAATGTCCACACGGGTATCGCCATAGTCTCCAATGTTCGTTGCGGAGCCGATTTTGTAGAGATGGTATTCATCCGGAACGATATTTTCTCTGAACAGTTCAACGCCATCAATATATTCTGCATTCTGCTGAATTTTGATTGTAACGCCACCTTTATATTCATCATACTTACTGGTTGTTAAGAGCGGCATCATCTGCAGGGGATCTGCTTCAGCTGTGCGCTGGATTTTCTGAACGATGCCCAATGCAGAATCCGGATCCTCTACATAGGATACGCCGTAATCCGGCATATCAAGAATATGACGGCAGGAGTTCTTATAGAAGAACTGATACGCATCATTCGGGTTTACGTCAGACAGTTCAGCCGGCAGAGCCGCTGTTTCTTCTACTAAGGTCATGTTGCTGTAATACCGGATCTGATCATCCACACGTTGTACCTGACAGCGGGGATGGGTTTTTGCCAGTTCATAGCCGCTGACAACCATCTTCCGCAATGCTTCGGGATCAAAATCAAACGCAACACCCTGGCGCTCTGCAATCTTCTTTAAGTCAAAGAATCTGACTAAGATATTACCGCCGAGATTGGTCTTCAAGTGCTGGACACGATATTCCATAACAGAATCACCTTTTACCGCCTCCAACGCTTTATCCAGAAGTTCCATGCCTTTTACTGCGGTTTTAGCATCTATATAGTTAAAGTGTGCACTCTCAATGATACAGAAAGCGGAGAAATTGTTCTCTAAAGCAGCGCTATAGAGCAGTTCCAGATATTCTCTGACATAGACCCCGGCTGCACCGTAAAACTTCGGAATAAAGTCATTTAAAAGCGTCTCTTCATCCAGGTCCGGATTTTCGCTCAGCTGAACTAACATAAAGTGAACCAGTTCCCACATATCAGAACAAGTACGTTCATTTTCAACAAAAATACCGGAAACACCATATTCCTTGAAGGTCTTAAATGTTTCACACAGTCTCTTAGGAACCGGCAACGGCATATCAACAAACAGATTAAACATATACTCCCAGATATAAAAATCAGCGCCGGATTTTTTGCAGAGTTCAGACCATTCCTTAATCAGGTGCATGTACCATTCGTTACCTCTGTTTTTGGTATCATGAATCAGGTCAACAAAGACCTGCGCCAGACGGATGGTCATATTTTTCTCCGCAAGCATACCATCCTTCGGCGGTTCTAAATAAGCAGCATAAGGCAGAGCCTCCACCACAACATCAGGATGAACCTCATTAACCTTACGAGCCAGTTTATTTGCGAAATACTGCGCATATCCACCGGGACCGGTCTTTTCAATCAGTTCCTGACATTTTTCACACTGGCAGAAGCCTCCTAAGGTATCAGGGAAAGAAATATCATAAAAAACAGGAATCGGAACACCAGTTTCTTTTTCCAGTTTTTTATCTTCTTTAATGATTGCATCGAGTTTTTCAAAACAAGCCTCACAAAGTTCATCATTGGTCAGGCAGTAATGGGTATGAGCAACACGGGCACCCGCTGCACCGCTCCAGGCAAACCATTCCGGATGTTCTTCAAAATATTCCTGAGGCGGCAGATATCTGTTCAAAGTATGCACATGATGCGGACGAGCAAACTGCAACATTTCCCCAAACCGTCTGGCACCGCCGGGATATGTACCATAAGCACCATCTTTCAACCCGTCGTCACCAACGACATTACAACGGGTTCTGGCGTCATAATAAAAGTCTTTCAGTTTCATGCAGCCCAGAATTTTTCTGAACTTAAAGTACGGCGTACCTTCTTTGTAGAATCCGCTTTCTAATGAAAGTTCTGTCGCCTCGGGAATATATTCATCCCAAACAGACCACCAACGAACGCCGACAATATCTTCTAAAAAGTGGTAAACAGCATAGATAATACCACGCTCGCCCGGCTTTTCACCACCCGTCAGGATGATATTGCCATCCTGCTCTTTAATAATCCAGTTTTCCGTCGATTTACCGGCCACACCTGATGCTTTTGCATATTCTGTCCGACCGATATAAAAACAATTGCCTTTTGCGTCGCTTTCTGTCAAAATAGCGAGTTCTGTTCCATATACCTTTTTCAGGTATGTCTGCAATTCCTCTGCTGCAGTCTGCTCTACCATAGCTGCACCGACAGGAATCACAATATTATATGTTGTGGTTTTGTCAGAGATAATAGTTGTCATCATCGTTGTCTCCTTAACATTATATTTTATTCATGACACACAGGTAAAACACCTATGATATTTTAGTATATCATATCACAAACCCTCCAACAACTGCAAGTGACACTTTTAGCGTTCCAGTGACACTTTTAATGAAAAAAACGGGCCAAATGCTGAAAATATTTGTTTTGCTTGATTTTTTTCGGAAAATCCTATATAATTAAAATGATTTTTTGGGAAGTGTGGTACAAATATGCTAGACAGGAACAGTTGCACGCCTCTGTATCTGCAGTTGGCGAATCATATCAGAAAACAAATAACAACCGGAGAAATTGCCGTTGGCGAAAAACTCATGAGCGAATCCGAAATGATTGAAAGCTATCAGGTTGGCCGGCGGACCATTCGTGATGCCATTGCTATTTTAGCAAACGAAGGCTTGATTGAAAAGCATCACGGAAAGGGCTCTTTTTGCAAAGCCTGTCTCTTACCGCCGAAATACCGAATCGATGTTTTGTTGGATTTAACAGACCATTACTTTGTGCCTCACTATCTTCATGCAATTTGTTCCGCTTTAGAAAATGAAGATGTCAGTCTGGTTCTAAACGATACAAAAGACGATGCCAATGTTATTTGTTCCGTTCTGGAAAAAGTGATGGCAGAGGGAACTAACGGGATTCTGTTTCAGCCATCACCGGAAAGCACTCCGGCACCGGAAAGACTGGCAACATTACTGGAACAATTAGTTGCCCAGAACATTCCCTATATTATGATTGACCGGGCATACGATAACGTTCCTCAATCCTATGCCATTATGAACGAGGAACAGTCCGGTGCCATTGCAGCAAATTACTTCATGTCATCAGGGCACAAAAAACTCGCCATGGTAACCTATGACGGTCGCGCAGATTCAGAACTCCGCTGGAAAGGTTTTTCAGACGCATTGAAATATACGCCCCTAAAAATTAACTTTGACGAAAATCTGGAAGACGCTTTAAAGAGTCTATTAGTAAAGGCTCCGGATATAACCGGCTTATTCTGTTATAACGATATTGTTGCGCAAAAATGCTACCGTTCCTTAAAGCATCTGTCTGTTTCCGTTCCGGACGACATATCTATCGTCAGCGTGGATGACACTGTCATCGCTTCAACTCTTTCACCCAGTTTAACCAGTGTCGCGCATCCAAAGGAATATTTAGGAAAAGCGGCCGCCGAAGCGCTTCTTTCCATGATTAACGGTACAGAATCCTGGCCGCTGCAAAAGGTGTTTGAACCATCGCTGCACATAAGAAAATCCTGCAAAGCACGTTAAAGCTTTGCAGGATTTTTTGTTTATATCAGCGATAATATTCTTTCATATCCTGATTACAAGGAAGTGCGAAAATATCATCAATCAACTTTTCCGCTTGGGCTCTTGATTTCGTCCAGGGATCCATTAAAACAAGGTCAACAAGCAGTTCACGGCTATGATTCTCAAAAGCCGCCAGTTCCATTTCAACCGGCGCAATTCTGTCACGGTATAAATGCGCCATAATCGGCTTCGGCAATCCGTTATTGTGAATGGGATGTACACCGTTTTTATTCACCCTTGCAGCAATTTCCACCTGATAGTCAAGGGGAATTCCTTTCATGTAGCCGCCACTATTTAAAATATTGACAACGACAATATTATTGGCATCAAAAGCAAGGCCTTCCATCAGGGGAATCATAGGTTCAGCAGAAGGCATATCGGAAAAGACTTCGCTGACCTTAACAGACTTGTCCTCAACAGCGGCTTTGATTTTTGCAACCTCTTCATCGCAATAATCAAAATACCACTGGTACCAGTCATAGGGTTTGTCTCCGAATGTCTCCTCTACTTCATCATCCGTGTGATATTCCCAGCCCCAGGCGCCGCCACCGGCAGCCGG
>JBGUTC010000051.1:0-34838 GCA_045132895.1 Clostridia bacterium
AATCCATCATGGCAGTTTTTGACCACGAAATGAAGAAAATGGGGATTAAGCGTGTGATTCTGCACACCGCCGCAAAAGCTTCGCCCTTAGTCAGATTTTACTATAGCAGAGGATTTTATATCTATTCCACCACAACATGCAAGGGTTATATTCGTGCCTTGTTGTGTAAGGATTATGAATAAAAATATTAAAAAACCACCCTGACGGGTGGTTTTTTTGTAAATGATAATTGGTTCCTAACATTCAAAAAGCAAAAAAATAATTCTTGCATTTTAGAAAACGGTATATTACAATAAATGTACCACACAAATTGAATAATAATCAAACGAAGGTGTATTTTTTGTGTTCATGTGTAAAAATGCATCCGCTTGAAGTGCATCTTTGTTTGATGTTTTCAATTTGTGTGGTAACAAATAGCACAGGTGCATTTTTCGGTGTGCCGGCGTTATGTCGGTACACTTTTTTTTGTTT
The DNA here is from genome assembly GCA_045132895.1 of Clostridia bacterium. Classification (GTDB taxonomy): domain Bacteria; phylum Bacillota; class Clostridia; order UBA1381; family UBA9506; genus UMGS755. The sequence continues at coordinate 472 of JBGUTC010000051.1, forward strand.
TTTAGGTTGCGACACCAAAATCATAATCTTTGCGCACGAGTATGACAAGCAAAGAGAAAGAGGGGCAGTGACTTTTGTCACTGCCCCTCGACCTTTTATTCTGTAAAATAATCCAGAATCAATTCCGCAACAATTTTAAGACCAACAGGAATACTGCTGATTTCCAGCTTTTCCTCTCTGGTATGGACGCCGCTGCCCACATAGCTACCAACGCAAATGGCAGGGACACCTAAGGACATGGGAATATTACAATCCGTTGAGCCGGACTCTGCAACGCAAGGGATACCGGAATGCTTTTCCTGCACGGCCATGCATCGTTCTGCCATCGCATGCAGGATGGCTTCATCCACTTTGCCGGAACAAGGACGTTCTCCCAGCAGTTCTACGGTGACGCCAACGCCTTTTTCCTTTGTTTTTTCAATTTCCTTTTCAAAAGAAGCCTGCATGACGGCCAGACACTCTTCATCATCGGAACGGTATTCATACAGAACCGAAGCCTGCTGTGCAATGGTGTTGACAGAAGTGCCTCCCTCTATAATACCAACATTGTAAGTTGTTTTAGCGCCTTCTTTTTGCGGCACTTTCTGGTCATAGAACCGGCAAACCAGGTCTGACAGATAGTAAATCGCATTTTTATTCCCAAAGGCACCATAGGAATGGCCACCTTCTGTTTCAATCGTGACGCGATAGCGATGGGAACCTACACAGCGGTTCACAATATGGCGATAGCCACCGTCAACGGTATAAACCGCTTTGATTCTGCCTGCATAATCTTTCATGATCTGACGAATGCCCTTTAAATTGCCCAATCCTTCTTCGCAGGCGTTAGCGGCAAATATAATCCCGCAATCCGGTTTTAAACCATTTTCTAAAATATATTTCATGGTCATCATAATCTGCACCAGGCAAACCGTATCATCGCAAACGCCCGGACAATAAATGTATTCACCGTCATTTTGGTAGGGATAAGGCTCCGCATCCGGAAAAACCGTGTCTGTATGCGCCATGAATACTACGATATCATCTCTTCCTTCACAATTCATAGGATAAATAACATTAAGAGCCTCATCAATATAAGACCCTTCTGCACCATGATCTAAAAACCATTTCAGGCAAAATTCTGCACGTTTCTCTTCATGATGAGACGGTGCCGGAATCCGGCACAGTTCCTCCAGAAGAGCAAGTGTCTCTCTTTCTGCGCCATCAAGAAAATGCAGGGTTTTTTCTGATAATTCGCGTGCCATGTAAAAACTTCCTTTCTATGCAAAATCGTATAATAGAACAATGAAACTCAGGTTCATAAACTTGCAAACGCTGACAGATCTCGGTCAAAACCTTTTCCCGACTCATTTTTTCATCAACTGAGCATGTTTAACCTTAACGCACCCGCTTTTTCAAAGGGTACTTCTATACTCTCTTTTTATTCAAAAGACCGCTTTCTGAAACAATCATACCACCCACAACCAACAGACAACCTAAGATTTTCGCCCATGTCAGGGGTTCGGTTAAACCTTCCGGACCCGGAATGACTAAGGCATACAGATAAGCAAATACCGGCTCCAGCGTAAAGATAACCGCCACGCGGGCAGGTGACAGATGCTTCTGCACAACAATCTGACCCGTAAAGGCAAAGGATGTGCAAAAAACAGCTGTTAAGACAACAGAGGTAATTAACGTGCCGCTGTAGTTCACCGTGGCAAAACTTGCTGGCGTTTGAATGGTCCACGCAATCATTGAAATCACAAAAGCAGCAATTGTCTGACCGACGCCTAACAGTACCGGATCTGAATCCTTTAAGAATTTATCTGCAACAATAATATGCGCCGCTACACAAACAGCACAGAAGAAGGTCAACAAATCGCCCCAGACCAGAGCATCTGCCCCCTGATAGATTCCCGTCACAAACACAAGACCGGCAATAGCCAGCAAAACACCGAACCAGTTAGACTTGGTTGGCATTTTTTTCAGAAAAAATGCAGACAAAAAGGGAACAACCAAAACGCTGAGGCTTGTTATAAAGGCAGAGTTTGAAGCTGAGGTGTCCCGGAGACCTACTACCTGAAAAATCATGTAGCCGGAGAGCATGCCCCCCAACGCAAAGGACTGAAACACCATCTTTTTAGTCAGTTTTCTGAATTGCTTCCAGAAAACAATGGCTAAAATCAAGCCTGCCATACCGAAACGCAAGGCCAGAAAACCTAAAGCGGGCACATCCGCCGCCACATTCTTCATCAAAATAAAGGATGAACCCCAGGCAGCGTTCACCAAAACGCCTAATAGGGTCGCCATTTTTTTATTCATGCTTCGTTCCATCTTCTTTCCTTAAAATTCCCTGTGCAACGCGGATACCATCCACCGCCGCACTCATAATACCACCGGCATAGCCGGCGCCTTCACCGGCAGGATACAAACCGGAAACGGAAATACTTTCAAAGTTTTCATTCCGGAGAATCCGTACCGGCGCACTGGTTCTTGTCTCAGGACCCGTCAAAACAGCATCCGGAGCACCAAAACCCTTAATTTTCTTATCAAAAACCCGAATACCCGTTTCCAGAAATTCTGAAACCGGGCGGGGAAATAACTGGTGTAAATCGCAAGGGACCACCTGACCGGTATAACCGGGCGTGACTCTTCCAAAAACAGAAGCGCCACCTTGCAGAAAACTACCTACGGTTTGCACCGGTGCACCTTTCCCAAACGTCATCTGAAAGGCTTTTTGCTCCAGCGACCGCTGAAATGCCACCCCTGCCAGAGGATGGTCACTGTCAAAATACCGCTCGTCTACATTAACGCACAGAGCAGCATTGGCATTTTCTTCGCTCCGACTCCGGAAACTCATGCCGTTGGTAACTACAGTTTCCGGCTCAGATGCCGATGCAACCACCAAACCGCCGGGACACATACAAAAACTATAACAAGCATCGTTCCCCACTCTGTGAGACAATTGATATTCCGCCGGACCCAGTGCCGGATGACCGGCAAAATCACCGTAGAGAGCCCGGTCCATTTCTTTCTGCAGATGCTCAATCCGGACACCCACAGAAAAAGGCTTCTGCACCATAGAAACCCCTCGGGACAACAGCATTTCATAGGTATCCCGGGCGCTATGGCCAATGGCAAGCACCAGATGAGAGCAAGGAATGAACGTCTCGCGGGATGTCACAATGCCACAAACTGCGCCATGTTGAATCCGGATATCTGCCAGAGAGGTTTCAAATTGAAACTCACAACCCAGACTGATTAAGTACTTCCGAATATTCTGAATGACCTGACGGAGAACATCCGTCCCGATATGGGGCTTTGCTTTATATAAAATGTCATCATCCGCACCGAAAGCATGAAAATCCTCCAGGACTTTCCGGCTTCTGGGGTCACTGATACGGGTGGTCAGCTTTCCGTCAGAAAAGGTTCCGGCACCGCCTTCGCCAAATTGTACATTGGAATCAGGATCTAAAACGCCGGTGTTCCAATAAGCTTCCACTTTTTTTGTTCGCTCAGTCACCTGTGCGCCTCGCTCTAAAATGAGCGGCGGTGCGCCGGCGCGAGCCAGGGTCAGTGCCGCAAAAAGACCGCAGGGCCCCGTTCCCACAACCACAGGGCGGTCTGTAAAGGATGCTTTCAGTTCCGGCTCTTCTGCTGCAGGCATAACCTTTTCCACATCACTGCCGCAAATGATACCGGCCTCGTCCTGTAACGTCAGTTCCACGCTATAAACCAAGTGAACCTGCTTTTTCCGCGCATCAATCGACTGACGAACAATCCGGAAATCCACCAGGTCCTTTTCTTTTTTCCCTAAAACCTTGAGGGCTTTTTCTTTCAGCCGTCCCTCAGGCTCACCGGGGATCAATTTCAAGTTGCGAATCCGAAGAGACATGCGTTACCCTCCATTCTGAAAACGCTATCATAATGCGCATAAATACTCAATTTTATTGTAATAGAAAAATGCCTGTAAGTCAAGAAAACCACCTGATTTTTTCACAAATCCTAAGCGGTTTTTCTTTGTTATAACCCTCTTTTGGTTTACATAATCCTATATGCTTCCAATAATTCCCGGGTATAATTTTTTCGTTTTCCGGAACTTTTCCTCCACTTTGCCGTATAAACTAGTGTCAAACACGTTGACAATTCCCCACTTTCTCAAGTTATATGACATATTCGGCGCATTCATTTGATTATTAAGTCAGAATGCTCCGCTTTCATAACAAGATGCATTATGTTAACTTTTCCGTTTCTGATCCGGAAAAGGGGCGACAGCGCCCGGGCGCACGGGTGTTCACCCACATATTCCCCGGCATAGGTGAAACACTTCCCTTAACAAGGAGGAACACTGTGATAAGACAGCCAGACCGACAGAGAATAAAATTAAAATTCAAGGAGGAAAATCTCTATGACAATCTCTAAAAAAAGTATTGCCGGCTTCATGGCCGCAATCATGACCTTCGGTTCAGCCGTAACCGGTTTTGCAGCTCTGCCCTCTGACGTAGTTGATTCTCCCTATGTTGAATCTATTGAAACGCTGGGTGCTTTAGGCATCATGGTAGGTGACGATGACGGTAATTTCCGTCCTGAAGCAACCATCCGTCGTTCTGAATTTGCGAAAGTTGCCGTTGAAACCATGGGACTCGGCAACGTAGCACAGTCTTCAAAATACCAGACAAAATTCCCCGACGTGGTTGAAAACCACTGGGCAAACGGCTATATTAACGTGGCTTCCGATCAGGGAATCGTTGTTGGTGATGACATGGGCAACTTCCGTCCCGATGATCCGATCAGCTACGCTGAAGCCATGACCATTTTGGTCAGAATCCTGGGTCACGAACCCGCTGCTGAGAAAAAAGGCGGTTTCCCCGGCGGCTATATCTCCGTGGGCAGACAGATTGGCGTGGCTAAAAACGCCGCTGCCGGCTCTGATGAAAAAGTTATCCGCGGCATGGTGTCCCAAATGACCTTTAATGCCCTGACCATCAAAATGATGGAACAAGTCGGTTTTGGTAACGACGAAAAATTTGAAGTCGTTGACAAGACCATTCTGGAAGATATTCTGGATGTAACCAAGGACAACGGTCAGATTACCGCCATCGGCATCAGTTCTATCTCCGGTTCCAGTTCCTTAAAGGACAACGAAGTCAGAATCGGCGACAAAACCTTTAAAGTTTCCGAAGAAGCGCTGCCGGTCGTCCGGAATCTGTTAGGGTTTAATGTCACCTATTATGTCCGCGAACTCTCTGCCGGCGACAAGGAATTAATTCTGGCAAGAGCCGACGAAAACAAGAACCATTCCATCACCGTCGCTACAGGTAACATTGAATCCGTTACCGCTCAAGAATCCAGCAACACAACAGTGGAATACTGGATCAATAAAGACACAGACAAAAAGCCGAAAGAACTGACCATCGCGTCCGGTGCGCAGATGATTTATAACGGCAAAGCAACGGCATTTGACGCGGAATTGCTGCAGCCTGAATCCGGCCGCATTGTCTGTCTGGATATTGATAATGACGATGTTTACGACCTGGTATTCGTCACATCTCTGACGAACCTGGTTGTCGAAAACGTAATCCCCGGCAGTCACAAGGTTACAGATAAATACGGCAATCCCTCCCTGGTTTTAGATCCGGAGAATAAGGATGTTAAATTTACTATGACCCGTGCCGGTCATTTAATCAGTCTGACGGACCTTTCTGAATGGGACGTGTTAAGTGTTGCCAAAAGCGTTGACGGAACCATTCTCTCCATTGAGGTTTCCTCTAACAAGGTTACCGGTAAAGTGGAACAGAAAGACGGCGACAAACGCACCATTGACGGCAAGGAATATGAAATTGCCAAAAACTACACTGAAGAAATCAAGTTAAACGACGAAGGTACCTTCTACCTGGATATCGAGGGCAAAATTGCTGCTGTTGATACAACAAAAGCTCTCTCTTCTAACTATGCCTACGCCATCGACGGTGGTCTGACGAATGGCTTTGACAAGGCTTTAGAACTCAAAATCTTTAACAAAGACGGCGAAGTTGTTATCGTAAAGTCCGGTGAAAAAATCCGTTTTAACGGTACTAGTTCTGTAGCCCCGGAAACTGTTCTGGCAGCCCTTAAGTCCGGCGAAACCTTCACCAAGCAGTTAGTTACCTTTGAGTTAAACGCCAAAGGCGAATTGACACAGCTGAACACCGCGACTGACCTGACTTCTTCCGGCTCCATTAATAAAAACAAGTTTTCTTTAAACGCTGCCGGTGAATTAACCTACAAAAAGGCTTCTAAGAAACTGGGGGCCTATAATCTGAATGACAGTACCCTGATTTTAAACATCCCGGCAGGGGCAACCGACCCGGAAGATTACAGTATTGAAACGCTCAAACTCTTTGATGATAACGAAGCCTACGACGTCCTTGTTTACGACGTCAGCGAAGATCTGACCGCAAAGGTTGTCATTGTGACAAACTCCGCAGCATCTGCCAGCGTTGAAGCACCTATTGCTGTCGTGGATCAGATTGCAACTGTCTTAAACGCAAACAACGAAACGGTTCAGAGACTCTATGTCTATCAAAACGGCGAGCGCGTGTCCTTTGACACAGACGTTGACGGTATCTTAGTCAAAGAGCAGGGCGAAGGGTCTGCTGCCCTTGCTAAGGGTGACGTTGTTCAGTTAAAACTCAACACCAAAAATGAAATCAGCGGTTTCCGTCTGCTCTTCGACGCAAGCAAAAAGGGTACAGAATTTACCCAGACCATCGACGACTTAGAATTGATTTACGGTCGCGTAACGAAGAAGTTTGCTTCTTCCATCAACGTACAGGTCAATGACGGTGCCATCGCAAACTACGGTCTTTCAGATGTAACCGTTTATGAATTCGATTCTTCCAGAAAACAGAATGCGATCCGCGTCGTAGATGCAAACGAAATCTCCCAGTACGATGACTTAGATCCCAGCCGCGTCCTCATCAAGATTTATAAAGACGCTGTTCAGGAAATCGTTATCGTAAAATAATTGCCAACCAACCAAATTAATATATCACACAACCTCCAGAGAAGGGGCTATGCACAGCATAGCTCCTTTGTCTACTTCTTTTATTGACAAGGCTTTCTCTTTTTTGTATAATACAATTAGACGAGTATAACGAAGGAGGAGCCTTATGAAAAAACTGCTGCCTATCCTCGCACTGTGTCTTCTTCTGTTTGGCATGAAAGCCGGCGCCGAAGAAACGCAATACGTTGTAAAATTAAACAATCGAATCCAATTCTTTTCTACCGGCAGAACCCCTGTCGTCCAACTTGTAAGCGAAGATGAACTGCAGGAATATTTAGATGCCGGTATCGTGGAATTATATGCCCCCAACGTTCCCGTTTCATTGTGCAGTACAGAAACCAACTGGAATCTGGAACATATCAAAGCCACATTCCCCAACAAAATCGGTTGCGGCGGAAACGAGGTTACCGTTGCTGTTATTGACTCCGGCGCAGAGGGCATCGGCATATTATCCGGTCGTCTTTTGCCGGGAAGTTCTTACACGCAAATCGAAACAGAAGACGGATATATGGTCGAAAGAGGCAACAACACCTCTGATACCAACGGACATGGAACTTTCGTCAGCGGCATCATTGCCGGCACGGCTGAAAACGCCTCCATTCTTCCTTTAAAGGCCTTTGAAAACTCCAGAACAACCCTCATCTGTATTCTGCAAGCGATTTATGACGCCTGCGTTCTCTATGAGGCAGATGTCATTAACATGAGCCTGACGTTAGAACTTGATGCATTAGACGCCTCCACGCAGGCAAATGCCATTGCGATGTTAAATGAATTCGTCACAAACGCTGCAAATTCCGGCACTATCGTGGTCGCGGCTGTGGGCAACAAAGGCAGCCAGGACATTTTATATCCTGCCGGATGTGAAAGCGCCATCGGCGTCGGAGCTGTGACACAATCAAACGGTGCCTGCACCTTTTCCCAGAAAAATGAAAGCGTCTACGTTGTGGCTCCGGGCCAGGATGTTATCAGTACCGCAATCCCCGGTTTTACAAACAACGACGGCACTTCCTTTGCCGCGCCTCACGTTTCCGGCCTGGCCGCCATCGCAAAATCCATGAAGCCGGATATTTCCCTTCCGGAATTTAAAACGCTGCTGAAAGAAACAGCGGTCAACTTAGGAAACGACGCCGGCTATGACACCACGTTCGGTTACGGTTTGATTGATTGCGAAGCCGCTACCAAGGCACTGATCGGGAACCAAGATGTTTACCTTGCTCCTATTCACAAAACGAGCAGCGAGACAACGTCCGTGATTTACAATAACACGGCATCGCCTATAACCGTCTGGTGCCTCTACGCAAACTACGATGATACCTTGTCAACGCTCAGCAACTATACACCCATCGAAACCACCATTAACGCCGGAGACAGTTTCGCATTTATAAATCCATACCAAAGCGGCAAAGTCCGGTATATGGTCCTGCAAAATAAAACATCACTCAAACCTTTAACAAAAGACAGAACAAAGTAAGTAAAAGGGCAATAGCAAAACGCTATTGCCCTTTTGTTATCTGCCGCTTTTGGTGTTCCATTCTTTGAATTTCCGGCGGTCTAAGCTCTCGATTTGCTCCTGAGTCACCCGGAATCCCCAGTTGCCCTCTGCCCGACCGGGATAATTCAGGCGGGTATCTGCGCCAAAGTGTAAAAGGTCCTGAATCGGGAACAAGACCAGGTTTGCCCGACTTTCGAGCATTCGCTGCAAAATACTGTCATAGCTTTCATTCCAGTGCCCGTTAAAACCGCAATATCCCATAAGTTCCCGGCGGCGGGGCTCCTCCAGTTCCCAAAGATAACCCAGCAACGTGTTATTGTCGTGCGTGCCCGTATAAGCAACGCAATTTTCAGGGTAATGATGGGGCCTGTGAAAGGAATCGCGCCCGTCTAAAAAACCAAATTGCAACACCCGCATGCCGGGAAAACCGCTATCGTTAACCAGCGTCCGGACAGAATCTGTGATATTGCCCAGATCTTCTGCCACAACCAGCCGACCTTGCGTAATCTGGCGAAGGGCATCCACCAGCTTTTTACCCGGTCCATTCTCCCATCGCCCCTCCCGGGCCGTCCGGGCTTCAGCCGGAACGCTCCAATAAGAATCCATCCCCCGGAAATGGTCAATGCGGACGCCATCAAACAGAGAAAGCATGTGTGCCATCCGGTTGCGCCACCAGGCATAATTTGTTTCTTCCATGGCGCTCCAATCATATAAAGGATTTCCCCAAAGCTGCCCATCGGCAGAAAAATAATCCGGTGGCACACCCGCCACCCGCTTGATCCGGCCATCATCATAAAGCTGAAATAACCTTCGGTTTCCCCAAACATCTGCACTGTCATAAGCCACATAAAAAGGAATGTCACCAATGACCTGAATTCCCTTCCGGTTGGCATAGGTCTTAATGCCTTGCCATTGCCTGAAAAATGTAAACTGAACAAAACGCCAGAAAAATAACTGCTCCGGGTCAAAAGAATCCCTTTCCCACTCAATCCAGCACTTCTGGTCGTTAGCATCTTTTCGCGCCAGAAACTGACAACACTGCTCCAGATAAGGCTTCTCCCCGGTAAACCCCTCGATTTCCGTCCGGTTCTTCGCCCGTCCGGAGGCCTTGTTTAAAATGAACCGCCTCGTTTCCTGTAACCGCGCATATTCACACTGATAGGGCGTTTGCTGAACCTGACTCAAAAGTTCTTCCTCTGTCAGAAGACCCTCCTCTTTTAATTGCTCCAGGTCTATGAAATAGGGATTGCCGCCAAAAGCGGAAAAAGATTTATAAGGCGAATTGAATTCATCTGTCATTGTAAACGGCAGAACCTGCCAGTAAGAAAATCCGCAGTCTGCCAGAAAATCTATAAACTCTTTTGCATGTCGGGAAAAACCGCCGATACCATATGTCCCCCAGAGGGAACTGACCGGCATTAAAACGCCGCTTCCTCGTTTCATTGCGAAACACCTCCATAAACTCATAATAGCACAGCCATTTTTCTGTCGTCAACAGGTAAAATTTTCTGCTCTACTAAGAGTATATTGCCTTTCGGTTCGTTTTGATATACCGGGCAAGTCAATTCCGTTTAAATTTTCATAACACAAAAAACTTATCGGCAACCCCGGTTGCAGAAAATAAGGTCAAAAAAAACCGATGCACCCCTTTTGAGGCACATCGGGTTTTGAATCGTTTTTACTGGCAGGCCCCGTCACGGTAAGCCTTCGGCGTGCAACCGGTTTGCTTTTTAAAGACGGAATAAAAGGTTTTCATATCCGAAAAACCGCAATCTTTTGCAATTTCCGCTATGGTCTGATTGGTTTTGGAAAGTAGCTTGCAGGCTTCTTTGATACGAATTTCCTTCACAAATTCATGAATGGAAATCCCCGTTTCCTTTTTAAACAACTTAGAAATATAATTCTTATTAAAAAACAGTTTCGAAGCAATTTCTTCGGTTTTAATTTTGATACTGTAATTATTTTCAATATAGTCCATAATCTCAAGAACAATATGCTTTTGCGCCGCAGAGAGATTGTTCTCATCCTGATACTGAATTTTCCGCAGAAGCCGGATCATAATTTCAGCCGTATAAATCCGGATCAGGTTGACATAGCCCGTTTTCCGGCTCTTATATTCCGTATAAACTTTATCAAATACAGACCCCAGTTCATACTGGTTAGGAATCAAATTGAACCGCTCTTTAAAGTCTTTTTCATCAGGGAACAAAGAGTAAAACAAAAACGAATCCGATAAAAGAGAGAAATCCTCACCGGACAGACAGCTCTGGTCTAAAAAATCCGGTGTAAACATCAGGTCATACGCCAGGAAAGGCTCATCACAATCTTCCTCCGCCAAAAACGCATGGGCTTCATAGGAATTGATGACAGAAATGTCCCCTTTTTTGACGGCATATTCCCGGTCATCAATGATATGCCTTGCTCTGCCGGACAAAATGTAAACAATTTCGATAAACTTATGCTGATGCAGAACACCGACATAGTCCTTACATTCATCTGACAAATGAATATGAACATTATGGTGCTGCTTAAATAATAGTTCTTTTTCTATGACAACAACATTTTCATTCATAGACCCTGTTCCTCTTCCCAATCTTTGTTTTTATTATACACAAAAATCGTTTTTGTGTCAAATTCCTAATTTTTGATTGCAAACGCCTATTGCTTCCCGATTTTTATTTTTATATAATATAGGTATATTGTATGAAAGGCAGGTTCTTTCCATGAGCGGAAAAAAACAGTGGTATATCGTTGACGGTTACCGTCCATCTCCTCAGCCGGATCCCAAGGCGGAATACATTGGACACGAAAGCGTCATGATTTTAAACACAAACGATTGCGACGCCCATCTTTCAATCAGCGTTTACTTTGAAGACAGAGACCCTGTGGAAAACATTCCCTATGTTGTCCCGGCAAAGAGAATCCGTTGTTTTAAAACAGATGACAGCGAAGCGCTGGGCGGACTTTCTATTGGCGTTGGCGTTCAGTATTCTATGGAAATCAAAAGTGATGTTGGCGTCATCGTACAGTATGGCAGACTGGATGTACAGCAGTCCAACATGGCATACATGGCTCTGATGGCTCAGAGCGAATAAAATATAAGGAGGAAAAACATGGATATCAAAAGCGTTTGCGGCACGCTGAAGCGCGAAGAACTTGGCGTTGTTGCACCACACGAACACGTACTTTTAGACTTAACAGCTTTTTACCAGGAACTGCCTGTTCCCGGCATTGAAGATCCGGCCACTCAGAAGGTAGAAATGTGGAACCTGGGCATTTTAAGTCGTGACTGTTATGCATTAAAAGATAACCTGTTATTAACCGATGAAGAAGTTGCCATTAAAGAGTTAATGTTTTATAAAAACGCAGGCGGAAACACCATGATTGACGCTTCCCTCCCCGGCATTGGCCGTGACCCGGAGGGTCTGGTGCGGATTTCTAAAGAAACCGGATTGAACATCATTATGGGTACCGGCTTTTATGTTGGCGAAACCCACCCCAAGGAATTCGACAGCATGAGCGACGAAGAAATCGCCGAACTGATGGTTAAGGAACTGGAAGAAGGCATAAACGGCGTTTGCGCCGGCTATATCGGTGAAATCGGCATCAGCGAAATTTTTGACGATAAGGAGCGTCGCGTCCTCCGCGCCGCTGCTATTGCGCAGAAAAAAACCGGCGCTGCCATCAATGTGCATATCAACCCCTGGACAACCAACGGCATCGAAGCAACGGAAATCCTGCTTAATGCCGGCGTAAAACCGGACCGGATCTGTATCAGCCACATTGACGTTGAAAACAGGGAGGATTACATCTACGCTCTCCTGAAAAAAGGCGTTTATGTCGAATTTGATAACTTCGGCAAAGAGTATTATATCCGCCGTGAAGTCAGAAACTCCGGTTACGGCAACTTTGTCCATGACACAGACCGCGTAACGCTTCTGAAAAAGCTCATTGACGACGGTTACTTAAAGCAGATCCTCTTAACCTGCGATCTCTGCCTTAAAAATCTGTTACATACCTATGGCGGCTGGGGCTATGACCATGTCCTGACCAATATTGTCCCCATGATGGAGGACGAAGGTATTACTAACGAACAAATTAAAACGATGCTGGTTGACAATCCTGCTGACTGGCTATGCGGAAAGGAGTAAAAACAATGTTAAATATTCCATCAATCCCCAACGAGGAATTTAAAGAACGTGTAACAAAAGTACAGGCTGCCATGAAAAAAGAGGGCTATGACCTGATTTTAAGTTATGGTAACGAAGCAGAACCCCAGTTTGTTCGTTACTTTTCCAACTACTGGCCGTCTTTTGAAACTGCCGGTGTTTTAATTCCGGCTGAAGGCGACCCCCTCCTCTTAATCGGTCCCGAAAGTTATACCTACGCTTCCGATCGTTCCAAAATCAGCGAAATCTGTCGATTAAAGGCTTTCAGAGAATCCTCTGAACCCGAATACCCCGGCGAAAAGCTGGACACCTTTAACACCGTTATCGAAAGACTCTTAGGAGATAAGCCCGTTCGTCGTTTCGGCGTTGCCGGTCTGCCCCTAATGACCATTGGCGTGTACGAAGCGTTGGCTGAAGCCCTGAAGGTTTATGGCGATGTTAAAATTGAAAAAGCTGACTATGTTGTCAACGAAATCCGCATGCATAAGACAGAAAACGAACTGGCTTGCATGCGCGCTGCTGCTAAAATCACTGCTGAAACCTTTGACTATGTTTTAGAAAACATCAAGGTCGGCATGACTGAGCAGCAGGTTGTCGGCCTGGCTCTGGGCAAAATGCACGAACTGGGCGCAGAACGTGAATCTTATCCGCTTTGGGTTCTGACCGGTCAGGGTTCGAACCAGGCTATCAGCCGTCCCCGTAACAAGAAAATTGAAAAGGGCGATATGACCTTCCTGCAGATCGGTGCCCGAGTTGACGGTTATGCATCCAGCATCGGCAGACCTGTCGTTTTCGGCAAGGCTACACCGGAACAGAAAGAACTCATCGAGGTAGGTTACAAGGCTCAGGAAGCCGCTATCGGTATGTTAAAAGCCGGCGTTCCTGCTTGCGAAGTTGCAAAACAGCATGTTAAAAACGTAACCGAAATGGGTTACGGCGACTGGCTCTTATACGGACCCTTCCACGGCAACGGTACCATGGAAGGCGAAGCACCCTGGATTGAAACCAGTGCAGACTTCCTGCTGGAAGAAAATATGTCTTTCTGTGCTGATATTTTCCTCGGCTCTAAGGAAAAGGGCATTGGTCTTCGTATTGAAGACGTTGTCGTTGTCACCAAGGACGGCGCCGAAAATCTGACCAACTACCCCAGAAAACTTTTTGAAATTGATTGCGACTAAGCATCATGAAAAGGCTGTAGCATTTGCTACAGCCTTTTTTAATTGGTTGCCATAACAAAACCACCGGGGATTGCCGCAACGGTCCCATCCGGATTCTTCAAAATCTCTGTTACCGGTTCACAAAACGGCCTGAAGGCATACATCAGGCAAATCACATAACCGTATTTCTCTGTCATAGGGAAATGTTACATCAAACATGTAATCGCCTCATCTTTATTACATCAAGACCCGAAAAAAGCAATGGTGCAGCCCATGTTCTCCCTTGTTAAAACCGCCGGAATATCAAAAAAACCGTCTTGCATGATTCCCAAAAAGTGGCAAACTCCGGTCAAAAAAAGTCGAGAAAGTGTCTCCTTTCGTCTTGACCTTTGTTTCCTTTTATGGTATAGTATAGGGGAGGATTTTCTTAGAACAAGATTCCACTCACAAGACGAACAAGTTGACATTACAGAAATATTTGCACATTGTTAGGAGGACAACACATCATGAAATCAACAGGCATCGTTAGAAAAGTAGATGAGTTGGGTAGAATCGTTTTACCAATTGAATTACGTCGAACTTTGGATATTGCAGAAAAAGATGCATTGGAAATCTACGTTGATGGTAACACCATCATTTTAAGAAAATATGAACCTTCCTGCATTTTCTGCGGCAATTCAAATGACGTTTTTCTTTTTAAAGGAAAAAATATCTGTCCTGCTTGTATGGAAGAGTTAAAAGATTAATGATAATTTTTAAAAACGGTTCCGTCGCACGGAACCGTTTTTTTTAGGTTTAAATATTCCCAATGGCGCATATAGTATAAAGAAAAGGAGGAAACCAACTGTGGACTTGGCTCTGCTTCTTTGTGGTATTGTGATGATCACCTGCATTATCGCAAACAGGCTCTCATCAAAACTGGGCGTTCCCGTCCTGCTTTTGTTCATCGTCTTAGGTATTCTTTCCGGAACCGACGGCATTTTGAAAATTCAATTCAGCGACTATATTATCACAGAACGTATCGCCTCCATTGCCCTGATTTTTATTATGTTTTACGGTGGTTTCGGAACAAACTGGCGAGTCGCCAGACCGGTTGCCGCTCCGGCAATTCTTCTTTCAACCCTGGGGGTTATTATAACTGCCGGACTGACGGGGCTTTTCTGCCACTTTGTTTTGCGTTTCCCGCTGCTGGAAGGACTGTTAATCGGCTCTGTTATCGGCTCAACAGATGCTGCATCAGTCTTCTCCATCCTGCGTTATAAAAAGCTGAATTTAAAACACGGGCTCGCTTCCCTGCTTGAAATTGAAAGCGGCAGCAACGACCCGACAGCATACATGCTCACCGTCATGATTCTCACCTTGATGAAAGCCGGTGAAATGTCCTTCTGGCAGATTCTTCTGGCTCAGGTTGGATTGGGTCTACTGTTTGGTTTTCTGATGGCTATGGGTGCTGTCTGGGTGCTGAAACGGGTACGTTTTGAAAACGGCGGATTAGAATCCATTTTTGTTGTTGCCATTGCTCTGGTATCTTTTTCATTACCGGCAGTTTTAGGCGGCAACGGCTACCTTTCCGTATATATTACCGGTATTATTCTCGGTAACTCTAAAATACATCACAAAACTCAGTTGGTGCATTTCTTTGATGGTATTACCTGGATGATGCAAATTATGCTCTTCTTTGTCATCGGTTTGCTTTCCTTCCCATCTCAGATTCCGCAAATTCTTCTGCCGGCACTGCTGATTACCCTGTTTCTGACCTTTGTCTCAAGACCGATTGCCGTCAGTCTTTTACTGACACCGTTTAAATTTTCTTTCCGGCAGCAGCTCTTGGTGGCATGGTCCGGGTTGCGTGGTGCAGCATCCATTGTTTTTGCCATTATGGCTGTTGTGGACCCCGTGTATACCAGCATGGATATTTTCCACATTGTGTTCTGTGTCGCTTTATTCTCCGTTGGTCTCTGCGGTACACTTCTGCCACCTTTTGCCCGTAAACTGGATCTGGTAGATGACAGTGAACAGGTATTTAAGACATTCACAGACTACGACCATCTGTCTCAGATGCCCCTGCTCGATATCGTTATCACAGAGAATCATCCCTGGAGCGGAAAGAATCTTCGGGAGATGAATCTGCCACAGGATCTTTTAATTATCATGATTAAACGAAAGAATAAACCCATTCTGCCAAAAGGTGAAACCGTGATCCTGCCCGGCGATATTCTGATTCTCAGCGGTACAGGTTACCAGGAAGATGCAGAAAACATTTTAAGCGAAGAGGTTCTTTTTGATGAGCATCCCTGGATTGGCAAACGTCTTGCAGATGTCCGGGAGGGTAAAAAAGTTCTTTTGGTAAAACGAGGTGACGTCACTGTCGTTCCCTCTTCACATACCTTGCTGGAAAAAGATGATGCCGTTGTTTTCTCTGAAGTAAAATAAAGCACTATAAAACTCTGCCGGAATATTCCGGCAGAGTTTTTTACTGCATAAACAAAAAAAACCGACTCAAATGAGTCGGTTTTTCAGGTTTCTTTTTTTAGAATCCCATTCCGCCGCCGGGCATACCACCTGCGGGCATTGCCGGTTCGGGTTCGGGCTTATTCGCAACAACGCTCTCGGTTGTCAGAACCATGGAAGCGATGCTGGATGCATTCTGCAGAGCAGAACGTGTTACCTTTGTCGGGTCAACGATACCGGCTTTTAACATGTCAACATATTCACCGGTCAGGGCATTGAAGCCAGTCTTGTCATCGCTGGATTTTAACTTCTCAACGATAACAGAACCTTCCATACCAGCATTGAATACAATCTGACGAACAGGTTCTTCCAGAGCCTTCAGCACAATAGTTGCACCGGTCTTTTCGTCGCCGGTCAGAGTTTCGATTAAAGCTTCAACAGCCTTGATTGCATTGATGTAAGAAGTACCACCACCTGCTACGATACCTTCTTCAACAGCAGCGCGGGTAGCAGCCAGAGCGTCTTCAATACGCAGTTTCTTTTCTTTCATTTCAGTTTCAGTTGCAGCACCAACCTTAATAACAGCAACACCGCCGGACAGTTTAGCCAAACGTTCCTGCAGTTTTTCTCTGTCAAAGTCAGAGTTGGTCTCTTCAATCTGAGCCTTGATCTGGGTGATACGAGCCTGAATGTCATCAACATTGCCGGCACCGTCAACAATGATGGTATTTTCCTTGGAAATCTTAATCTGACGAGCCTGACCCAGCTGTTCGATGGTTGTCTCTTTCAGTTCAAGACCCAGTTCTTCAGAAATTACTTCACCGCCGGTTAAAATAGCGATATCTTTCAGCATTTCCTTTCTTCTGTCGCCGAAGCCGGGAGCTTTAACAGCGATACAGGTGAAGGTACCACGGAGTTTGTTTACGAGCAGGGTTGCCAGAGCATCGCCTTCAACATCCTCAGCAATGATAACCAGTTTCTTACCCTGCTGAACAATCTGTTCCAGGCAAGGCAGGATTTCCTGAATATTTGTGATTTTCTTATCGGTAATCAAAATGTAAGCATCGTCTAAAACAGCTTCCATTTTTTCAGTATCGGTTACCATGTAGGGAGAGATATAACCTCTGTCAAACTGCATACCTTCAACAACTTCAGAATAAGTTTCAGCAGTTTTGGATTCTTCAACGGTAATAACGCCGTCATTAGAAACCTTTTCCATTGCTTCAGCAATCAGTTCGCCAACTTTTTCATCAGCAGCGGAAATGGAAGCAACACGGGCGATATCGTCTTTACCGTTTACTTTTGCGCTGGACTTAACGATGTAGTTAACAGCAGCGTCAACAGCGTTTGCAATACCCTTTCTGATAATCATGGGGTTCGCACCGGCTGCTACGTTTTTCAGACCTTCACGGATTAAAGCCTGAGCCAGAACAGTTGCAGTAGTCGTACCGTCACCGGCAACATCGTTTGTCTTGGTAGCAACTTCCTTAACCAGCTGAGCACCCATATTTTCAAAGGGATCTTCCAGTTCAACTTCTTTTGCGATGGTAACACCGTCGTTGGTGATTAAGGGCGCGCCGAATTTCTTATCTAAAACAACGTTTCTGCCCTTGGGACCTAACGTTACCTTAACGGTATCAGCCAGTTTGTTAACGCCGGCTTCCAGGGCTTTTCTTGCTTCTTCGCCGAATTTAATATCCTTTGCCATTTATATGTCCTCCTTTAATTACTCAACAATTGCCAGTACATCGCTCTGTCTTAAGATGGTGTACTCCACATTGTCAAACTTGATTTCTGTGCCTGCATATTTGCTGGTGATAACTTTATCGCCAACCTTCAGCTCCATTTTAACTTCCTTGCCGTCTACCATGCCACCGGGGCCAACAGCAACGATTTCAGCCATCTGGGGCTTTTCCTGTGCGCTGGCAGTTAAAATGATGCCGCTTTTGGTGGTTTCTTCAGCTTCAACCATTTTAATTACCACTCTGTCGCCTAAAGGTTTGATGTTCATGAATGAGTCCTCCTTCATTATATAAAAGAAATTTTTAACATGTTGTTAGCACTCTTTATCGTTGAGTGCTAATCTAGAATATATATTACTCAATATTTCACTTTTTGGCAAATATTATGCGAGTTCATTTTTTTAAATTATCCTTCTTTTTCTTTTTATTCCTCTTATTTCCTTTTATTTTCTTTAAATTCCTTAATGTTGATAAAAAACCGGCAGTCTGTTATACTAAAGAATGGATAGAAATAAGCTGAAAATGAGTGATTTCCAATGGATTTTGACGTAATTGTCGTTGGCGGCGGCGCTGCCGGTATGATGGCAGCCGGAACGGCAGCCTCCTTCGGTGCCCGGACCTGCCTGCTTGAAAAAAATGAAAAACTCGGCAAAAAACTGTTTATTACCGGAAAAGGGCGTTGCAACGTCACCAACGCTGCAGCCATCTCCGAATTCATGGAGCAGATTCCCGGTGACGGGCGGTTTTTGTATAGCGCCTTTTCTTCCTTTAATAATGAAGATTTGCGCAACTTTTTGTCTCAGCACGGTGTGGAAACCAAGGTGGAGCGCGGTGGCAGAGTTTTTCCCGAAAGCGACAAGTCCTCTGATGTCATTCGTGCTTTTTCTGAATATGCTCACTACGGCGAACTCGTCAACCTGAACACAAAAGTCAAAGACATTCAGATACAAAACGGTGCCGTTCAGGGCGTCGTCCTGTCTGACGGGAAAAAACTTTCCGCTAAAAGTGTCATTATTGCTACCGGCGGGATGAGTTATCCCCAGACCGGTTCTGATGGCGACGGATATCGTTTTGCAAAATCCGCCGGACATAACATTGTGACACCCAAACCGTCCCTGGTGCCTTTAGAAACAGCAGAAACCTGGCCGAAAGATGCTATGGGGCTTTCTTTAAAAAATGTGGCACTGACCGCCCATGATAAAGGCGGGAAAACGCTGTATGCCGCTGAAGGGGAACTTGTGTTTACCCATTTCGGTCTTTCGGGACCTTTGGTGCTTTCCGCCAGCGCTCACCTGCGGGATTACGAGCATAACCGCTATCGGATTATCATCGATTTAAAACCCGCTTTAAACGAAAAACAGTTAGACGCCCGGATATTGCGGGATTTTTCCGAAGAAATTAACAAAGATTTTATTAACAGTTTAGATAAATTGCTCCCCAAAAAACTGATTCCCATCGTCGTCCGTCTTTCGGGTATCGACCCCCGAAAAAAAGTCAACGAAATCACAAAAGAAGAGCGCACCGGACTGGTCAACCTGCTAAAAGGTCTGACCCTGACCGTAAAAAAACCCCGCCCGATTGCTGAGGCCATTATCACCGCCGGCGGCGTTCATACGAAAGAGATTTTTCCAAAAACCATGGAATCCCGTCTGGTTTCCGGTCTCTACTTTGCCGGCGAAGTATTAGACCTTGATGCTTACACCGGCGGCTATAATCTGCAAATTGCTTTTTCTACCGGTTATCTGGCAGGAAAAAGCGCTGCAGAACGAATTTTTGAATAAAAAGAAAGGATTACCCTATGCCTTTACTTGAAACCAAGCAAGAACAGGAACGCGCTATTTTAGCCGGTGTTCATACCGGCAGCGGCGACCCCTTAAAAGATACAACTGAAGAATCCATGGAGGAACTGGCGCGTCTCGCCGAAACTGCCGGCGCAGAAACCGTCGGCACGTTGGTGCAGAACCGTCCCTCCCCGGAAAACGCCACCTATTTAGGCGAGGGCAAACTGGAAGAACTGCAAATGGCTTGCCAAAGTCTGGATGCCACATTGGTTATCTTTGACAGCGAACTCTCCCCTATTCAGCTAAAGAACCTGGAAAAAGCTTTGGGCATCCGTGTCATTGACCGAAGCATGCTGATTTTAGATATTTTTGCCCGTCATGCCCTGTCCCGCGAGGGTAAAATTCAGGTTGAACTGGCGCAACTTCGGTATATGCTGCCCCGTCTGATGGGCATCGGTACCCAGCTTTCCCGGTTAGGTGCCGGTATTGGTACACGCGGCCCCGGTGAAACCCGTCTGGAAACCGACCGCCGGCATATCCGTCGCCGGATTCACCATCTGCAGGAAGCCTTAGCCGAAGTCCGGAAGCACCGTGAACTGCTCCGCGCCGGACGTGATCACGATAAATCCATCACGGTTGCCCTGGCAGGGTACACCAATGCCGGAAAGTCTACATTATTAAATGTATTAACCGGTGCAGAAGTTTATGCAGAAGATAAACTCTTCGCAACCCTTGACCCTACCGTTCGCGGTTTTTCCTTAGAAGACGGCAGAAATATTCTGCTCATCGATACGGTTGGCTTTATCCGTAAACTGCCCCATCACCTGATTGAGGCTTTTAAATCTACTTTAGAAGAAATTTCCCTGGCTGACGTTATCATCCATGTTGCCGATGGTTCCAATCCTGAATACCTGCAACACATTCAGGTGGTCAGCGGCATTCTAGCCGAACTGGGCGCAGGAGATAAGCCTGTTGTTTTAGCTTTTAATAAAGCGGATGCTAAACCGGAGGATTTAGACCTCCCCGCTTCTCTTCCCGGCGCTGAGAAAACTGTGTTTATCAGTGCAAAAACCGGCGAGGGTCTGGAATCGCTCATTGAGGCCATTGGCGATGTGGCACCGGGTAAAAAGCAGAAATTCACCTTAAAAATCCCCTTTGCGCAAGGTTCCATTCTATCAGAACTTCACGAAAATGTGCCCATTCTCCGGGAAGATTATGAGCCGGACGGAACCGTAGTAGAAGTGCTGCTTGATGCAAAGGAATATAACCGATTTAAACCATTTTTGACAGAATAGAGGAAGGACATGGAAAAGGACTACAGAACGATTCGCCAGGAAGCCCGTGCTGAACATATCGAAAAAAAGTCCCGGTTTATCTCAACCGTCAGACCCGTTCAGACAGAAGAACAAGCCCTTGGCCTCATTGCCGAAATGCGGAAAGAGTTCTCTGATGCCACTCATAATACCTATGCCTATGTTGTCAGAGAAAATAATATTGCCCGCTACTCGGATGATGGTGAACCCGGCGGAACCGCAGGGCTACCCATGATGGAAGTCTTAAAACAAGAGAAGCTGACCGATGTTTGCGTTGTGGTCACCCGGTATTTCGGCGGTACGCTTCTGGGTGCCGGCGGCTTGGTCCGCGCCTACTCCAAAGGCGCAAAAATCGGCATCGATGCCGGACAAATCGCCGTCATGACCTATTGCGGCGAAATTCAAATTTCTGTCAGCTATGACCTCTACGGAAAACTGCAATATCTCTTAGAACAGGACAAAAGAAAAATTGAACAGGCAGATTTCGGCGAAAGTGTTACTGTAACGATTTTTGTTCCTGAACCGGAAATCGAAGAACTGGAAAAGAAAGTCATCGAAGCGACAAACGGTAAGGCAATGTTCGTAGTTGCAGACAGAGGGCATCGGTTGATGGATGCCGAATAACAAGGAGAGCAACATGACAACAGATTACAGAACCATTTTAAAAACCGGGCGCGGAGAATTTATTGAAAAAAAATCCCGGTTTATTGCCACGGTGCACCGGGTTGAAACCGAGGAAGAAGCAAAGGCTTTTGTGGAAGAAATCCGCAACGAATTTCCCGGAACGACTAACGCCTATGCATACTATCTGCGGGATAATAATACTGCCCGTTTCTTTGACGATGGGGAACCGGGCGGAACAGCAGGACTACCGATTTTAGATGTGATTAAGCACGAGAATCTGGTTAATGTCCTGATTGTTGTCACCCGTTATTTCGGCGGCATTCTTCTGGGAAAAGGCGGGCTTGTCCGCGCTTTTACCAAGGGCGCAAAAATAGCCATTGAAGACGGAAAAATCGCCCTGATGACCTACTGTGGCGAAATTCAGATTTCTGTCAGTTATGACCTTTACGGAAAACTGGAATATCTCCTGGAGCAAGATGGCATCAAAACAGAAAATACAGATTTCGGTCAGGACGTAACCGTCACATTATATCTGCCGGAAAAGGATATTCCCAACCTGGAGAAAAAAGTGATCGAAGCCACCTTCGGCAAAGCGCAATTCTCCATCATCAATATGGAACACCGATTGGTAGAAATAGAAGCATAAAAAAATCCCCTCATTACGAGGGGATTTTTTTATGCTACATATTGAACGCGCTGCCGCTTCTCCATCCGTCGCCAGTTATAAAATCCATATAAGTCATTGACTAAAAACGCTATAAAACAAATCAAAACGGAAAGGTACGAAATATCCGTCAGACTGGCATAACCCCAGAGTATCAACAACACCACATCATTAACCGCATACGCTAATGCGAAAAAGGGGCTCCGTCTGAATGTCAGATAGGCCGCAATGAAACTGGTGGTCACTGACAGGGTGCTGGGCAGAAGATTGGCGGTGCCAAAGAATTTCAGAATAAAGTAAAAAACAATTGTGACAACGATTGAAGCCAGAAACATAAACAATGCTTCCTTAACAGAAATCCGGTTTACCGTCACCTCAGCCTTATTTCCCTTAAAGGGGTTTCTAAGCCAGGAAATAAGCGCAATAATCGCCATTGGTGCCGACATTCCCAAATAGGTCAGCATTTCCCCGTAATATCGAAACGTAAAGGAAATATAGCCATACACAGCGGAAAACAAGATAATCAGCGCCTGCCCGAAGGGATTCCCCTTAGCATTATAAATCAACGCTGTAATGCCAATAATAGAAGCACCAAGCGTCAGAAAGTTTTCCCGGTCAAAAATACAGAAAAAAACGGTTATCATCAACACGGACGAACTCCAGAGAATCAACTCTGCTTTTGTAAAATAATGAAAAACCTGCTTAACTCGGTTCATGATTGCCTCCAAAAATGATTTTTCTATTGTAATTCACAGATGAAAAACGGACAAGCTGGGCCCGATGGCGTACAAAGGTACGCCCAGCGGTGCAGTATGGCCATTGTTTTATAAAACAAAACGCTTTCCCGAATTACCAGTCTTGGCTGCGGAAATTCAGATGAAAAACGGACAAGCTGGGCTCGATGGCGTACAAAGGTACGCCGAGCGGTGCGGCATGGCCATTGTTTTATAAAACAAAACGCTTTCCCGAATTACCAGCCTTGGCTGCGGAAATTCAGATGAAAAACGGACAAGCTGGGCTCGATGACGTACAAAGGTACGCCGAGTGGTGCGGCATGACCATTGTTTTATGAAACAAAACGCTTTCCCGAATTACCAGCCTTGGCTGCGGAAATTCAGATGAAAAACGGACAAACCAAGCCCGATGGCGTACAAAGGTACGCCGAGTGGTGCGGTTTGTCCGTAGTTTTATGGAATAAAACGGTTTTCGCTGAATTTACCAGCCAAAACTTATTTTACTTTGATGCCGTCGACTACCCCCTGGCTGATTTCAATCGTCATATCAGACTTAAATCCATCAACCAAAGCGTTGTACTTGTCCTGAGATAAGCTGCCCTTAATGGTGGAAACAGCGCTGTCATAGTCTGTACCGGAAGTAGGCAGAGCAAATCTCTTGATGATGTGCCAACCATAGGAACTTTCAACCAGTTCAGAAATTTCGCCAACTGCCAATGCATAGGAAGCTGTTTCAAATTCCGGAACCATCATACCCTTTGTAAAGGTATAGCCATCGGGAGACTGGGACATGCCCGGATCTTCACCGTATTCCGTAATCAGGGAATCAAAGTTTGCACCGGATTTTGCTTTCTGCAGAACTTCTGTTGCCAGAGCCAGTTTCTGTGCCTTGTATGCTTCAGGATCTACAGCAGCTTCTTCAGCACCTTCTTCTGCCGGAGCAGTCTCGGTAGCAGTTTCTTCCGGAGCGTTGGAAATCAAAATGTGCTTAACGCGAACATAATCCTGTTCGTAAGCTGCCTTGATTTCTTCCTCGGTGGGAACCAGCGCTTCAGGGTCATTGGTGTTAATATCGCTTGCAAAAGCATTTGCCAAAGAGGTCTTCATCAGAAGATCAATCAACTGATTCTGATTCATGCCGGTTGCATCTAAAATAGCGTCAACCTGTGCTTTCTGCTGACGGTCTGTTGCTTTGACCATAGCCCGGATCTGCTTTGCTTCATCGCTTGATACGGAAAGACCTTTTTCTTCAGCCTTGACGCATGCGATTTCAACGCGGAGCATTTCTTCCAGCGCCTTATTCTTTGCCGCATCGCTGGCCTTAACGCCGTCAATTTCAGCATCCCAGAAGCCTTCTGTATCCGTTGTACCGGATTCAGCCAGCATCTGCTGTTTTACATTTTCCAGATAATACATGAATTCAGCCTTGGTCATCATGCGGTCATTGACTTTCGCAATTTCTCTTGAAATCTGAAGTTTTCCGCAGCCTGCAAAGCTGAGTGCCAGACAGCATACGCAAACCAGCACGATGAGTTTCTTCATAGTTTTCAACGTAAACACTCCTTTTCCGCCGCTTTAGCAGCCAGAATATTATAAACTTTAAATAGTTGAGGATAGACCCTCCCAGAACATTATACACTATTTCATTTCATCGTGCAAGACCTTATAGGCTTGTAACAAACTTTTAATACAAGGAAGCAAGGTTTTCTTTTCCGGTTCCTTAAGGCGATAGGAAAAATAAGGCTTCTGTCCTGCAGAAAGCAAGATTCTGTTCTGATATTGCCCAATCAGCGCGGCAAGAACCATGGGATTAAAACCATCTTTAAAATAGAAAAGAAGGCTTCCTTCTTTCATCTGAATCTGGGAAATGTCGGATTGTTTAGCCAGGAACTTAGACTCTGCCGCAAGCAACAGATTTTCCACGCTTTTCGGATAATCTCCAAAACGGTCAATCAGTTCATCTGCCACATCTCGACTGTCTTCTTCCGAGCTGATTGCGCCAATCTTTTTATAAAACTCAAGGCGCAGGCGGTGGCTGCGGATATAGTTTGCCGGAATATATGCATCAGCCTCAAAGTCGAGCTGCGGTTCCCAGTCTTCCTGAACAGAAGGAAGACCCTGCAACTCGTTAACACATTCTTCTAATAAGCGGCAATACATATCATAACCGACCGTTTCCATATGCCCATGTTGCTCTGCACCCAACAGATTGCCGGCGCCGCGGATTTCCAGATCCCGCATGGCAATCTTAAATCCGGAGCCAAACTCCGTAAATTCGCGAATCGCTGACAATCGTTTTACGGCCTCTTCTTTCAAGGCTTTGTCCCGCTTATACGTCAGGTAGCAATAAGCACGGCGGTTACTTCTTCCCACGCGTCCGCGAAGCTGATAAAGCTGAGAAAGGCCCAATCGGTCAGCATCTTCAATAATCATGGTGTTCACATTCTGAATATCCAGACCTGTCTCAATAATCGTGGTGCAGACTAAAATATCAATTTCTCCCTGCTGCATGGCCATCATAACATCTTCCAGTTCCTCCGGATCCATCTGCCCGTGAGCAAACCGAATCCGCGCCTGGGGCACTTCCTGCTGAATCCGCCTTGCACAGGCGGCGATAGACTGGGTCTGGTTATGAAGATAGAAAACCTGACCCCCGCGGGATAGTTCTTTTTTGATAGCATCTGCCACAATGACAGGGTTAAATTCAACCACATAGGTAGAAACCGGGTAACGATCCATGGGCGGTTCTGTCAATAGGCTCATGTCCTTAATATTTACCATAGACATGTGAAGCGTGCGGGGGATCGGCGTTGCGGAAAGAGTCAGAACATCAACATTGTTCTTCATTTCCTTAATCCGCTCTTTGTGGCGAACGCCAAAGCGCTGCTCCTCATCAATAACCAAGAGTCCTAAATCCCGGAACTCAATATCAGTTCCCAGAAGTCGATGGGTTCCAATGATAATATCTGTTTCCCCGGTTTTCAACCGTTTTAAAATTGCCGTCTGTTCTTTAGGGCTGATTAATCGGGAGATAAGTTCTACACGGATAGGAAAGTCCTTCATCCGGTTTTTAAACGTATTGAAATGTTGCAATGCCAGAACCGTTGTGGGAGCAAGGTAGGCCACCTGCTTAGAATCCTGCACGGCTTTAAAGGCAGCCCGGATAGCAACCTCTGTTTTTCCGTAACCCACGTCGCCGCACAAGAGACGATCCATAGGCTGCTCGCTTTCCATATCTGCCTTGACTTCGGCAATGGCTGAAAGCTGGTCTTCCGTTTCTTCATAAGGAAAACGGTCTTCAAACTCTTTCTGCCAGGTGGTATCCGGTGAGAAAGAATACCCACGGGACGCCTGACGGGCAGCATAGAGTTGAATGAGCCCCTGCGCCAGTTCCATGGTGGACTTTTTCACCTTGGCTTTCTGCCTTGAAAAGTCTGCACCGCCCATTTTAGAAAGCCGGACTCTGGCCTCTTTTCCAATATACTTCTGCAACAAATCCAGTTGGTCGCAAGGGACATACAAAAAGTCCGTTCCGGCATACTGGATTTTTAAATAATCTTTATAATGCCCCTCAACCGTCAGAGTATCAAGACCAACATACTGGCCGATACCGTGAGTGGCATGAACCACATAATCCCCCACATCCAGGTCATCAAAACTTTTCAGTTTATTGCCCTTTGCCACTTTTTTTCGTTTTGCCCTGCGGGATTCTCTGCCGAAAATTTCGCTGTCAGATAAAAGAACGAAGTCGCAGGCAGGATAGGAAAAGCCTTTTTTTAACCGCTTTTCTGTAACAAGAATCTGGCCGCTGACCAACTCATCAGGATTCTTTGACAAAAAAGCCGGGAATTCATGGTCAGACAGTTCCCGATGAAGTGCCTCTGCCTGAAGCGTGCTGCCGGCAGCTAAAACGACGGCATACTTTTCTTCCAGCCAGGATGTTATGTCGCTATATAAAAGTTCTCTGCGCCCGGAATAGATATTCATCCCGTGGCTCGTTAAATTGACAATCGCTTTCGGGTGATAATCCCTTGTGGATTGCGGCAGGGTGAACATGCCTACAAAAGGATGCTTCAACAGGCTTTTCAAGACGGTTTCATAGTCATGAATATACGCATCAGCCGCCTCTTCAATAACCCCTTTTTCCAACAATCCGGAAACCGTTTCTCCAATATCCCACAAGTAACCCTCTGCCCGTTCTCTGATGCGCTCCGGCTCATTGAACATAACAAGAGCATCTGTCGGCAAATAATCCACTATACATGGGCGGTCGCCGTCTTTTGAGACTTGTTCTTTCGCCGCTTCAATCCGGATCTGGTCAAGGCGCTCAACGGAGGTCTGCATAATAGGGTCAAACTCACGGATCGAGTCTACCTCATCTCCAAAAAACTCTATTCGATAGGGGTTCTCTGCTGAAGGCGGGAACACATCGATAATGCCGCCCCGGGCAGAAAACTGTCCTTTAGACTCAACCATCTCCTCCCGGACATAGCCCATTTCATCCAGATGTTTCAGTAGTTCTTCCGTATCATAACTGATGCCATCTGAAAGAGAAATCATAGAACGCTTAAAGGCTGAAAAATCCGCCGCAAACTGTAGCAGCGCATCAACACCCAGGACTAAAAAGCCACTACCATCTTCTTCTGCCAGTCTGCCTAAAGCCGCCAGACGTTGTGCCTCCAGTTCTGTACTTTTGGCATCAACCCGGTAATATTCAATCTCCTTGGACGGATAATAAATAGGCTCTTTGTCCAAAAAAAAGCTGACGTCTTCGCAAAATTGCCGCGCCGTATAATCGCTGTCACAAACAACCATGGTGCTCTTCTGATTTTGGGCGCAAAAAGACGCCGCCAGATGGGCTTTTGACTGCTCCGTAAGTCCCGTTACTGAAAAAGGAAACTTACCGCCATTAAATAGTTCTCTGACGTCAATCCACTCTTTTTTCGTTGAAAAAAACCGCTCAAACAAAACAATCACCTATTGACTTCCAAAACTGTTATATCGGTTCATGGCGCTTCCGACGCCACGCTTCATAATCTCTTCTACCATAGACGGAATCTCATCAACTGCTTTTGCCATAACCTTGACCTGCTCATCATTAAAATGCCCCAGCACCCAATCCGCCAGGTCATATTCTGCCGGTTTCTTTCCGACACCCAGACGAATTCTGGGGAAGGCATCGCTATGCAGATGATAGATAATGGACTTCAGGCCGTTATGACCACCGTCAGAACCTTTCGGACGAATCCGGACCCGACCGGCATCTAAGTTCACGTCATCACAAATGACAATTAAATTTTCCGGAGGAACCTTATAAAAATTCAGAATTTCTCCGGCACTTTCCCCGGACAGATTCACAAAAGTCTGAGGCTTAACCAAAAGAACTTTCTCGCCGCCGAGAAATCCGTCACCCACCAGGGCTTTATGCTTAATTTTATTGATATGAATCCCCAGGGAAGCCGCTAAATAATCCATAGCGATAAAACCGATATTGTGTCTGGTATTATCATATTGCTTTCCCGGGTTTCCAATTCCTAAAATAACGTACATTCTATTCCTCCGCTTGTTCTTTACAAAGTGTTATGGCAACGCCGTCACCCACAGGCAAAACGGCTGTATGAAATCTGGGGTCATTACACAGAAAGTCCAGATATTCCCGCATGACGCGGACGCCGGTTCTGTGCTTATGCTCCGGTTCGCCGGGCTCTGCTGTTCGTCCGCCGTAGAGAACATTGTCTGTCACAATCACGCTGCCGGGGTGGACTTTTGGCAGAATCTTTTCAAAATAGCGCATGCTGGCGCCCTTTGCCGCGTCAATAAACACCATATCAAAGTTGCCCTCCAAGGTTTCAATAACCTCTTCCGCATCACCGCAAATCGGTTTAATATCACCTAAAGCACCAAACGCCCTGAAATGGTTTCTGGCAAGTAAAAACCGTTCTTCATCCTTTTCAATGGTAACGATTTTTGTATCACGGTTTGCTCCTACATAGAGAGTCAGCGCCGAATAGCCGATGGCAGACCCTACCTCTAAAATCCGCTTTGGCTTCATAAGAGCCGAAAGCAGGGACAACAGCCGCGCTGTCGGACGAACCGCCGCCGGCACATTATCTTTCCGGGCAGTCGCCTCCAAATCATAAAGAAATGTATCCTTTGGCGGCAAGAGGTCATGTAAAAATTCTTCGATATAAGGATATGTAATCTGATTATCCATAACGTCTCCTTAGTCTTTCTTCAGCCACATAGGCAGTGATGAATATCGCTTTTCTTCAAAATCGTTTCCAATCATGGTTTCCGCCGCACTTTTCATTCCGACCAGAACCACAAGTTTAACCGCACGGGTCACGGCCGTATATAAAAGGTTACGGGTCATCAGCTGCGGTACGCCATGAAACATAGGCATTACCACAACAGGGAACTCACTCCCCTGACTTTTATGAACTGTAATAGCATAGGCATGCTCCAGTTCTTCCAGCATCTGCGGTTTGTAGGTTGCCTGACGCTCTCCGTCAAAGAGCACCACAACCCCGTCAGACTCAATACTTTCAATGACGCCGATGTCGCCGTTATAGACCCCGACACCTTCCTGCTTTCCGTCAAAGGTTTTCCAGGGCAGGTCATAGTTATTTTTAACCTGCATGACCTTATCGCCCTCACGCAAGGTGCGAAATGCGCCGACCCGTTCCCGCTTTCCTTTCGCCGGCGGATTCAGTGCCGCCTGCAATAGTTTATTCAGTTGCCCGACACCGGCAGCGGTTTTCTTCATAGGCGAAATTACCTGAATATCGTTCATCGGGTCAAAGCCATAGGCTTTCGGCAACCGGTTTGAAACCAGTTCCGTCAGTTTTTCAGCAATTTCATCTGCTTCAGGCACGGACACAAAGAAAAAGTCCTTATCTTTTTGGTTATAAACCGGCTCTTCGCCCCGGTTAATCCGATGGGCATTTTGAACAATCATGCTCTCTTCTGCCTGACGGAAAACCGTATCCAGCCGCACAACAGGAACTTTGCCGGAATGAATGATGTCCCTGAGGGCGTCCCCGGCACCTACCGGTGGCAACTGGTCTGAATCTCCTACTAAAATCAGCCGGGCATTGCGCTTTAAGGCGCCAACTAACGCCTCTAACAGCAGTACATCTGCCATGCTGGCTTCATCCACAATAATAACATCCTCTGTTAAGGGGTCTGACTCTCCTTTGGCAAACGCGCGCAGCAAATTATCATCTTCCGAGAAACCCACCTCCAGCAGCCGGTGGATGGTCTTAGCTTCCTTGCCGGATAACTGACTCATCCGTTTCGCCGCACGACCGGTAGGGGCGCAAAGAGCAATTTTCTTCTTTCTGTGGGCAAAGGCATCAATCAGAAAACGAATAATCGTAGTTTTACCCGTGCCCGGTCCCCCGGTAATAATCGAAAACTCATGAGTCATTCCCGTCAGAACCGCTTCTTTCTGCATGGGTGCCAGCGTTATCCCCTGTTCAATTTCCAGCGTTTCAATCTCTTTTTCGATTTTTTTAATCTGTTCAAGGTCTGCTTCTTTGGTACGTCTTGCAATCTGTAACAGTTTCTCTCCCAGATGATGCTCCGCATAGTAAAGCTCCGGCAGAAAAATGCCCTCTTCCCCGTCAATCTGGGCACTTAGCAATTCCCCGGAGGAAAGCAGGCTGACTAACGCATTCTCCACCAGAAGGGAATCTGCTCCCAAAAGTCCGGCAGCACTTTGCACCAAGAGATTCCTTGGCAGATAGGTATGTCCACCGGAAAAAGCGTTAAATGTCAACGTATGCTGCACACCGGCGCGAAGCCGGTTTTCATCATCCGGCTGAATTCCCAGACCCCGAGCAACACCGTCTGCCGTTTTAAACCCAATCCCCGCAACCCGGTCGCACAGCAAATAGGGATTTTTCTCCAACTTGCTGACTGCCTGACCGCCGAACTGTTCATAAACTTTCATGGCATAGGCCGTGGCAATACCATGCTTTTGCATGAACATAATCAGTTGTTCTAAATCCTTTGTTTCTAAATAACTGTTCCGGATTTCAAAGGCTTTTTTCTCTGAAATTCCTTTGATTTCCGCCAATCGCTCCGGCGTATCTTCGATGACCCGCAGGGTGTCTGCGCCAAAGCGGGATACCAACTTTTCCGCCGTTGCCCGACGAACGCCGGAAATAATTCCGGACGCCAAAAAATTCAGTATTTCTGTTTCGCACCCGGGCTGGGGACGGATAAAACCTGTCAGTTTCAGTTGCTTCCCGTAACTGGGATGGTGGTACCAACCGCCCATCACCGTCATGGTTTCACCGGGGCTGACAAAGGGCAGCGTGCCGGTACAGGTAATCAGGTCCTTTTCCTCTGTTAAAAATTCAAAAATACTGTAACCATTATCTTTATTAAAATAAATTATTTCTGTAACCGAGCCGGTAAACTTCAGGGGTTCTTCCATGTAAACGCCTCCAAAGCCGAAAGGATACTTTCCTCTTTCGTCGGGTCAACCCAATGATACCGAGAATCTCTGCGGAACCAGGTCAGTTGCCGTTTAGCATAATGCCGGGTTGCTTGCTTAACGGCCTGAATGCATTCTTCTCGGGTCAGGATACCATCTAAATAGTCAAAAGCTTCTTTGTAACCGATGCCCTGCATGGACTGCATCGTTTTCGTAAGCCCCATAGCCTGAAGTTGCTTTGTTTCCTGAAAGAGACCCATTTCCACCATTTCGTCCACGCGTCGGTCAATTCTCTCGTAAAGAACGTCTCTGGCAGGGGATAATGCCAGCATAAACGAAGAAAACGCCGGCGGTTCCTGACGGGAGCGCAAATTTTGCTCTGTCAGGGTCATTCCCGTTGTCTCATAAATCTCAAGCGCCCGAACCACACGTTTTGTGTTGTTCGGGTGAATGTTTTCTGCCGCCTGAGGGTCAATTTCCTGCAGACGCTGATATAAAGGCTCGATGCCCTTTTTTTCTACTTCTTCCAAAAGCCGCATTCTGACTGTCGGATCCGGCGTTTCTTCAGCAAACTGGATATTATCCACTAAAGAGGATATATAAAGTCCGGTGCCGCCTGCCACAATAGGGAGTTTTCCTCTGCCCAGAATATCCGAGATTGCTTCCTTCGCCCGCTTGACATAGTCTGCAACCGAAAAGGGGTCAAAGGGAGAAACAATGCTGAGCAGATGATGGGGAATGCCCTGCATTTCCTCCTCTGTCGGCTTGGCGCTGGCAATATTCATATATTCATAAATCTGCATGGAGTCAGCCGAAACAACTTCGCCGCCAAACTCCTTTGCCAACCGGACCGCAAGACCGGTTTTTCCGCTGGCAGTGGGGCCAGCAACCACTAAAATCTGAGACATGTTCGCCTCCTCAGACAATTCGTTTAAACTGTTTTTCAATAAAACCACGGGTCATGGCAACGGTAATGGGTCTGCCATGAGGGCAGGTATTTACCGGGCCCAGATCAAAAACAGCATCCAGCAATGTTCTGATTTCCCGGTCGCTTAATTTATTGCCGGCTTTAACAGCGCTCTTGCAGGCAATGGTGTAAAGCGCCCGCTCCGCTTTCTTGCCGCCGGCATCCTTTCGCTTATCGGCCAGATTGCCTAAGACTTCAAAGAACAGGGCTTTTAGTGTTTCTTCTTCCAGTGCTTCCGGTGCACCCCGGAGAATCACTGTTCTGTCACCAAAGGACTCTGCCTCAAAGCCAAGGTCAGAGAGCATCTCTCCATATTCCATAAACTGACTTTCTTCTAAAGCCGTCAAGCGAACTGTAACGGGAATGAGCAGCATCTGAGACTGGACACTTCTGCCTGCAAACTGCTTTAAGAGCGCCTCATAGCGCAAACGCTCATGTGCTGCATGCTGGTCAATCATCAGCATCTCGCCGTCTTTTTCCACAATAATATATGTATCAAAAATCTGCCCGCAAACTCTGTACTCATGTGCCACTTTTTGGGGCTCTACGGTAACCGTCTGTTCCGGTTCCGCCGGTTCAGGGCAAAGGATGGTTTTTTCTTCCTGAACAGGTACCGGTGAAGCGACGGGTGTCAGCTTTTCCTTCGGCATCACAATCTCGTCACGAACCGGCTCCGCTACCTTGGTTTCCGGCTTTGGAGTGTCCGGCTCAGCAACCGGCTTAACGGTAGGCGCTGCTGTTTGCACGCCACTGCCAAAGGTGATTTTCTTATGGTCCTGACCAGCCGTAAGTCCACGCCATACGAAAGGCGAAGCCTCTTCTTTCCTGGCAGGTTCTGCCTCTTTAAAGAAAGCTGACGGTTTGTTCGCTCTAGGACGTATCACCGGCGACGGTTTTTCAGGGGGCTCTTCCGCTTCTGCCGAAAGAGTCACTGCCGGAATTTCACTTTTCTGATACAGCGCATTTTTTGCTGCCCAGTATACACAATGATACACCGCTTTTTCATCGGCAAACTTTGCCTCAAGTTTTGTAGGATGAACATTGATGTCCACCATCTGCGCCGGCAAAGTCACAAGGAGAACACAGGCAGGAAACTTGCCGCCCATCAGTTCATTTTTATATGCCTCTTCTACAGCGCGAGCCAGAAGAGGGCTCTTAATATAACGTCCGTTCACAAAAAAACTCTGCATGCTTCTGTTGGGACGAGCCCCGGCACCGGTAGCACAAAAGCCCGTTACCGCAACACCGCCTTCAGAAAAATCTGCCGGACGCATGGTTTTTTTCAAATCTTTTCCGTAAACAGCATAAATAGAAGCCAGAAGATCAGAATCGCCGGCGGTAAAGAGTTGTTCTTTCCCATCGCTGATAAGCCGAAAGGATACGTCCGACCGGGCTAAAGCCAGGCGATTGACAATGTCTGCAATATAGCCGGCCTCCGTAAAGTTCTTCTTTAAAAATTTCATACGTGCCGGGGTGTTCATGAACAGATCACGGACAATAACGGTAGTACCGGCAGGGCAACCTGCCTCACCGCACTCAATCACTTCCCCGTCCTCTGAAACCAGATGGGTTCCTGTTTCCTCATCAGGGGTCCGGGTGTAAATCTCCAGTTTGCTTACCGCCGCAATGGAAGAAAGAGCCTCTCCACGGAAGCCCAGAGTCGTAATCGCATCTAAATCCTTTTCCCCGGAAATTTTACTGGTGGCATGACGAAGAAGCGCCACCGGCGCATCCTCTCTGCTGATGCCGCAACCATTATCCGCTACACGCATATAGGTAATGCCGCCGTTTTTTTTTTCTATTGTT
>JBGUTC010000052.1:0-7099 GCA_045132895.1 Clostridia bacterium
TGTGTAAGTTCACCATAAAACACCACGCTGCCGGAACCCATCAGTTCATCATAGCGAACAACTTCAAGGGCCTGAAGGTAGGAGGAATGCACTTCTGAAAGAAGCTTGGTTTCATTTCCCAAGCCAATAATGACTTTTGAGTGATACCGATAAAAAACCTCCAGGTTCATCTTGGTTAACTGTTCTTTTAAAAGCAACTGCATTTCTGCCGTATCTAAATCATAATTCAAAAGAACAACCGTCGTTTTTGAATCTGCGGCATAGAGATGCATTTGAACATCCTGCGAAATGTATTTATCCAGCACCTGCTTATAAAAATTATTTCTGTTATGCAGGCCGTCAACATGATAAACGGCCTGACCCCGGAGCACCAGAATCATATATTTCTGGCATAAAAACTCAATTTTCGCATCCTGCACCAAACGCAAGACCTCTTCTTCATCTTTATGTGACTCTGCAATTAACATGTGAAGAATATCTTTTCGCTCCGTCTCTGAGAATTGCAATAATTTATCCTTCATCGCTTCTTTTTCGTCAATAATGTCATTTAAATACGGTTTCCAGTATTCAATTTCATTGAATCCCAAAAGTTTCACCGAATCATCGCTTCTGACTCCAAGCATCTCCATCATCTGTAAATTGCTGGCGGTTTTTCTGGAGGCAAAGCGAATACAGAGCAGTAAGCCGATCAGAATGGCAATAATATTAATGCTGTGAACAATGATGTTAACCAGCGCAACATCGCGAAGAACATAATCGCGACTGACAAAAACAACATATTGCCAATGCCGGTATTCACTGGGACAACGAAATGAATAATACTCCCCGCCATCAATTTTAAGTTTTTTAATGCGCTCTCCGGTATTAAAGGACTGATGGGCAACCTCATCAAAATGATTCCCGCTGGATAACATAATCTCGTTCTGAGCGTTAAAGACATACACCGCGCCATCTCCCGGTACAATTAAGCTGGAGAATACATCCAAAAGCTGCTTTTCATCAATCAAAGCACCAACAATACCATAAGCACGCTGCGGATTTTCCAGAGGAACCGCGCCGGCAAAGGACAGAACATTGCCTCCCGAATCAAAGGTCTGGGGCCTGATTTTCTGCCGAGTATAGCCGCCTGCCCAAGCACCGCTATTAACCTGACTGACCCATTCATCTTCTGTGATCCCTTCAAACGTACATCCGTAACGATAGAATTCGTTCAGGCTTTTATACGTCGACTCCTGATCTAAAACAGCACCGGAAGCATAGCTGTGCAAGTATAATTTATCAACAACGCCAGAAAACGAATAGCCCGAAGAAAAAATTTCATGATATTTCATTTTTTCTTCATGAGTCAGTTGAGATGTTCTGCAAAATTCACGAAAAACCTCATTTTCAGAAATATTCAATACTTCTATTTCGATTTGCTGAAGCGTCGCATCCGTAACACTGACATGGCCTTTGATGTTATGATCAAACAAAGACAACAGTTTTTCTTTGTTGTTATGCGTTACATATAGACTTGATATAATCCATACAGCAACCAACACCAAAAGGATATATAAGTACGGCAAAACAAGGCTTGCAAAAACCACGTTTTTTCTTTTACTCTGCATGTTTCACTTCTCCTTCTCCCTCAGGGTTGTGCCGTCATTCTCTGTGCAACACTTTTTGAAACTTCAAGTTCAGCAAATTCCCCTTTTTCCAGTTTTAAAATATTATCTGCCAGACGCATGCAAACCACTTCGCGACGATCCAGCGTCGGACCTCCCATATGGGGTACGCTGTAAACATTAGGTAACGTTCTCAATAAACTGTCATCATCCAGGGGCTCACGGCAATATACGTCCAGGACGGCATTGAATCGGTTTTCCTTCAAAGCCTCAATCATTTCTTCTTCGTTTACGATGGGGCCTCTTGCCGTGTTGATGAACAAAGCACCATCCATAAGCATATCAAAATACCGCTTGGTTATCATTCCTTCTGTCGCCGGCGTGTGCGCAGAGTGAAGGCTCACGACTTTACAGGTTCTGAAAATTTCTTCCAAAGAAACCTGTTCTGCGTTATGCTCCTTTAAATATGCCGGGTCAATGGTATGCCCGGAATAAATTTTGATACTGACATTAAACATATGAAGCATGGGAATCAGGTAGCGGGCAATGGCACCAAGACCAATAATGCCAACGCTCTGATCCAGCAAGCCTTCCGTATAGAATCCGTCTCCGTGCCATCCACCATTTCTCACATGGTCAAGATAAGTAGGGATTCGCCGAAGACCGCAAAGCATGTAGGCTATCGTACCTTCCGCAACGGATTGAGCATAAATTTCATTGCCACTCAGAACATGAATACCATTTTCAAAAAGCCCTTTTCCCACCAAGCCCCCAACAGAGCCACCCAGATGGGCAATCACTTTAATTTTCGTGTCCTTAATCATTTCATAATCAATAGCAGACTGCGCCCAACCGGTTATGATTGCATCACAATCCGCTGCTTCTGCAGCAATTTCTTCGCCGGTCAGATTACGCTCATGTTCAGAAAAAACTACATCAAAGCGTTCCCGCAAATAGCTTTTGGCTTTTTCAGTTAAAAAAGTTTGATCCTTGCGATAAGGATAGGCTACAAAAAGTTTCATATTTTCCTCCGGTATGTTTCTTTATTCTTCGTCAATACAGTCACAAACTGAAACCTCAGCAAAACAATATGCATCATTCCACGGCAAAGCATCACCGTAGGCAAACCACAAATCACTTTCCTTAAAAAAGGTTCCCGGCCACGTTGCGTAACACTCGCCCTCTTCCAGGTGGTGAGGCCCCATCATATTGCGCAGATTGTTATACAGCGTCAGTTCTATAACATTACAGCCGCAGTGCAATTGCGGGCTTATATCGGCCTCAAACGGAGTCCACAACAACGTTTTGCAAAGTTCCCCGTTCACCGTTATATCAATGGCATTAATGCCTTTTTTCGAAAATGAAATCTTATGATCGGTATCCTCTAAGGAAAATTCTTTCTCCAGCGTTATAACACCGGCAAAGAACGGAAATCCCTGTCTCTCTATCTGCTCAAGGGAAATTTTCTCTGGCATTTCCGTCAGGACAAAATCGCCATCAAAGCGCAACGCTTCCCGCTCAAGATTTTCGATTTTTCCATCCATTCTGACGCCAAAGTGACCAATTAAATAGCATGGCTCTAGCTCCATGTCCACGTAGAGTTTATTCAGTTCCCCTTC
Source organism: Clostridia bacterium (assembly GCA_045132895.1). GTDB lineage: Bacteria > Bacillota > Clostridia > UBA1381 > UBA9506 > UMGS755. The sequence goes on from JBGUTC010000052.1 coordinate 3,224, forward strand.
AAATTTCTTCGCCCTGTCTAAGGCTTCATAGGTTTCCTTGCGCTGCGAGAATGTGCATTCCAAACAGATTGTATTCTCGCCCAAAACCATAAACCGGGCTATTGGAATTTTTTTAAAAGATGTATCAATAAAACTTTCCGGCTCATCCGGCAGCAAAACCGGCTGTCCGTTAACCGTAATCTTATATTGTGCCGGCGTTTCACACACAAGGCATAAATCTGAACAAACGTCTTCAGCCATAACCGTAAAGACCTGTTTAACCTGAACCGGCCTTTTCAGCGCATTGGCTCTACCCTGAATGTTCAAAACATATCCTTTTGTTTCCTGACAAACTCCATCAAAATAATAATCACATCGATCCAATGTCAACACATTCGGTGTCACATGTTTGATGTTCCAATCCCCTGCCAATTTCAACGGCTTCAGTGCCTTTTTCTCTGCTAACACCGGTGCGCCGCCCTTGTCAATCACCAACATACTTTCGCACGGGGCAAAGCAATACTCCCTTTCAAAGGGAATCGTCTTTCCGGTAGAAATATCTATGCGTTCCGTGCCTTTAAAAAATTTGACTCTCTGCATTTTTTCTGTTGAGTTAACAAAGTAATACACGTCAAAATCATCATAGGAACGCTTGGTATAATAAACCTCTGGATTGTCTATAACATCCGTCTGCTCCGCCACCTGTTCAGGAGAGATAATAAGGCCGCCGTTTTGCTCAAATTCTTTCAAAAGCTTTTCCGTATGGCTGAAAAACCTTATATGCAGCGGAACAACCACAGTTTTATAGGACATTTCGCCAATCACCAAGCGATTACCATCTACGTAACCATGACGTTCCATCAGCATTTCATCGCCCAGATGGAAAGAAACGTGCTTTCTGTCAAGAAGTAAAACGATCTCTTTGAACGCGCTGTAATATGCATCAAGTTCCGCATCATTACTTGTATTAAACATAATCCATGCAGAGGTTTGGGGGTGCATTAAAAGGGTATCACATTCACAGCGTCCGTTTTCCAGAATCATGCCAATTCTGGATAGACCTTCACAAAACGCCTGATACCGGTTCCACCAAGGTTGTTGATAAAACATTGCCGGCGGATAATCCCGTTTTCTCGCTCCTCGCATGGTGTAGCCCTCAAGATGTTGGCATAAAAGCGTTACACCTCTGGCCATTTGATGCTCATATATTCTCTTTAATTCTTCAAAAGAGACATTATGCCCACACATGGCAAATGTTTCGGATAAAACCTGCTTTTTGCCTAACTGTTGCGCCGCGGAGCCCACCTGATAAGGCGTCAGATTCGTGTTAACAATCCGACCCAGATTGTCCATCCCCGGAATCGTAAAATATTCATAATGGGGCATAACCGCGCCGCTGGATGTAAGCTGACTTAAGAATGTTTCCTCCAAAACGAGATGCCCTGTTAGCTGGAGGCCTCTTTCCGTACACCAATCGTAAAGCTTTTTCATGAAATTTTCAGAAAAAAGTTTTGTAATCAGTCTCCAGAAACGCATTCTGGTCTGTATGTAGTCTCCCGTGTCAAAAAAAAGTTCCGGCAAACGGGCGCATATATCATCACCGTATTCTGTACGATAAGCCTCCGGCAAAATCAGGCTCCACGGAATCCCGTTCCGGGAAATCTGGGGCTCATCTGTGAAGAATCCTGTTAACTCATTGCCAAACTTTTGGTAATAGGGTTCATAGATGTTTTGAATAAATTCTTCTGTAACCCGCCCATCCAGGGTGTCTACATAGTAAGGGTTAACGTCATAATAAAAACGCTTCCCGTCTACAATACAAATCGTATGGCTATCTTCTGCGAGGTTGTTATCATAGCGTAAATACTTCTGCTGATTCTGTTCCCCTTTTCCGTTGACAATACCGCCACCAAAACCGCTAGGCCAACCGTTTTCATCATATGCCCAGGCATACATGCCACGCTCTTTAGCCGACCGGATTCCAACTTCAATATTTTCAAACCATTCCTCACCCATATAATCCGTTATAAGCCCTGCCCTGGCATGCATAAAAAAGCCACCCATGCCGGCATGATCCATAATGCCAATCTGGCGCTTTGTTTCTTCCGTTTGCAAGGTATCATTCCAGGACCAGAACGGAATCGGTCTGTTCTTTTTCGGAACATGAATAAAATCCATCATTGCACTCCTCTTTTTTACCGAATCCTTGTATAACAAGACTAAAAGGTAACGCTTCTTCTTTTACATTATAACATCTTACCATCATAAGAACAACAAACAATATTTTATAAACAAACAAAAATTTTCTTATTGCATGAAAAAGAGTAAATATCTGCCTATAGGTAGATATTTACCCTCAAACCGACAACTATTAATCGACATAAAACTCCTCTTGGGTATCCAGACAAAAGCAACCCAGCCTATTGCCGAAGACGGCACCGCAGTCTATGGCAACATGCCGGTTCTCTCTATAGATTCTCCCCTTATACGCCGAATCAATTGCAGATGTTGGTGTATGTCCGGTGACAAGATACTTATCCGGATAATACTGTCTTGCATAGTCGCACCTGCCCCAGACAATATCATGCAGACCATATTCGCTTAAATCCTTATGTTCTTCAAATCCCACCAGACCTCCATGCACAAGCACAAAGGTATTTCCATTCGCCTCAATTTCTTCATATAGTTCAAATTCCCCGAGATACGCAAGAACGCTCTCCCTTGCTGCATGATTTAACTTCAGAAATTCCCGGCACGTTGTAAGGCCACCGTTAAAAATCCAGTTGTCATACATTTCCATAGCTTCGCTGTCAAGATATGTATCATAATTATCTGCCGTTACCTCAACATTGAATTTCTTCAGGACGCTATAGGCCATATATTCATGGTTACCAAGGAGGGGCACCACATTGGGGCGTTTCATCATGTCAAGCAAAATCCGAATACCTTCATCGCCACGGTCGAGAACATCGCCAAGGATAAATAGCGTATTTTCTTCCGAAAATCGTATTTTTTCCAGCATCTGCCTATATTGTTCATAACATCCGTGTAAATCTGACATTACAAAATTCATTGCTTTCCCTCACTTCCTCACACCAGCATATTCCGGCCCATCCCTGTCAACATAACAGCCGCTATTATTTAATACCACAAATTTTAAATTCTAAACAATTTTTACTCTTTTTTATCGTCGGATATCGTCTGCGCCATGGTTGATAATAGCATCACGTTGCCATCGATCTGTAAATCTTGCACTTTTTCATTAAGCCGACACCGGTTTTCGGGCATCATACTCCATCGTGCTTAATGTACAAACGATAACATTACACTACTCCTTTCGTTATCATTCGATACATTTTCGACTTTTGTCAAGAGTGGTAAAAAACTTCCTTTTCTTAACTCACCGTCTGAAGTATTGATTTCTTCTGGGAAAAAGGTTCAAAGCGTCCCGACTTAGTTTTTATATACTCTGTGGCTCCGTTTTCTCTTATCTGCACCTAAAGTCCGGGTAATACAATCATTTCGCTTAACTTCCCTATAATCCCATTATATCACAAAATCTATAAAAAACAAAGGCTGAAGAAACAAAAACCGTGATACCGGAAATATTTCCGGTATCACGGTTTTTTAATCTTGGTTATGTCCATCCGTTAAATCACAGGAAGTTTTACTGCAGTGTTTTGCGTAGGGACAACCGATGCAGCCGCCTTTTTTCTTTGCACGGTAGACGTAGAAGGCAGATGCCCCTACAATACACAGAAGGACAAGGATTATGACGATATCAATCATACTCTTATGCTCCTACTTCTGTTGAACTGGCTGCATGCTTCTGATTCGGTCTTTCCTGTTTCAGTTTCCGATTGGTGCGGATAATCAATATCCCGATAAAGGCAGCTA
>JBGUTC010000053.1:0-4184 GCA_045132895.1 Clostridia bacterium
ATGCGTCCCTCTACCCGTTGATTACCTATTATCTGAACCGGCTGAATGACTGGGGGCTTTGCTTCCGGCAGTGCAAGGTCTGCGGGAAATATTTTCTGGCAAAGAGCCAGCGGTATGAGTTGTGCAGCGACAAATGCCGAAAAGCACAGGCGCTTCAAAACAAGCGGGAATTTGACGAGAGGGCAAGAGAAAATAACTATGACCTGCTTTATAAAAATGAATGCCAGAACTGGCGCAACAAAATAAACCGGGTAAAAAATACCGCAGGCTTTCCGGCTGACCGTCTGGAAAAAATACAGGCTGCCTTTTCCGACTTTAAGAAAGAAGCCTTACAGAGAAAAAAGGCTGTAAAAACAGGAACAGCCAGCCCGAAAGAATTTACGGACTGGCTGTATCAGCAGAGTGATATTATTTTGAAATTAACTACCTTTTAAGTGATGTCTATACAAAAGATCATTCCTCCCTAATGGCAGACAAGATGCTTGTTTTCTTCAACTCGGATTTTGCGTATACAGTGAAAATCAAATATATAATTGCTAAAACAACGACTAACGCCAGTAGAAACAGCCACGGCAATACCAACGTAATGCAATGGTTCACCGCATCCAATCGTCTACAAACAATTACACTTAAAATGCTTCCAAATACAAGAGCTATTACCAACGAACCTCCGAGATAAATTCCTATCTCCCTATCCAGCATTGCTTTCAACTGTTGCCGTGTTGTTCCAACAGCTTCAAGCAAACCGAATTCACGCTTTCTATTCTGAAAATCAACCATAAGCATATTCATAAGACTGATACTTCCAAAGACGAACAGAATAGCAGAAGTCATATATAGAGCATTTATAGATGCACTGTATCGACGCTGAATATTTTTAATCGTTTGTTCAATCGTATTTACTTCTATTTTTCCGTTTTTATCCGCAATCTCCTGAACTGCGGTCAAAACGTCGTCAAAACGTCCGTCTGAATTTTTGACTGCCAGAATACCCGTCTGCTCTGTTATCCCTGTCAGTTTTTTTGCTGTATCATAAGTCATAATGAAGTAAGGACTTCCGGGAACAACCGGGCTATTCTCCATTAAATCAGACCTATTGTATGTGCCTACCACAACGGCTTCCACATCAAAGGTTCTGCCATCGAAAGCTCTGCCCGCAATCGTCAAAGTATCGCCAACTTGTGCTATATCTTCTTCAACCAATATTCCATTTTTCTCAACCATATCATCGTAATCTGCCGTTCCAGAGGATAGCACTGCCTGCTTTTCTTCCGTCTGTTCCCGGTTTAAGGTTGGAAAGAAGTCTGAAATGCTTGTGAAAGAACCACTTCCGCCCGAAAAAGTAACCGTCATATAAACGCTGTCGAATGCGGTAATTTTTTCTATCCCATCTACCTTTTCTAATTCCTGCATCAATGCCTGATCTTCAAGTGGATTTTCTTCCAGTTGCAATTTTGCGCTTCCGTATGGCTCCGCTTCGTTATCGAAAGAGCTGCCAACTGTATTTCTTATTTGTATAAGAATGTTACCGGCAGGATAATATTTGAAACTTGCCTGTTTTGCCGGATCAATAGAACCAGCAACCGTAGAAGTAACCAGTAAAAGAGCCCCGCTTACTCCAAGCATTAAAAGCGTCAGAACTGCTTTTTGTTTGTTTCTTTGTATATTTAATTTTGCCAGATTAAACGGCGTAAGCTTCCGATGCAATTTCGAGCTGCTTTTTGCCTTTCCAGCATACGCGAGGTATTTCGCGCCCTCTACCGGGGAAGTATTCATTGCTACCCGGACAGGCTTAAAAATGGCAATATTCACTGTCATAAAGGCTACTGCGGCAATCAGTACAGCATAAATAACTGTTGTTTTCAGCCGGAATCCGTCAGGACAGCCAATAAATCCAATCAGTACGCCCGTGACAAGTCCTAATGGAATACCGGTCAAGGCATATAACCGTCCCTCTTTTCCTGCCATCCGCTTAATCTGCCTTTTTGTCATGCCAAGTGTCCGCAGTTGCCCAAACATCTGAACATTTTTTACAATCTTTGTGTAAAAAACACCATAGACAATCGTTGCCGCCAAAATAGCCGTCAACGCCGCCAGTAGTGGTACTGGAATCGGAATACCCGATGTTATCACACCCGACATAACAGCAGAATATTCTGTAAGCATTACCTGTTCCTCGACAATGCCTGTATTTTGTATTGCTTTGCCGGCAAAATCAAGAATAGCCGTGGAGCTTATGGCGTCTGTATTCAGCCTTGTATATGCTGTAACCTGAAAAGAATCTTTTGCCAAATCTCGGGCAAGTTCCTTACTGACATAAATAAAATATCCGTTGCTTTCTTTTGTGTCGTCCAGAATACCAGAAAGCGTATATTCCGCTTTCTGCCCTGTGCCGGTCACGTCAAGAGAAATAACATCGCCAGCTTTATACGCTTTTCCTAAAAAGTCAATATAATTCTGCGGAAGCATAATCTCGTTTTCTTTCTGCGGCACACTTCCCTGTAAAATCTTTTCTTCCTGATGCAAAAAGTAATCTTCATCTCCGTAAGCAACCGTGATTGTTTTATCATCCACATAAAAAAAGCCAATAGCGGAGTATTCTCCGATCCATGAAATATCTTTGTTTTGACGCAGCAGGGCTGTCTGTTCATCCGTAACTCCCAAAATCCCAATCTGCGCTTTATTCCTCTGTGTGTTCTTAAATTCCTCTTGTGTACCTGTTGATATTAGGATAATCGAAAAAACCATGCAGACAGAGAGAGCGATGGTCAAAAGTAAAAAAGCCTTGCTTCTCTTATCCGCTTTCATACTCCTATCTGCCAATTTCTTTACAATGGCGCTTGTATCATTTTCAAAAGGCCATGTCATAGCTTGCTACCCCCTTACTCTACAATTTTTCCGTCCTCAATGCGGACAACTCGATCTGCAAGGTGGGCAATGTCATTGTTGTGGGTAATCATCACAACAGTTTGCCGGAACTCCGCACTGGTGCGCTTGATAAGCCCCAGCACTTCGGCGCTGGTCTTGCTGTCAAGGTTGCCGGTCGGCTCGTCGGCCAGCACGATAGCCGGTTTGGTAATCAGGGCGCGGGCAATCGCCACACGCTGCTGCTGGCCGCCGGATAGATTATTTGGCATATTTTTCAGTTTATCTTCCAGCCCCAGCAGATGAACAATCTCATTCAAAAACTTTTTATCTACCGTGTCCCCGTCCAGCTCCACCGGCAGGACGATGTTCTCATACACATTCAGGATCGGAACAAGGTTATAGTTCTGGAAGATAAAGCCGATGTTACGGCGGCGGAAGATGGTAAGCTGTTCATCGTTCATTTTCGACAGTTCTTTGTCCCGGACAATCACATTGCCGGAAGTAGGTGTGTCCAGCCCTCCCATCATGTGAAGTAAGGTGGATTTGCCGCTACCAGATGTTCCCACAACAGCCACAAACTCGCCGTCCTCCACGGAGAAGTTCACGCCGTCAAGGGCGCGGGTAATGTTCGGCTTTGTGCCATAATACTTTTTCAGGTCAATAGTCTGTAAAACGCTCATATTCAAAACTCCTTTCAAGGCTTCTTGCCTGTTGATAAAGGTATTATAAAACCCAAATGTCCGCGAAATGTTACAGCGGCCAAAAAATTTCATTGAAAATCGGGGTGAAATGTTACAACGCTCGGACATTTCAAAAAAATTTACGGCGGGCAGCCGGAAATGGCCGTCCGCCGCGTTCTATTTTGTAGGCAGCATAATGGAAAATTCCGACCCCTTGTCCGGCTCCGAAACCACTTTGATATAGCCGCCCTGCCGTGTTACGATCTCACGAGCCAGATATAGGCCAATGCCCACGCCCTGCTGTTCGTGTACTTCTTCCTCACGATAGAAGCGCCGGAAGATGGCGGCCTGATTGCTTTCGGAAATGCCCTTGCCGGTGTCAGTCACTTTGATCTCCACATACATTTCCCACAGCACCACCGACACCGTGATTTTCCCGCCCGCCGGGGTGTACTTCACCGCATTGTCCAACAGGTTAAAGAGGGCTTCGGATGTCCACTTGCTGTCATGGGAAACGGTCAAATCCTCCGGGCAGTCCACGGACACAGCAATTTCCTTTTTCTCCGCTTCATACACAATCCCACTCATGGCCTGCGCCACGGTATCAAATAGGCGGCCCAGCTTCTTATCCAACTG
>JBGUTC010000054.1:0-16946 GCA_045132895.1 Clostridia bacterium
ATGTTTGTCATGGTCAGAATGGTTTCGCCCATGATTTCACCTCTTTTTTTTATTTCGCAGTTATCATGCCTGATTTTCAACAAAATCATGCATATTTGAAAAAAATATTGCACTCATCGCAAAAAAATGTTAAAATATAAAGGCCTGGCATTTTGCAGATTTTTGTATAAAAATGGGTCTTTTATCCCAAACTGTTAAAAAACGAAGGGAGAAGACTCATGGAAGAAGAAAGAAATCGAAACGGCCAGTCCGAGGAAGAAAATCAAAACGAGGACAGGACCGATGCCAACGCGCAGAATATTAAAGATTTCGGTATGGCAGACATGGAAAATCCCAGAGGGAATATTCATTGCCTGACTGTTGCCGGGCAGGTAGAAGGGCACATGCTTCTGCCAAGCCAGAATAAAACCACCAAATATGAACACATTATTCCGCTTCTGGTTTCTGTGGAGCAAAACGAAGCGGTTGACGGCCTTTTGGTTGTCTTGAACACGGTGGGGGGCGATGTGGAGGCAGGACTTGCTATTTCGGAGATGATTGCCAGCATGCAGAAGCCTACGGTTTCCCTGGTGTTAGGCGGCGGACATAGCATAGGTGTTCCTCTGGCAGTTTCGGCGAAGCGTTCATTTATTGTTCCCTCGGCTGCCATGACCATTCATCCCATCCGTATGAACGGAACCATCATTGGCGTTCCTCAGACCTATGAGTATTTCAATAAAATGCAGGAACGGATTGTGGATTTTGTGGTTAAAAATTCGCATGTTTCTAAAGAAACGTTCACGGAAATGATGATGAAAACCGGAGAAATTGCCAATGATGTGGGCTGCATTATTTTAGGCGAGGAAGCTGTCCGGCTGGGTTTAATTGACGAAGTCGGCGGCATTTCAGAGGCTCTTGAATGCCTCTATATGATGATTGAGCAAAACAAACAAGAAAAATAAACAGGCGTGGCCTTTTTCCACGCCGGGAGAAAGAGTGATACATAATGAGTTTACAACCGGGAATTAAAGGAAAAATTGAGTTGACTGTTGACGAATCTGTCAGTGCAATGCGTGCAGCAAGCGGCGAGATGAACGTATTTGGAACGCCGTTTGTTATTGCCCTGATGGAACAGACGGCTGATAAAAGTGTTCGTCCTTACTTAGAAGAGGGCTGTGCAACCGTTGGCACCATGGTCAACATGAATCATACAGCAGCAACCCCTATGGGTATGAAAGCCTATGCAGAGTCTGAATTACTGGAGGTCGACGGCCGCCGTCTGGTCTTTAGTGTTAAGGTTTTTGATGAAGTGGGTCAGGTGGCAGACGGTATGCACGAGCGCTTCATCATTCATAAAGAGAAATTTATGAAGAAAACCAACAGCCGTGGAAAGGAGTAAACGGAAAGCAAATGAAAAGTGATATTCAGATCGCTCAGGAAAAGAAACCGTTACATATTAAGAAAATTGCAGAACAGCTTGGCATCTGTGAAGAAGAACTGTTATTTTACGGAAACGATAAGGCAAAGCTGTCTGATGAACTGTTAAAGAGAATTGAGCAAAATGATTCCGGCAAACTGATTCTGGTAACAGCGATTAATCCAACGCCTGCCGGTGAAGGAAAAACCACCACAACGGTTGGTCTGGGTCAGGCGATGGGGCGTTTAGGGAAAAAGGCGGTTATTGCTCTTCGTGAGCCCTCTTTGGGACCTGTTATGGGGATTAAAGGCGGTGCAGCCGGCGGCGGTTATGCTCAGGTTATTCCCATGGAGGACATTAACCTGCATTTTACCGGCGACCTTCATGCGATTACATCGGCGAATAACCTGCTCTGCGCTATGATTGATAACCATATTATGCGTGGGAACAATCTTAAAATTGATCCGACCCGGATTGTGTTCCGTCGCGTCATGGATATGAATGACCGTGCTCTGCGGGAAATCGTGGTTGGTTTGGGCGGAACGACAAACGGCCTGCCCCGTGAAGACGGCTTTACCATTACGGTAGCATCAGAGGTTATGGCGATTCTCTGCCTTTCTGCTGATATTCAGGAACTGAAAGAGCGACTTTCCAAGATTGTTGTGGCTTATACCTTTACCGGAGAAGAAGTAACGGCCGGAGATATCGGTGCCCACGGCGCTATGACGGCGCTATTAAAAGACGCCATCAAACCCAACCTGGTCCAGACTTTAGAGGAAACACCCTGCCTGATGCACGGTGGCCCTTTTGCCAACATTGCCCATGGTTGCAATAGTATGATTGCCACCAAGGCGGCTCTGAAACTGGCGGACTACGTCGTTACGGAGGCGGGCTTCGGTGCGGATCTGGGTGCGGAAAAATTCTTTGACATCAAGTGTCCGGCGGCAGGGATCAAACCTGATGCTGTTGTTTTGGTTGCAACAGTCCGGGCGCTTAAGTACAACGGTGGCGTTTTACGGGAAAACTTATCGACTGAAAATCTGGAAGCCTTATCTTCCGGTTTATGTAACTTAGAAAAGCATATTGAAAACTTAAAACAATTCGGCGTTAACGTTGTGGTTGCCATGAACCGCTTCGGAACGGATACAGAAGCAGAACTGTCTCTCGTGCAGGCATGTTGCGAGAAAAACGGTGTGGCATTCTCTCTGTCTGAAGTCTTTGAAAAGGGTGGCGAAGGCGCTGTTGATCTGGCAGAAAAGCTTATGTGGATGATTGATAATGAGCCTTCTGATTTTCATCCGCTCTATGATTACAGTTTGCCGATTAAAGAGAAAATTAATACCATTGTAACGAAAATTTACGGTGGACGGGACGTGACCTATTCCCGAGAGGCAGAAAAAGAACTGAAGCGGTTAGAAGAAACGGGTTACGGAAACTTGCCGGTTTGCATGGCAAAAACTCAGTATAGTTTTTCCGATGATGCAAAACTCTTAGGTCGTCCGGAAAACTTCCGGCTTCATGTCCGCGAGGTTAAACTCTATGCCGGTGCAGGATTTATTACGGTCTATTGCGGTAATGTTATGACCATGCCCGGTCTGCCGGCGCGTCCTGCTGCGGTGGATATTACAGTAGATGAAAACGGCTTGATTTGTGGCTTATTCTGATAAAGGAGTGATCTCCGTGGACAACCGTTCTTGCATCAGTCTTCTGCTCATGGCAGGGCAGATGCTCCTTGAGTCGGGTGCAGAGACCTATCGTGCGGAAGATGCAGCTCTTTATATGTTCCGCGCGCTGGGAAAGGGAGATATCCATATTTTTGCTGTGCCCACCATGATGTTGGTTGAAATTATCGGCGAAAACGGTGAGACCGTTTCCAGTTACAGGCGGATTCGCAGACGCTCGATCCATTTGGGAAAAATTGAGCAGATTAATAATATCGTCCGTCTGGTTTCGGAAGGAAAGATGACAGAAGAGGAAGCATTTTCTGCCTTAGAAGCTGTCGATAAAGAGCCTCAGGGAAAACTGATTTATAATCTTTTAGCAACAGCGGCAACAGGCGGTGCCTTTTCCCTTTTGCTGGGTGGCGGCTTGGTTGAAATGATTTTCGGATTCTTGAGTTGCTTTTTAGCGCAGCTTTTTGGCTTGTTTTTCAGAACTGTCAGTATGTATAGCTTTTTTAACAGCATTATGGCAGGGCTTGTCCCCAGTGTGATGATGTTCCTTTTAGGGAAAGTACTTCCGGGTATTGAACAGCAGGCGGTGATTGTCGGCTCGATGCTTCCCTTGTTCCCCGGTGTTTCTATGGTGAACGCTATACGCGATGCCATCAACGGCGATTTGATATCCGGTGTGTCCCGTGTAGCGGAAGCGCTGATGATTGCATTGGGGCTCGGCATTGGTGCGTCGCTGATTTTCTTACTGGGGGGATGACAAATGGAGTATGTGTATCAGTACCTTGTGTGCTTAGTGGTTATTTTCTTTGTTGGCCTGTCTCTTAGGGCAAAACCCTGGGTTTCCTTGTTGGGTGGTGTCAGTGGAGCAGTGGGTTACTTAGTCTATTTGCTTTGCAGTGACCCCCGGCTTGGATTTTTGCTCAGCGCCTTAGTGCTGACCTTGTTGTCAGAACTTCTTGCCCGGATTTGCAAAATGCCTGCCAGTATTTTTCTGGTTTTGGGTATTTTCCCTCTGGTGCCGGGAAGTGCGCTGTATAAGATGATGGCCTATGCGGTTCAGGGAGAATACCGTTTGGCGTTGCAATTTGGCGGAGAGGCTTTCGTTTTCATTGTGCTGATGACGGTAGCCATTGCCTTAGTTCCAACGGTTTTCCGGATTTTATTCTCCGGACGAAGGAAAAAGTCGTCGGTTGATTGACAAGAAAAGAAAAAAGGTTTATAATAAATAAGAAAATGTTGAGAAATATGAGGAGGAAAACGTGTTATGAATATTTCAATTACTAAAACAACGGCTCCGAAGCAGAAACCCCAGGACGAATCTAAACTGGGCTTCGGCAAAATTTTTACGGATCACATGTTCCTGATGAACTACTCCGGCGAAAAGGGTTGGCATGATGCCAGAATCGTTCCTTACGGCGATCTGACCCTGTCTCCCGCTTCTATGGTGTTCCATTACGGTCAGGAAATGTTTGAAGGCTTAAAGGCATACAGAGGTGTTGATGGCACAACCAGACTGTTCCGCCCTGAAATGAATGCAAGAAGAACCAATAAAACCAACGAACGTCTTTGCATTCCCGAACTGCCGGAAGAAATGTTTGTTGAAGCTGTTAAGGCCATCGTTAAAATGGATGAGGACTGGATTCCTTCTGCACCCGGTACTTCTATGTACATCCGTCCCTTCATTATCGCAACTGACTCTTTCTTAGGCGTTGCTCCGTCTAATACATATCTGTTTATGATCATCCTGTCTCCCAGTGGCGCTTACTATGCAAGCGGTCTGGCTCCGGTTGGTATCTGGATTGAAGATGAATATGTCCGTGCGGTTCGCGGCGGTATGGGCTTTGCTAAAGCCGGCGGTAACTATGCTGTATCTCTGGCAGCGCAGGTTAAAGCGCACGATGCAGGATATTCTCAGGTTCTGTGGCTTGATGGTGTAGAACGGAAATATATTGAAGAAGTTGGCGCAATGAACATCTTCTTCAAGATTAACGGAAAAGTTGTAACCCCGATGTTAAACGGCAGCATCCTGCCCGGTATCACTCGTGACTCTGTTATTCAGGTTTGTAAGTCCTGGGGCTACGAAGTTGAAGAGAGAAAGGTTTCTGTTGACGAGCTGAAAGAAGCTTATGACAACGGCACCTTAGAAGAAGTATTCGGTACCGGTACCGCAGCAGTTATTTCTCCTGTTGGTAAACTTCGCTGGGTTGATGAAGTGATGGAAATCGGTAATGGCGAAATCGGTCCGCTGTCTCAGAGACTCTATGATACCATTACTGGTATTCAGAACGGTAGAATTGAGGATACATTCGGTTTTGTCTGCACCTTATAATTCGCTGGTAGGTTAGAACAAAACGTATTACATGCATAAAGAAAGACCCGATGTTGCTGAGCAACATCGGGTCTTTCTTATTCCGGTTTATATTCCGGACGTTTGTAGAGATGATCCTCGTCTCCCAAAATTTCCGGGTAGAAAACTTTTTCGCCCCATTCCTTCGGATCGTAGTCATAAATCGATACACTGACATGCTCGTCAGAACAACCCAAAGTGTTTTTCAGAGCTTCGGAAAGTGCCTTGGTTACAGCTTCTTTCTGCTCCTCGGTTCTTCCCTGATACATTTTAACGGTAATATGTGGCATAATGCTCCTCCTTATCTTTACCGATGACGCCAGGTACCCGGCGACAGCAGTGTTATAATCGGCAATAATTCCAATCGGCCTGCCAGCATATTAACAGACAGAACCAATTTGGAAAAAACAGAAAAACCGGAAAAATTATTGACAGGACTAACGGCATCCAGACCGGGCCCGACGTTGTTTATACAAGTTGCAACCGCCGTAAAACCGGTCAGGAAGGATACGTTGTCCAGCGAAATCAACAAGTGTGAGCCAACAAAAACAAATACGTAAATCGCAAGATACGCCAGAACGCCGGCAACGGTTCGGTCTTCTAAAGGACGCCCTTCTAAAGAGAGCACATAAACGGAGCGGGGACGCACCTGCTGGCGGAGTTCGCGTAGGGATGATTTCAGCAAAATAATAACACGGGATACTTTAAATCCACCACCTGTTGACCCGGCACAAGCTCCCATAAACAGAAGAATCATCAGAATCAACTGAGAAAATACCGGCCATTTTGAAAAGTCGGCTGTAACAAACCCTGTGGTCGTGATGATGGCACCAACCTGGAAAATCGCATAGCGGAAAGCATTCCCAAATCCCTCATATTGCGGCAAAATGTTCAAGGTGATGAGCATGGTCGCACCGGCAATAATCAACAGATACCAACGCATTTCTTCACTCTTTAGCGCCTGAATGGCGTGGCCGGTCAGGATTAAGTAAAATAGAGTGAAATTAATACCGAAAATAATCATAAAAAAGGTGATAATGCCATCAATTAAGGCACTGTTATAAGCAGCAATACTGGCGTTTTTAATAGCAAATCCGCCGGTTCCTGCAGTTGAAAAAGCGGTTACAACGCTGTCGAATAAAGGCATTCCGGCAAAATATAAACAAACCATCTCCAAAACTGTCATGCCCAGATAAATGCTGTATAAAATTCGCGCCGTACCGCGCATTCTGGAAACCAGTTTTCCCACCTGGGGACCGGGGACTTCGGCGCGCATCAGATGAATCGACTGCGATGCGTGAGATTTCGGCAACACCGCGAGAACGAAAACCAAAACGCCCATGCCTCCAATCCAATGGGTAAAACTTCGCCAGAACAAAGCGCTATAGGACAAAGCTTCGATATCATTTAAAATAGTGGCACCGGTTGTGGTAAACCCGGAAACCGTCTCAAAAAAAGCATCCATATAAGAGGGAATTTCGCCACTCAGGTAAAAAGGTAGCGCACCAAAAAGAGAAGTCAGTACCCAAACGAGGGCGACAATAACAAAACCCTCTTTGGCATAAAACTCTGCATTTTTCGGTTTTCGGATACTGCAGGCAGCACCCACAACAAATTGTCCGATGATGGCAACTAAAAAGCCGAACCAAGTGCTTTCGTTCTTAACAATTGCAATCAGAAAGGGCAGGCACATCAGTAAAGCCATAATCAGTAGTATTCTGCCTAGCAGATAGGCAACCATTTTATAATTCATAATTCCCGTTTCCTCCGGAAAAATCAGTTACGCAAAAACATCTTCCAGATTTTTTACATAGCTATTTGTTGATGTTACAATAATAACGCTGTCGCCAACCTCCAGATGGTCATCACCACCGGGGATAATCACGCGACTGTGACGAATGATGGCAGCAAACAGCATACCATCCTTGGTCGTAAGCTTTTTAAACGGAACGTTGGTATAAGATGATTCGTCTTTAACGCTGAACTCCAGCGCCTCAACCTGGTTGTTGACGATTTTATACAGAGTTTTAATACTGGAATCGCCGGAATCCTGCATAGCACGGACGTAGCGGACGATTCGGTTAGCAGTAATCGCTTTCGGCGAGATAAAACTGTCAAGACCTAAGTTTTCCACCATATCCACAAAGGACATCCGGTCAACTTTGGCAATCACCTTTTCCACACCTAACGACTGGGCATATAAGGAAACAATAATGTTTTCTTCGTCAATGCCGGTCAGGGCAACGCAGGCATCGGAATCGGCAAGCCCTTCTTCTAACAGTGTATCCTGATCCGTTCCGTCACCGCAGATGACGGTGGCACGGGGCAGATTTTCAGAAAGATGAAGACAGCGTTCCTTGTTTTTTTCAATAATTTTAACGTCAACGCCGGATGCTGCCATGTGCCGTGCTAGGTAATAGGCGATTTTTCCGCCGCCAACAATGATGACATGTTTAGATTTTTGCTTGAACATGTCAATGGATTTAAAGAAAGAAGCCAACGCGGCATGGGAACCGGTTACATGGATTTTATCTCCGGCTTTTAAAACAAACTGGCCGTCAGGGATATACACATCTTCGCCACGCTGAACGGCGCAGACCAAGACTTTGTCTTTACAAATTTTATACAGGTCAGCCAGTTTATGCCCTGCCAGATACCCGTTTTCAGGAAGTTTGATTTCTGCCAGTTCCACGCGGCCTTTTGAAAAGCAGTCCAGAGCGATGGCAGAGGGGAAGCGAAGCACGCGCGAAATATCCCGGGCTGCCTCAAATTCCGGATTGACCACCATGGAAAGCCCCAACTCTTCACGGATAAAGGTGAGCTGCTGAGCGTACTCCGGATTGCGCACACGGGCAATCGTGTTTTTAGAGCCGATTTTTTTCGCCATCAGGCAACTTAAAATATTCAGTTCATCAGAACTGGTAGCAGCGATTAACAAGTCGGCCCGGGCAGCTCCGGCTTCAATTAATGTATCGTAATTGGCACCATTTCCGCTGATGCCCATAATGTCATAAGCGTTGACAACGTTGTCGATGACTTCCGGGTCACGGTCAATAACCGTAATGTCATGCCCTTCTAAAGAAAGATGCTCTGTTAAGGCTACGCCGACTTTCCCATCGCCCACAATAATAATTTTCATTAAAGTATCCTCCTGCGACAAAAGCGCATTTTTTGATTATTGTTTTGCAGAATTATACAACGCCCGCAGGTCATCTCCGGAGAGACGGTAAACCTTGGGACAGAATTGACAGGTGATTTCAGCACCACCGTCTTTTTCAATCATATCTAACAGTTCATCAGCTCCCATACTGATCAGAGCGCGGTGAATCTTTTCTTCGCTGCAGTCGCAACGGTATTCGTAATCTGTGGGATCTAAATACTGAAGAGTCAGACCTTTTGTTACGGCCTCTAAAATCTCTTCGCCGGTCATGCCGTTTTCCAGCATGGTTGTTACCGGGGTCAGCGTTTTTAAATTATTTTCTAAAATAACTGCCGCTTCATCTTCAGCGCCGGGAAGCATCTGGACCATGAAGCCCCCTGCCTGACGGACGGTTAAGTCCGTATCCACTAAAACGCCTAAAGCAATAGCGGTAGGAATCTGTTCAGATTTTGCGAAATAATAGGTGAAATCTTCGCCGATTTCACCGGTCACCAGAGGAACTTGTCCCAGGTAGGGTTCTTTTAATCCCAGGTCCTTTGAAATAGCCAGAGAGCCTCTGCCGATGGCTCCACCAACATCCAGTTTGCCCTTTTTCAGAGGGATATCGACCAATGGTTCATAGGCATACCCCTTGACCATACCGGCGCCGTCTGCAGCGGTGACCATCCCTTTAAGAGGTCCATCACCTTTAATATAAACCGTCAGATTATCGGTAGGCGCTTTTAAGGAAGCCGCCATGAGCGCCGTTACAGTCAGGGTTCTGCCCAAAGCGGCAGTGACAACCGGCGAGGTGTGATGAATGCTCTGCGCTGTGTTGACAATGTCACGGCTATCGATAAAACTGATGCGGAAATTACCCCATTCTTCAATTGCTCTTATAATTCGTGCCATAATTCCTCTTCCTTGTAAATAGATTCTTACTTTTACATTATATTGCATTTTCCGGCTAAATGCAATCATTAAGTTGTAAAATCTGAAAAATCTTCCTGAAGTGCATATTATTCGGGCTTTTTACCAATACTTTTTCTATAGAGGATTCCATTAATTGCTGACTTTTATCCCTTGACAAGGGGAGAAGATATCGGTATAATAAAAAGAGCATCCGTGGGGACGCAACGGTTTCGACGGGGATGCTAAGGGTTTGAGAGCGAGTAGCGGTGCGGTGCCGCTATAAAAGCCGCAATTTTTAAATTTAAACGCTAACACTGAATTAGCTGCTGCCTAATTATAGGCGGCTGTCCACCCCGGGGGACTGCGACCGGGAACTGGGCATCATTTAGCAGTGAACGTGAGCCGGCAAAGCTTTGAGCCGGCCATGCATCATGAAGCTACCGAAACGTCCGGCTTGCTTGTGAGCCTGGCGTCGGGGGAATCCTGATCACAAGCTGCACTCGGAGAGCTCGGATCGGAGGCATTTTCGGACAGGAGTTCGATTCTCCTCGTCTCCACCATGAAAACGGGATAGAATTTACTGTCAGTGAATTCTATCCCGTTTTCAGCGATATAAATCTCATATGAGATTTGCGATATACCTTATCAGGTGCGATATGTGCTAACGCACGCGATATGTTGCCGATGCGGCAACGAGATTTATATCATATCGCAACCGAATGAAATAAGGTTATATCGAATTTGCGAAGCAAATATATCGCACGAGCGAGAGCGAGTATATCGCCAAAAAATTATTGACAGTAAAATCATATCGTACTTACACTCAGTATCACGTCAGTGATAAAATGAATCAATGCGCTGTCTTAACAAGCTTTGCCTTGCCAGGCAGTGTATTGATTCGTTTAAGGCAGGGTAGCAATACATTGGCTATTTTAAAGATTTATCTAAAATATAACTTCTATAAAATGAGTGAAGAAAAAATATTTATCCTCCTCAAATTTATTGCATTTACCTTTTCTCTTGACATTACATCAATTATGATATATAATTGTAGCAACTTATCGAAAAAGAGTGTTTAATATGTTTGTTGTGAGAAATTTGTTGCAACGAAAACAATTTCATAAATTAAGAATGACCGTGATGTTCTACATCACGGTCATTTTATTTTTGTCGAAAAAAAAGTTTATTTGTAAAAATAAGTATGTAGATACGGAAGAACAAGAAAGTGTTCCTTAGCCATAAATGACTCTTGTAGCATAAATTATACTAAATAAGGAGGACTTATTATGAGAAAAATAATCTTTTTTCTGGCAATTAATATTTTACTTATTTCCGGACATGTATATGCAGAAAACAATACCATTACATGTTCAACGGAGATTATTGATAAACAGATATTTATCAATGGACAACTCCCTAACGCAACTCAAAAGAACCAAGTTTCTCTTTTGGTAGGTTCAATAGACAACATCCTGTATATTGATCAGGTAGAAAGTTCAGACCAAGGAGATTTCCAGTTTTCATTTAAGTTTCCTGAGGGAACACCTATCGGGGATTATGAATTTAGAATTGGAAACGATGCCGGTGCTGATCCCTATCAAGGTGTTATCCATTATGGCGAAAAGCGTCAATTTGCTGATATGAATATTTCTATCGATATTAATCAATATGTCCCAACACTGTCAGGAAGCATCAGTTGCATTGCTGATAAGTCAATTATCTTAAGAATTGAAAACATAACAGACAATATTATCATCGCAGAAGACACCATACACGCCGAAGATGGCGCACACGAAATATCATATCAACTTCCTAGTCTTCTTCAGGCAAAAGCATTTAATGTTTCTGTTATTTGTAATGACGATTCTAGCAAACAAGCAGAACTAAATTTGGAAATTGATTCGTCTGTTTTATTAGTATCTGCAAGCGGTACGATTGAGCTTTCCGACGGGACAAGCATCAGTATGCACGCTCAATCTGTTAATAGTAACTTAATTGACAAGCAAATTGAGTTTACTGATAGCAGAACACTTTCTGCAACACTTCCGAACATTGTAGGAAACTCTGCATACACCATCACGGCAGACCTCTATGAAGAATTTTTCTCTTCTGCAGAAGAGGAAGAGACGACAATCACCGCTGCCGCATCAGTAAACGAAAATATTGTTACTATCAACGGGCAAATTAGTTCAGGGCAAGACCAACTGATTCATGCGTCTGTCTATGATCCTAATAACGCAAAAATTCATACAAAATCTCTTTATAGCGGAGATGCTGGTAATTTTTCCTTTAATTTTTCATTAGACCAAAATGCTACATCAGGGGTTTACACGGTCGTCTTGGAAAATGACTTTGTTATAAACTCTTTTCAGCATACGTTTTTATATGAAAAAAGTGAACCATCAAATCCCCTTCCCACCTCATCTGGAGATACGGTTTTATTCAATACCTCTATGTCCGGAACTTTTTCAAATAACATTCTTCAAAAACAGTTTAGTATTTCCCCGAAATATCCCATGTCATACCAGTTCAGTAAAAACAGTTCTGTAACTGCAAACTTATATCAAAACAAATATGGAACGAGCGAATTGATTGCAGAAAATCTTGCCACGGGTTCTAAAGTATGGCTAGAATATCCAGGCCAATATTATCTAATCGTTTCTACCGAATCCGCTGGAAACAATAGGTATAATTTCTCTTTTAGCGATACCAAATCGAGAAAAACAGACAAAAAACATTCTGTGACCGTGGGAGCAGATGAATATTATATCAGTATTGCCAACCAAGGAAAACTATACAAAAATGGCTCTGTTGTCGAATCGTGTTCACATACAAATATCACTTGGCTCATCGCTACAAATCAGAACCTATATTATTGTACTGGCAACGCAATTTATCAACTTTCCGGAACTAACGAAACAAAATTATTAGACAATGTATTGGCATATTATCTGGTAACAGACGGAAACAATTTATACTATGTAAACTGGTCTGATGACGGTGCAATTTACCGGTATTCCTTTTCTGATGCTTCTAATGTATGTGTGTGTCGAGATGCAGCAGCATGGCTTGAGCTCAAAGAGGATAAAATTTATTACTTAAATCAGAAAGACAGCAATAAAACATATTATGTTCCCAAAAACTCTATAAACATTTCGAGCGGAACTGCTGTTACAATGAATTAGGAGGGATTTTTATGTTAAAGAAATGTATATCACATATATTAGTCGCGTTCTTGCTATTATCGTTTATGCCTATAACATCAGCTGAAAAAAATATTTTAGCATCCGATCTTCCGGTATTAGAAAGTGTTCCAACTCAAATTCAAGAATTTGTTCCAGAAAAAACAGAATTAACTCCTGAAGAGCAAAGAATGATAGACGAGATTAATAATAGCGCTTCAAATTATTTTGAAGACATATTACCGGCAGAGACGACCGAGCCGGATGCCTCAACTTTATCTACCCGCGCCTCTTCAAGTTTTAATATTAAAGATGACTTTAAAGTTGATCCCGTTAGTTCTGTGTTTAATGTGCTCAATAACAATAATGATTATGTTTCTCAGGCAACGGGTGCATTAACTTACGAAAAAACATTATTATCTCTTCCTGGCAGAAATGGATTAGACTTAAATCTTTCTGTTCATTATAATTCTGAGGAAGCAGTTCAAACCGGAAATGATCTTGCAGACGTAGGCTCTGAAAAAAAGAGAAAGATTAATTTTAATACTTTTGCTGCTGGTTGGAGTTTTAGTTTCCCCACGATTATAAAGAGTGAAGTTAATAACGGCTATGGTTGGCGTAAAGCAAGCAGTTTATGTTTCCCGGATGGAAGTAGCTATAGCATACAGAATGATAATCGAATCATCGAAGATACAGAATTAATTCTGGACTATTATCAACTTTCTGATATGAAGCTTATCAAAAAAGCTGCAACTGGAGAATATGAACTGACGTATACGGATGGCACCGTCCAGATTTTTGATGCCACTTACGGAAACGTCAAACAAATTAAAGATAGGTTTAATAATGAAATTAATTTTTATTATACTGAATTAGAGTACCATCGTGGCAGTTTTTTTGACTATATTTTCTCCCCCTCCAGCTATCAGGCAACAATTAACGCCTTAACACAAATCGTCGACAGCGCTGGGCGGGTTATCGACATTGACTACGTGATGGACTTAACTTCCAAAGGTAAAGAAGTAGAGCAGATTAATATTTCTATGAACGGCGTAACTTACGCGACATTGAACTTAAAAAGAATGCAAAGTTACGCTGGCAGTGCTGACGTTGTTTCAGAAATTGTTGATGGCGAAGGAAACAAAACAAAGTATACCTATAGCGAGAAAATTTTGTACATTTGCGATAATACAAGTCCCAGCGATCCAATACATTCTGTAAACGGCAGCATTTTTGCTTTAGAGCAGGTTGATTTGCCTACAGGCGGTCGAATCCAGTACGAATACGAAAAAGCACGCCGTTCTCATAGAGTGCGTAGTTACTATCAGATGTTGTTCAATGGTTGGTATGATGTATACAAAATTTCGAGAGTTTCAGATTCCAGCGGTTTTGAACGTACATACGAGTACGAAAACGACCGTTCAGGATATCCTTATTATAATTTAGATCTTCGACCAACTGATGTGGAAGGCGGTAATTATCTTGGATATGTTAATGATACGTCATTTCAATATCACTGCATCACAAACGAAAACGGAGCAACCATAATCACAACCTTTGACTACAAGCATAACAAAGTTAAAGAGCAAACATTTGAGGATTCCAGCTCGCAAATCTCTCGTCGTGCAGGAAATGACCGCTCTAAATGGAGAATGCTCATCGGCGATTCGATTTACAGTATCGGTTTTATGTGGAACTCATTGCCTGCTATCCGAGGTGAAATGTATCTGTATAAAGAAAATGTTTACACCGGAGAAAGAGTCGTTCTTTCCCCTTTAGGAGAAGAAACCGAATCCTTATACCATGTAGCAAGTTATGATAATAAAATTTATGTTTTTTACTGTCCCACGGAGGGTACATTATATAGGTTTACCGTAAAAATATATGACACAATAGAAAATTCATGGTCTGATGGTGGAACAATTAACATCGGTACTTCTAACGAAAAGGCAATTAAAGCGGCGGCAGGCGTTCGATGCGTTAATGGTGTTCTCTATCTTTACGGCATTAGCTCTTCAGGCTCTTCCCGCTATCTGCACCATGTAGCTTACAATCCCAGCATCAGCAATGTAGACGAAAGATGGACATTTAATCAAGTCTCCTTTCCGCTGACAAGTTCAATCTACCCCCTTGGTGCGATAGGCTCAATGTTATATTACGCATCCAGTAACAACATCTTGGTGTATAATACCGAAACAAATGCGCTAGCTAGAAAAGCATTTTCATCATTTACAGATACAACCTTAAAAAAAGGCTTTATTCTGAATGGTAAAATTTACTGTATGGGTTCAAACGGTATAACAGTTTTAGATTACGAAAACGGCAGTGTGCTGAATTATTATAATTACCCGCAGGCTTTATCGTCCGAATACATGGTCGTAAACAAAGGAACAAATAATAAATTTTATATGTTTTCAAACGATTCGGACGCTAGTAACGTGCCGGTTTATTGCTTTGATCCCAATGCGGAAAATAATCCGTTCTCTCTTATTACTAACATGTTGATCCCGCCGAAAGCGAGAAGTTATTTCCCGCCTGTCATCCTGTCAGGATTAGATTCGTTATATATCTGTGCTGATGGCATTGAGCGAATCCGCTTAGAACCGACGGAAACACCGGAAAGAACCAGCATGACCACATATGAATATAACAGTTACAATCAGCCTATTTCCAGCACAACAGTTCGAATCAGTAACGGACAAACCTTAGATAGCGGAACAGAAAGTCAGACCTATGTAGCCGGAAAAAATTTATTACTCAGCAGCACCGATGTATTAGGCAACAAAACAACCTACGAATATACAGATTCTCCCTATGATCTACCGACAAAAGTGACGCAGTATGCTGATACTAGTAATGCCGTTGTGACGGAAAATATTCTATCCGAGGATAAAACAAAAATCAATGAAACCATCACCCGGTATGATGATAGTACACTAAAAACAACCTATACATATGGTGATATTACTCGTCCGGGTAATGTAACAAGCGAAACCTTACTGGAAAGCCCAACAGGCTCAGACAGTTTTACGACGGTTTTGCAGACAGATTATGGGTATGACGAAACAAAGTCTTTTGTAACAAGTGTTACCCAAAGCGGTATTCAAACGAATGACTCCTCTTTTTCCAAAGTACCTCTAACGGTAACGACATCAAAAACATATAATGACTTAGGCTTAGTAACCTCCGAGACAGATGCCCTTGGTCGCACTATCAGTTACCAGTATAACAAAAACGGCTGGCTCACTAAAACGACCTACCCTGACCAGTCAAAGGAAGAGATTACCTATGTTTTAAACGGTGCCAAAGGTGAGGAAAACAAAATCGTTTCCACAAAAAACGATAGCTATACCATCACTGGTTATTATGACGATTTAGGCCGCCAGATTAAGCAAACTGAGCAAAACGAAAACGGTACGGAAATCCCTCTGTCTCTCTATGTGTATGATAAGCATGATTTAATCAAAACGACAGATGCCTTAGGGAATTTTACGAACTATACCTATGATGCTTTTGGCCGAGTGAATAGCTTAAATCAGTATAGCGCAGCGGGCACTCTTGTTGGGCAAACCAATGTGAACTACGATGACTTCAACCTCATCCGAACCGTTGATAACGCGGGTAAAGTCAGCAAAACCTATTACGATTTTATGGGGCGGGTTACAAAAGAAGAGCAAAATACCGCCGCTGGTCTCAGCACTCTGCAATACACCTATGATTACATGAGCAATGTCAAAACAACCACCGATGCAAAGCAAGGCGTCGTGACCAATACCTATAACGATAAAGGTCAGCTTGTTCAGGTGACAGACCAGTTAAACCAAACCACGGACTATGAATATGATGCTTGGGGCAACGTAACTAAGGTTTTGTATAACGGCAGCGTGATTCAAACCAATGAATATGATAACCTGAATCGACTGCAAAAGACAACTGACCCCATGGGTCTCTCCGTTCATTATGCCTACGATGCAATAGGCAACACCGTAGCATATCAGGATAAAAAAGAGCAAGTCACCCTGAATCAGTATGACCTCATGAACCGTTTGCTGAATCAACAGGTGGGTGCAGATACCGTCAGCTATACCTATGACAGTTTCGGCAACGTTCTGACTATGGATGACCTGACGGGCAGAACCAGCTACAGCTACCAGTATAACAATCTGCTGACTGGCATCACCACCCCCGAGGGCAAACAAATCATCTATGGCTACGATAATGCCGGCAATGTTACAAGCGTAACCGACTACGCCGGCAACGAATACGGCTATACCTACGATGGCGCTAACCGTATTGA
>JBGUTC010000055.1:0-5355 GCA_045132895.1 Clostridia bacterium
TTTCAGCCAGATAGCACTTCATAGCCTCCCGGACGAACTCACTTCGATTGGACTTTTCATTGTTACAAACGAGATCGACCTCTTCTAAGAGGGGCTCGGGAACAGTTATCAGAACTTTTTTCAGTTGCGACAAAATATTTGCCCCCAATCGTCTTAAAATGCTGTGCAATGTCGGGTTGTATTACACATTTTATTATATAAGGTTTTATATCCTGCGTCAAGGCAAAAAATTTTCCAGTTTACCTGCAAGACAAACCTGTTAAGTACACCCTTTGAATGTTGCTGACACACAGCATTAAGCGAAAGTATGGCTTGACAAGAATGGGCAGGGCTTTCTCTCCTCTGTTTTAATTTTGTTGTCGACACTGATAGTATAACCTGTTTCTTATGCTGTCATACGTCAGGTAAGAGAAAAATTTCGGGATCCAAAGAGGGATTAAAAGAAAAATCTGAGAATTCGGCAATCATGCGGATGTTTCCGCCTACGTCATAAACAGTCAGAACCTTGGGCTCCAGTTTGCTTGTGTCGCATAAGAGAGTGAGGCGATAGCGTTTTGATGAGGCGGGGATAGCAATGGTTTCTAAAAGGAGAGTTCCTTTTTCTTCCTGTGTGGCAGAAACGGTAACGCTTGTTTCTTCTGATTGGTAAAATAGAGAAAAAAAGTGATGGACAAAAAGGTCATTTGTGGTTTCAGATGAGGGAAGAGTCAGGGATGTTTCGTTCGGAAGTGCGGAAACGGAAACATTTCCGCCTGAATAAACCGTGGTCACGCCGGCAAGGGCTTCCGGTTCCGTTATGGTCATAACAGCCTGATCCGGCACCTTGACTTTCTGCGTCATGGTATAAATATTGTCCGTCTTGTTGCTTTTGACAGTTAGCCTGACGGTAGCGGTATAACTTTCCATGCGGCTGAATTTTTTATGAATCTGATGGTAGATACCTGCACCGGAGTCGGATAATGATTTTTCCGGACAACACCCGGAGATTATCGTCAGTGTAAGAACCAGCGCCAGAGCGCAAATTCGTTTACACAAAAAAGTCACTCCTAATTTGTTCCGGACAGTTCATTGATGGCTGAAGGTAATGCCTGTAAAACGTCGCTTGCCATCATGCTGTAGGCACCCATGGCTTGCCGTGCAATCATGCCGGCACGACTGTGGAGATATACGCCCAGATTAGCAGCATCCTTCGGACTTGCTCCTTGAGCTAACAGGGCAGCAATCACACCGGCAAGGACGTCGCCACTGCCGGCCTTTGCAAGACCGGAATTGCTTTGGGAGCAAATATAAATCTGACCGTCAGGATGTGCCACCAGGGAGTCAGCATCCTTTAAGACCAGGATGATGCCGTTCTCTTTTGCAAAAGTCCGGGCAACATCTAAACGGTTTTTTTGAATATACTCTTTTGAATACCCCGTCAGACGGGAAAATTCCAGTGGATGGGGCGTGAGAATAGCCGGAACAGTTTTGTTCTGTACTACATGTATATGTTCTTTCAGAAGATTTATGCCATCTGCATCGATGACCATGGGCTTTTCGCAACTTTCCAGCAGGGAAATCAAAGCATTTTTCGTTGCTTCAGTTGTACCCAGACCGCAACCGGCTAACAGGACATCCTGATGTGCCAGTTTTTCTTTTAATATGTTGGCGCAGGTTTCGGAGAGACCGCTGCTGGTGACCGGCAGTGGCAGGGTCATGACTTCTTTGATCTGCTCGGTAAACAGGCCTGCCATTGTTTCGGGGACAGCGGCGGTTGCCATACCGGCGCCGGAACGCAGAACGGCTGTTGCGGCCATGATGCACGCGCCGGACATACCAGGGCTTCCGGCAAATAGAAGAACTTTCCCAAAACTGCCCTTATGAGAATTTTCAGGACGCTTGGGGAACACATCTTTAAGAGTGTCATCTAATGTATAACAGGTAGCCGGGTAGGTATCTGTGAGTCCGGCCGGAATGGAAATATCGGTTACAGTCACCTTTCCGCAATATTCTTTTGCAGGATAGAGAAAATGCCCGGGTTTGGCAAGAGCAAAAGTGACCGTCAGGTCTGCGCGGACGCAATCGCCGTCAACGCTTCCGTCAGAAGCGCAGGCGCCGCTGGGAATATCCACGCTGGCAATATACTTTCCTTTATTGATGGCGCCAATCATGTCTTTTGCCGTGCCGCCTGCAATGCCGTGAAAGCCTGTGCCAAACAGCGCATCAATGGTGATATCTGCATCCTTATGCACATACTCCGTGTAAGAAATTACGGGAATATCCATGTTTGTGATAATATCATAATTCTTTCTGGCATCCGGTTTCAGGGTATCCGGCAGGCAGTCTGTTACAATCATGACGTCAGCGCCGCGATTGGATGCATGTCTGCCAATGGCAAACCCGTCTCCGCCGTTGTTTCCTTTTCCGCAGAAAATAACAAGGCTTTTACCGGCAACAGAGCCAACTTCTGCTTCTAAAGCATCACAAAAACTCCGGGCGGCGTTCTCCATCAGGAGCAGCCCGTCGATGCCATACGTATTCATGGCGCTTTGTTCCAGCTCTGTCATTTGTGAAGCGGTTACCAGTTTCATGGACGTTCAATCCTTCCCATAAAAGTAAAATTCTAGTTAGCGGTTACACGCTCAATACGTCCGGCGATGCGCTTGCCGGATTCCTCTTCATAATATACTTTAACGAAAGTTCCTTTTCTGACCTCGATGTTATACTCGGCAAACTTCTCCAGCGTATATAAAGCTTCCTCTCCCAATGTAAGTTCCCATTCAACATTCTGAACGGAAATGCACATAACCTTGTCTGTCAGCTTTGTAATTCTTCCGCAGACAATTTTGGGGTCGGTGGAAAGAACAGATCCTTCCGGCTTTGTGATGCCCGGCGGTAATGTCGCTTCCGGTTCCGTATCCGCAGGGGCTCCACAGCCGGAGCAGAGGAAGAGGGTTAGTGAAATAAGAATGACAGTAAGCAGTTTATTCATGTGAAATTCTCCTTAAAAATTGATGATAGTATCCAATCATGTAACTGAGAATCCAGTCATAGAACACGAAGAGGATTTCCAGACCGACAATAATCAGTCCCAGATATTGCAACACAAGCCCTGTTAGCGCTGAGGTCAGCGCCGGCAGGAAAAAGATTCTGAAAACCAGATAAATGACAACTAAGATGAAGTTAAAGGTTAACACCTTCAAAAGCCATTCTGCCCACATTTTATTCAGTCTTTCAATATAGAGTTTCATAACCGGATAGTAGCCGGCAAACAAAATATAAAGAAGGACAAACATTTTGTTGGGAATCAGCAGCAAAGATATAATGGAAGCACCGATATACAGTGCGATTCCATACCGCACGCCGAACTGGCTGATGCAGAGGCAGACAAACAGGGAAGAAAGTCCCAGAGCAACCAATTTTCCGGTTGACAGCGTAGCCGCAGCATACAGGCAAATAACCGTCAGAGCCAGTGCCATGGCAGAAAAAGTAACACGTTTTGTCATGTATGTTCCCTCCAGGACTTTAACAACAATTAATCAGGTCGCCGCCTATGCATTCGCAGCAACAATCAGCGCAAATGAGCCCCTGACAGCAATCACAAGGACTTACACCGCTCATGTTTGTTCCGATGTTGCGGTATTGCTGTCCCTGACTCATGTATTGATTTAAAACCGTACGATATTCCATGTTATTGGGATCCATATTAACGGCTTGACGAATGAAGTTCAGCCCCTGAGAATGCCAGCCGCGACGCATAAAAACAGTCCCTTTTAAAAAGAACCATTCTGCCGTCCTGTTTGTCATCTGGTCCAGTTCCATGTCCGCTTCATTGATTTGATTCATGTTCAGAAGATTCCGAATATGAGCAAAATTTCCGGCGCCGCTTGAGTAGGCAGACTGCCTCTGGTAAGAAGAACTGTTACCGGAGCCGGACAGTTGTTCATAAGCTTCATTGATTTCTTTGAATTTTTCTGATGCCAAATCTGCCAGCGGATTATTAACGTAATTATCCGGATGATATTTTTTAGCCAAAGAGCGGTAGGCCTTTTTAATTTCTTCCGGTGTGGCGTCTTTGCTGACGCCTAAGACTTCATATGGGTCTTTCATGTTGTTTCTCCTTTTTTTGCTTGGTTTCCTTACCTGCTAACACGGTATCAACAGATTTTCTTAAACCTAAATATAGAATATTTTCAAGAATTGCCTGATGTTTTGCAGGGGACAGAAGGGCAAAACTATTTGCTAATTCCCCTAGCGTATAGTCAAATGAAAGCCGAATGTCTTCTTCCGCTGTGTCGCGTAAAAGGAAGGGGTTATATGCTTTCTTTTTTCTATCTTCTTCGCGGTCCGCCCAGGCATCCATCAGATAAATTAAACGCCCCAGCAGAAAACCGATATGTGAAAAGATTCTTTGTTTTTCGTCCTCTTTTATAAAAGGCGTGCGGAAAATAGCGGCCATAACCTCACCGAAAGTGGCGGCAACGGCATCTGCTTCCGGGCATTTTTCTTTTTCCAGAATTGTCAGTTTGTGAAGTGCGTGCTCAATGCCGGTATATAATTCAGGAAATGCTTTGCGCGCCTTGCTGCATTTTTTATGCATCAGGGGCATGAGCGTGAGAGCTTTCAATGAATGATTATCCGCCCAGTCGTCCTTTAATTTAAACCAGACCAGTAATACATTCACCGCGGCAGCATACCGTAAGACATCAGAAGAAGAAACGGCCGGACGTCGGACGGCGGGGTTTGCAAGGCAACGGATAGAATGCGTTACCGGAGCGTCAGTTTCAAAAGAGGAGAGCAGCACAGCCAGAAACGTAACATCATAGCTGAGGAAATAACGGGACGGAAAGCCGTATTCCTTTTTTAAGGATTGACAAACGCCGCAGTAATATGCTTTAAAAAGATTATAATCGCGAACCTTTAAATCGTCTTTATCAATTTTAATGTAGCCGAACAAGGTTGTCTCCTTTATCAATATATGTAGAAAGATATGCATTTATTGTACCATAAGTGAGCAAAAATATAAATAGACAATTTGTTAATTTTTCGCGTAATTTCAAGGTTTTTTCAAAAGATTAAAAAATTTTTTAATTTTTTTCAAAAAAAGTGTTGACAAATAAAAAATATGATGCTATAATGAAATTCCGCGCTGAGGGAAAGAGTTCACAGCGCACCGAACCTTGAAAATTAAACAGAGCAGGCTCTAAATAATTCATTTGAGTAAATTCTGGATAGACAGAAAACATTTAAGTCAGTATTGACTGGCTAGGAGATTTTAAGTCCGCGAAAGCGGATTTGAGATACAAACTTTTTTGAGAGTTTGATCCTGGCTCAGGACGAACGCTGGCGGCGTGCCTAACACATGCAAGTCGAGCG
>JBGUTC010000056.1:0-14242 GCA_045132895.1 Clostridia bacterium
ATTCCTGGGGGTATCAGGTCACCGGCTACTACGCTCCCACCTCCCGCTACGGCACGCCCCAAGACTTCATGCAGTTTGTCGATGAGTGTCACACTGCAGGTATCGGCGTTATTGTGGACTGGGTAGCTGCCCATTTCCCGAAAGATGCGACCGGCCTGTATGAATTTGACGGCACATGCTGCTATGAATACGCTGACCCCCTGATGAATGAACACCCGGATTGGGGCACGCGTATTTTTGATTATGAGCGAAATGAAGTGCGCTCCTTCCTGATTTCCAACGTTATCTTTCTGCTGGAGCAGTATCATATTGACGGCATCCGGGTAGATGCTGTTGCCTCCATGCTCTATTTAGATTACGGAAAACAAGATAAGGCCTTCCGCACCAATATCTACGGTGGAAAGGAAAACCTTGGCGCAGCAGATTTTCTGCGGCTTCTGAACAAAGCCGCCTTTGCCTTTGACCCCGGCGTCTTAATGATTGCGGAAGAATCCACCGCCTGGCCCATGGTCACAAAACCGCCTGAAGACGGCGGGCTTGGATTCTTGCTAAAGTGGAATATGGGATGGATGAACGACTCCCTTGACTATATGGCAAAAGACCCTTTCTTCCGTAGCGGCATGCATCATCGGCTCACTTTTTCCATGACCTATGCTTTCTCCGAAAACTATATTCTCCCTCTGTCCCACGATGAAGTGGTTCACGGAAAATGCTCATTGATAAATAAAATGCCCGGACCTTATGAACAGAAATTTGCCAACCTCCGTGCCTACCTTGCCTACCAGATGGCACATCCCGGAAAAAAACTTCTATTTATGGGTGGGGAATTTGCTCAGTTTACGGAATGGAACTTTCGTAAGGAACTGGACTGGATGTTGCTGGACTATGAATATCACTATAAATTTCATGAATATATCCGGAATCTGAATCACCTCTACCTGAAAAAATCTTCTCTTTGGGAGATTGATGATAGTTGGCAAGGGTTTTTGTGGATTATCCCTGATGATAATACCCAAAACATTCTGGTTTTTCTGCGCAGAGATAAAAAAGGCCGGGAATTACTATGTATCTTTAATTTTTCCCCCATACTCCGTGAACATTATCGACTGGGACTTCCCAGCCCTGCAAGGATACGAAATATTTTTTCATCAGATGATACTGCCTTCGGCGGTGAGGGCACAAAGCTCAAAGGTGCAACCACAAAACCCATCCCATCTCACGGTTTTTCTCAGAGCGTTGCCCTGACCATTGCGCCCATGTCTGCCGCATTTTACGAAATCAGGCACATAAAGGACCAAAAAGGAGTTGAGTGACATGCCAAACCGAAAAAAATGCATTGCCATGCTACTGGCCGGCGGTCAGGGAAGCCGCCTCGGTGCACTGACACGAAACATTGCAAAGCCGGCTGTCCCCTTCGGCGGAAAGTACCGGATTATTGATTTCACCCTGTCTAACTGCGTCAATTCCGGCATCGACACCGTTGGTGTTCTGACCCAATATAAACCCTTAGAACTTAATGAATATATTGGAAACGGACAGCCCTGGGGGCTGGACAGAAATCATGGCGGCGTCCATATTCTGCAGCCTTTTACCAAAATGAATTCCAAGTCCTGGTATGAAGGAACGGCCAACGCAATTTTTCAGAATATGCGTTTCATCGAGCGCTATGAGCCGGAAACGGTTGTGATTTTATCCGGCGACCATATTTACAAGATGGACTATCGAAAACTGCTGAGTCAGCACACAGACCGGGAGGCTGACTGCACCATAGCCGTCATTGACGTGCCTCTGTCGGAAGCCTCTCGATTCGGCATTATGAACACAGATGAAGACGGAAACATTCTGGAGTTTGAAGAAAAACCAAAACATCCCAAAAGCACGAAAGCCTCCATGGGTGTTTACGCCTTTCGCTGGGAAGCATTAAAACATTACTTAACCGAGGACGACAAGGAAGAAACGTCGGCCCATGATTTTGGAAAAAATATTATTCCCGCTATGCTGCAGGATCACAAGCGGCTGGTTGCCTGGAACTTTTCAGGCTATTGGAAAGATGTGGGAACCACCGAAAGTCTTTGGGAAGCAAACATGGATTTATTGAACCCGGATTGCGAGCTGGCGCTGGATGATGACGACTTCCGCATTTATGCCCGCAATTTCAACTCGCCACCCACATTTATTTCCGAAACATCCCGTCTTCGCAATTGTATGATTACAAAGGGCTGCTCCATTTACGGGCGCGTGGATTCCTCTGTCATTTCCAACGGCTGCACCATATCTCCCGGTGCCGCTGTGTTCCACTCTGTTCTGCTGCCCGGAGCAATGATTAAAGAAAATGCAACGGTATACCACGCCATTATCGGGCAGAATGCCGTCATCGAGGCCGGCGTAACTGTGGGGCAGAATTCCGAAAACGGAAACGCACCGGAAATCACCGTGATCGGCGAAAAAAAAAGAATTACAAAATAAAAGGAGGGAACAACCATGAACATGATGGGCATTATTTTTTCAAATATTTATGACGAGCGTCTGGGAGAAATCACAGCGCGCCGAACCCTGGCTTCCCTTCCTTTTGGCGGTCGTTACCGCCTGATAGACTTCGTCCTTTCCAACATGGTCAATTCTGGCATCACCAACGTAGGTGTCATCACCAAACAGAATTACCAATCCCTGATGGACCATCTTGGAAACGGAAAGGAATGGGATCTGGACCGAAAGGTTGACGGTCTCTTCATTCTTCCCCCTTTCGGTCAGGGGCAAAAAAGTGTCTACCGTGGCAAACTGGAAGCCCTTTGGGGAACCCTTCGCTTTCTGGAGCGATCAAATGAAGAATATGTCCTTTTGTCTGATGCAAACATTATCTGTAACATGGATTACCGCCAAATGCTAAAACGACATAAAGAGTCCGGTGCCGATATCAGCGTGATTACAAAAAAAGAGGAAATCACAGGGCCGGGAGACGGTCGGGACTTAGTCATCCGCAGTGACTTTTCCGGCAGAGTGGCAGATGTTCTGATGTACTACACGGTTCCGGGGACGGTCCGCTCCGGCATGGGAATGTACCTGATGAAGCGCCGGTTTTTAATCGAACTGTTACATGAATCCCATTCCTATAATCTGGTGGATTTCGAACGGGAAATTATTCAGTCCAGACACAAAATTCTTCACATCAACAGCCTGGACTTTGAGGGGCTCATGCTTCGTATCGACAGTATTGGCTCCTATTTTTCCACCAATATGTCATTGCTGGAGGAAAACGTCCGCAAGGAGATTTTTTCCCCTGATAATCCAATCTTTACAAAAGTTCTGGACGAAGTTCCCTCCCACTATGGCGAAGACGCCGTCATCAAAAACAGCCTGATTGCAGACGGATGCCACATTGAAGGAGAAGTTGAAAATTCAATTCTGTTCCGGGGCGTATCCGTGGGAAAAGGCTCGAAAATCAAAAACTGTATCCTGATGCAGGATACAGCCATTAATGAGCAAGTGGAACTGGAGTATACCATCTGCGATAAGGATGTCACGGTTACCCGCGACCGGATGCTCTCCGGTGCACCGGCACACCAAATTATTATCACAAAAGGAAAGGTCATCTGAATGAATGTTTTATTTGCAACGGCAGAAGCCATGCCCTATATTAAAATCGGCGGTTTGGGAGATGTTTCCTACGGATTGCCGAAAGCTTTGTCTGAAATCGGTGCAGAAGTCAGAGTCGTGCTACCCCTCTACCGCTCCATTA
Source organism: Clostridia bacterium (assembly GCA_045132895.1). GTDB lineage: Bacteria > Bacillota > Clostridia > UBA1381 > UBA9506 > UMGS755. Next base: position 3,737 of record JBGUTC010000056.1, read on the forward strand.
AAGAGCGATTTGGCGATTCTTTGGAGTATGTTACCCATTTCGAAGTCTCCTTATCCTGGCGACAGCTTTACTGCGGTGTGTTCCGTCAGGTGTTTGGTGGCGTTACCTATTACTTCATCGACAACGAGTATTATTTTTTCAGGGATCACGTCTATGGCGACTTTGACGACGGAGAGCGCTTTGCCTTTTTCTCAAAAGCCGTCTTGGAAATGCTGCAGCACCTTGACTTTTTCCCTGATGTCATTCATGCAAACGACTGGCAGTGCGCGCTGATTCCCCTGTTTTTAAAAACTTTTTACGCCTCTTTCCCCCCCTATAATGCCCTCAAAACTATGTTTACCATACATAACATAGAATATCAAGGGCAGGCTCCTTTTTCCTTTGCCAAAGAGGTGTTGGGGCTTCCGGAATCCCAAATGGGCCATCTGGCTTTTGATGGTTGCCTGAATTTTATGTTTTCAGCCCTTTGCCTTGCAGACAAAGTAACAACCGTTTCCAGATCCTATGCAGAAGAATTAAAAATACCTTATTTTGGCCGGGAGATGGCGCCGGTTCTCGCCGGCATTTCTTACAAATTCTGCGGCATCACAAACGGCATTGACCCGGAAATGTTTAACCCACGCACGGATCCTCATCTGTTCCATAAGTTCAGCGTAAAATCCATGGGTGGCAAAACCATTGGGAAGCGAAAACTCAGGGAACTCCTACAACTGGAGCAGGATGACGATGTACCCATCCTGGCTATAATCAGCCGCCTTGTTGGTCACAAAGGGCTCGACCTGATTGAATATGTCCGCCATGAGTTGTTAAGTCGCCGGCTACAACTGGTGATTTTAGGTACCGGTGAACCGGCTTTTGAAAATATGTTCCGGGAACTTTCTTATCAATATCCCGGAAGAGTCAGCGCAAACATCCGTTTCGACCCGGATCTTTCTTCCAAGATCTACGCTGCAGCTGACCTGTTCTTAATGCCCTCGAAAAGTGAGCCCTGCGGTCTTTCCCAGATGATCGCCATGCGCTATGGCGCCCTGCCTGTTGTTCGGGAAACCGGCGGACTGCGGGATACGGTTTTTCCCGTGAATCCGGAAACCGGAGAGGGCAGAGGCTTTACCTTCAAAAGCTACAATGCCCACGACATGTTGGATGCCGTTGACCGCGCCCTGCAGTTTTTCTATGAAAATAAGCCGGAACTGAAAAAAGTCATCCGCCAGAACATGGAAACCGACTTCAGTTGGAGAACGCCGGCAGAGCAATATCTGGCTATCTATGAATCCATGTGAATATAAAGTCGCTTTTGCGGCAGAAAGGTGTTTCTATGATACAAATTGATAAACAATTTCTCAAAAAAAGAATCGAAGAAACCATTATGCGCCGATTCGGTTGCGCACCGGAAGAGGCAACGGAAATTCAGTTCTATAAGGCTGTCTGCATGATGTTGAGAGAAATTCTGGCTGACATGCGAAGCAGTTTCTCTCAACACGTGAAGAAGGAAAATGCCAAGCAGGTTTACTACATGTCCATGGAATTTCTAACCGGTCCCTCCCTGAAAAATCATGCCTTTAATCTGGACCTTACTGCCCCCCTTTCAGAGGCTCTGACGGAATTCGGCATGTCCTTTGATGCACTTTGTGACTTAGAGCCTGATGCCGGCTTGGGAAACGGCGGCTTGGGAAGACTGGCATCCTGCTATCTGGATGCTTTAACCACAAATCAATACCCGGCTACGGGCTTTTCCATCCGCTATGAATTCGGTATTTTCAAACAGAAAATTGTGGACGGCTGGCAAATGGAATTTCCCGATAACTGGTTAGAGCGCGGAGATGTGTGGCTCTCTCCCCGAACAGAAGACGAAGTTGCCATCCATTTCGGTGGCCATGTTTCAGAACATTGGGAGAACGGAAAAAATATCGTCACATACCATGACACAAACACAGTCTATGCCGTTCCCTATGACATGCTTATTTCCGGCTACAAATCCGATGCAGTGAACCGCCTCGTTCTCTGGAGCGCCCGTTCCTCCGACCGGCTTAACATGGACTTGTTCTCCCGCGGCGAACACGTCCGCGCCATGGAAGAAAATTCAAGAGCGGAAGCCATTTCAAAAGTTCTCTACCCTGCAGATGACCACGACCAGGGAAAAGAGTTGCGTCTGAAGCAGCAATATCTCTTATGCTCTGCATCTCTACAGAGTATCATCAAAGATTTCCTTACAAAACATAAGGACATCAAAAAACTGCCTGAGCAGGTGGCAATTCATATTAACGATACCCACCCTTCTCTTTGTGTTCCGGAATTGATGCGCCTCCTGATGGATGACCATGGTCTTTCCTGGGAAGAGGCCTGGGAGATTACCACTAAAACCCTGTCCTACACAAACCACACCATCATGAGCGAAGCGCTGGAGGTCTGGCCGGTTTCTCTGTTTTCCGGTCTTCTCCCCCGAATGTACCAGATTATTTGTGAAATTGACCGCCGCTTTGTTATTGTGCTGAATGAACAATATGGCGGGGATACGGCAAAAATCAACCACATGAAAATTCTGGAGCATGATGTTGTGAAAATGGCAAATCTCTGCCTCTGTTGCTGTCATAAAGTCAACGGCGTATCCGCTCTCCATTCCCGGATTTTAAAAGAAGATGTGTTCCGGGATTTTCACCGGATTATGCCCGGTAAGTTTCTGAACGTAACAAACGGCATTGCCTACCGTCGGTGGCTTTGCCAGGCAAATCCTGATTTAACAGACTTTTTGCAGCAAACCATTGGCAACCGTTTCCTGGAAGATGCCCGGCATTTAGCCGACTTAAAAGCATTTGCCGATCATGCTTCTGTTTTAGACGAATTGCAGAAAATCAAACTGAAAAATAAGCTCCGACTGGTTTCTTATATTGAAGCGCATAACGGTATTCATGTTGACCCCGCTTCTCTGTTTGACGTACAGGTAAAACGACTCCATGAATACAAACGCCAATTGTTAAATGCGCTGCATATTCTGTATCTCTACTACAGTTTGCTGGAAAACCCGGATCAGAATTTTCAACCCCGCACCTTTATTTTTGGCGCAAAGGCCTCTGCCGGCTACGCTATTGCCAAACAGACCATCCGCCTGATTCATGCCATCGGGACTCTGACAAATGAAAATCCCGTTACACGTGACCGATTAAAAGTTGTCTTTTTAGAAGACTATCGGGTATCGTTGGCAGAACTGATTATTCCGGCGGCCGATATTTCTGAGCAGATTTCTGTTGCCGGAAAGGAAGCCTCCGGCACCGGGAATATGAAACTGATGATTAACGGCGCCGTGACTTTGGGAACGCTGGATGGCGCTAATGTTGAAATCCGCGAAGCCGTCGGAGACGAAAATATGTTTCTCTTCGGCATGACCGCTGACCGGGTCGCTCTCCGCCGTAAAGAAGGGTATCAGCCGGCTTTGATTTTAGAGCAAAATGCTATGGTTCGTCAGGCCATCGAGTATCTGCGTCGCGGTGTGAACGGAATTGATTTCACGGACCTTAACCATGTCCTCACCGGTTGGGGGCAGGATCCCTACATGACTCTGGCAGATTTCACGGACTACCACCAAGCCCAGGAAAAAGTCCAGAAAACCTTTGCTGACCGACGTTCCTTTAACCGCATGTCTCTTTACAACATTGCCGGAGCCGGTATTTTTTCTTCTGACAGAAGCGTCAGAGAATATGCAGAAAATATCTGGGGTATCCACCCCGTGAAATGAGGATTGTCATGGAATTTCTGTTTGATAGCCGCAATGTGGTATTCAAAACCCCTTTTGGCTGCCTGCCCCATGGAGAAACACTGGAAATTCATTGTTTTGTTAAGGACGCCGGGGAAACCGGCGTCCTTTTCCTCATAGAAGAAGACGGAAAGGAGTCTGACACTTTCCCCATGTCTCTTAAAGGAGAGAAAAAGGGATACCGTCATTATGCGCTTTCCATCCCTACTCTTGCTGTCGGGCTTTATTTTTACCGGTTTCGCCTTTTGACGGAGCAACAACCCATTGATCTGTACCGCGACGAAATGAACCATCCTGTGGCACGAATCGGACAAACATGGCAACTCACCTGCTATCGACGGCACTACCCGATTCCCGAAACATTTCAGGGTACCGTCATGTATCAGATTTTTCCAGACCGGTTTAATCGAGCTGGAACCTGTGATACGTCAGAAAAACTCACTCCGTTTTTTCTCCACGAAGCCGCCTATGAAACGCCGGTTTTCGAGCCGGATGAGCAAGGCAGAATTCTGAACAATGATTTTTTTGGCGGCAATCTGCAGGGCATCATCGACAAACTCCCCTATCTGAGCGCTCTTGGCATAAAACTTCTCTACCTGAACCCAATTTTCAAGGCATTTTCCAACCACCGCTACGATACGGCAGACTATCTGCAAGTGGATCCGCTCTTAGGTACCAACGATGACTTTGCCAGACTTTGCCGCGAGGCGCATCACTATGGCATGAGCATTATGTTAGATGGCGTTTTTTCCCATATTGGCAGCGACAGTCTCTACTTTGATAAACAGAACCGTTTCGGAAACGGAGCATACCATAATCCCGCCTCACCTTACCGTTCCTGGTTTCAGTTTACAGACTATCCCCACGGTTATCACAGTTGGTGGGGCATTGATACTCTCCCCTGCACCGAAGAAAATGACCTCTCTTTCCGCCGGTTCATTCTCTTTGGGGAAAGCAGCGTCATCCGTTTCTGGTTCCGTCTCGGGGCAGATGCCTGGCGGCTCGACGTAGCGGATGAACTGCCGGACAGTTTCCTGGCGCAGCTGTATCACGTTGCCAAGGAAGAAAAACCGGACAGTCTGATTCTCGGAGAGGTCTGGGAAGATGCCTCCAACAAAATCAGCTATGGTGTAAGGCGGAAATATTTTCTTGGAGAAGGTCTCGACGCTGTGATGAACTATGTCTGGCGGGATGCCATTATCCGCTTCACCCGCAAAGAATGCTCAGCTGAGGATTTGATGGAAGCGATTATGAGCCTCTGTGAACACTACCCGCAGGATACGTTAAACGCCACCATGATTTCTCTGTCCACCCATGACACCCCACGGATTCTCACAATCTTAGGCGTTGACCATGAACCGGAAAGCCGAAAAGAGCGTGCAGGTTTCCGTCTTACGGACTCTGAGCGTAAAAACGCTATTGAAAAGCTCAAAATGGCTCTTTTTTTCCAGTTTAGTCTGCCGGGGAGTCCCTGTCTTTACTACGGAGACGAAATCGGCATGGAGGGCTTTGAAGACCCTTTTAACCGGGCATATATGGGAGACCGCCCTGCCTGCCCTGAGATTTTCTCATTTCTTTCTGCTCTGGCCTTGCTGAAAAACACCGTGTCTGCTCTTCGCTTTGGTGCATTTGAGCCGGTCACTTGCTCTCAGAATATCTTTGCATTTTATCGTCTCCACGAAAATGAGCGCATTCTGTGCCTTGTAAACAATAGCGATACCCCTTATAAAGTTCAGGAATCGGGCAAAATACTCTTTGCAGAAAACCTTTGGCCTGAAAAGAGCCTGCTTTTCCCCCGCGGAACAGTCATGATTCAAGTATCCGCCTGTCACAAAACTGACGCGGATTGCATAAAATAAAATGATAACAAAAACAGAGGCGGTGACAGCATGCGACTGGGAGCCAAGCGGCACATTCACATCCGAACAAGACAGTTCAGCAAAGGGAAGGTCTCTGTTCTTTTGCTGCTGATTCTCGTGTTCCTGCTCCTGACCGGTAGCGGGCTCTATTTTTTGAAAATTATCCGCCCGCTGATGATTGAACTGGCAAAAAACCAAGCGGCAGTTATGGCGGAACAAGCCATTCACCGGGCTGTAAATCGCCTGTTTCCTGACGCCGATTTCAGCCAGCTTGTCACCATCAACTACTTAGAAGACGGAACAGTCAGCGCCATTACCTCCAACATGAGTCGCGTCAATCAACTAAAAGCTGAAGCGTCTCTTGCCATTAACGAAGAGATTGCATCCATCAGGGAAACCTCCCTGTTAATCCCTCTCGGCACCCTGACCGGTTACGACCTTCTGGCAGGTGCCGGCCCCCGCATTCCCATTTCACTGATGCCCTACGGCAGAGTGATCGTGGAATTTGAAAGTGACATGACAGAATCCGGCATTAACCAGACGTTGCTTGCCGTAAACCTCTGTGCAACCGCCACCATTGGCATTATTCTCCCCGGCGGCAATGTCACCCGGGAGATTTCTTCCCGTCTGCCCATAGCGCAAACCGTCATTATCGGCCATATTCCTGATAACTATGTAAACATTGACAGGATGGGCGAAGATTATGAAGGGGACGTTTTGGATATTATCGGTTAAAAAGCGTGAAGCGCCTTGCATTCCAACGGGTCTTCCCTATTCAAAAACTGCTCCATGACGCCGGCTACCGATGTGATACCGCAGCTGAACTGAATGAATGACATAAAAAAATGACGTACTGAAAACAGTACGTCATTTTTCATCGCAAAATTTTATACATTAAAGCGGAATAATACTACGTCTCCGTCTGCCATGACATATTCCTTGCCTTCGGAGCGAACCAGACCTTTTTCTTTTGCCGCGGTCATACTGCCGCATTCCATCAGGTCTTTATATGCCACAACTTCTGCACGGATGAAACCTTTTTCAAAGTCTGTATGAATCTTACCGGCAGCACCGGGGGCTTTCGTGCCCTGGGTAATGGTCCAGGCGCGAACTTCCGGCTCACCTGCTGTTAAGTAACTGATTAAACCTAAAAGTTTATAACTCTTTTTGACCAGACGATCAAGACCGGATTCGGAGATTCCCAATTCCTGCAGAAATTCCATTTTTTCCTCCGGCTCAAGAGCGGAAACATCTTCCTCAATTTTCGCAGAAATCGGCATAACTTCTGAGCCTTCCTGCTCTGCCATTTCCGTCAGTTCCTTAACCATTTCGTTATTTTCAATGCCGCTGATGAAATCATCTTCCGAAACATTGGCAGCATATAAAACCGGCTTTAAGGTCAGAAGCGGCAGGTCTCTTAAAATCTCTTCTTCCTCTTCAGAAAAACCTCTGGCACGGGCAGGCTTGCCTGCTTCCAGCAATTCTTTTAATTCTTCTAAAAGATTCAGTTCCTGCTGATATTTCTTCTCGCCGGATTTCATCATTTTCTTCGTTCTGTCAATGCGCTTATCCAGCATTTCAATATCGGCAAAAATCAGTTCCAGCTGAATGGTCTCAACGTCACGAAGAGGAGAAACGGAACCCTCAACGTGAACGATGTTAGCGTCCTCAAAGCAACGGACAACATGAACAATCGCATCAACCTCGCGAATATGGGACAAGAACTTATTACCCAAACCTTCGCCGCGGCTGGCACCCTTAACAAGACCGGCAATATCCACGAATTCAATGACCGCATGAGTCACCTTCTGAGGATGGTACATGTCTGCCAAAGCATCCAGACGCTCATCCGGCACAGGCACAACACCTACATTCGGCTCAATGGTACAAAAAGGATAGTTTGCTGATTCTGCACCCGCCTGGGTAATTGCATTAAATAAGGTGGACTTACCCACGTTGGGCAATCCTACGATACCTAATTTCATCTTACTTACATCTCCTTATATTTCGAGGGTTTCCAGGTTGGCCTGACGCCAATCTGACACCATTTATTCTTGTGTTTACACTTCAAGTTATTATATCACAATGTCTGCTAATAGTCAATTATTCTCTTGATTTTTATTCAATTATTCCTATTATTTGAGTGATGAAGTTTCTTTTATTTTTGTGCTGTGGCGGACCTTCGAGATAAATATTGCGGAATACTCCCGTCAGCTTTATATTGTTTTCCGCTGCATACGAAACAAGTCTATTTCGTACTTTGGGAATTTCCTCATACGCTCCATGGTGAAAGAACGAAACAGCTTTAGTCTGTGGAATACTCTTGACATATTCACCCTTGCTTCCTGTAGGTACGGCAACGCAATATAAAATATTTTGAGGGTCATTTGCATTATACTCGGTAAAATACATTCGCCTTGTTGTATCGGTTCCGTGTAACCTCATAGCTTCAAGTGCCGTATTTCGCAAAAGGTTTGTCTTGTCGGCAACAGAAATTGAACTGTACAAACGGCAGTAAATTGTCTGAGGTTCGATTATGATTTCTTTGATAACATTACATTTTTTTTGTGTTCTTTCTTCCAGTTTCTCTATGGAGAGGTTAAGCTCATCACGCATTTTTCTTAGACGCTCTATTATTGGCTGCAAATCTGTTGTGTCGCTGAAATATGCCCTTATGTCGTCAAGCGACAGTCCCAGATTCTGAAATACACGGATTGTACGAATTTGCGTAAAGGTGTCAATGGTGTAATATCTGTTGCCCGTAGTGCCGTCTTTTTGGTCGGGGGTAATAAGACCTTTTGCTTCATAATTCAGTATTATTTTTCTTGTAATTCCAACGGCTTTTGCTACTTCGCCAATAGAAAATAAATTTTTATCGTTCATAAATGTTTCCTCATTTCAAACATAAAATAAATTATTAAAATTTCTGAATAATTTTTTTAAAAAACATTGCATCGTCCATCGATGTACGATGTATAATAAGTATAATATAAAATATGTATTTTTTCAAGATATAGATGAAAATAGTTTTATATTGTCTCTATATTGTGGAAAACACAGGCATTATTCGCAAAAAAATATATGATTTTTAACCGAGAAAGTTTGACAGAACGTGTTCGACTGTGGAAAGGTTTTGGCAGACAGAGGTTAAGAAGGTTCGTATTTCAATATATTTAAAATGCGAACGCATTTAGCGGTAATTTCATGTTACTGTTGCAGGTGTTTTTGTTTTTTATCAAAGATTTAACAGCATAATAAATAAGCTGTCCAATCAATATAAAGAATTTTAAAGAAAGAAGGAATTTTAGTGAAAAAATTGTTGAGTTTGTTATTGGTATTTGTAATGCTGATGGCCCTTGTACCGACAAACATATCGGCAGCGGATACCACCTCTACCATTCCCGGTGAATCCGGATCCAACATCCTCCACGCATGGGGTTGGTCGTATGAAAACATTCAGGCAAATCTTGACGATATTGCCGAAAGCGGCTTTGGCACGATTCTCGTTTCCCCGCCCAATGAAATTAAAATGGCAACAAAAAATGCTAAATTCTCCGAGCCTGCAGTCGGCGGCATTTCCCCCAACGGCTGGTGGATGCTCTATCAGCCTGCAGGATTCCAGATAAACGAAAGCACCGATAATGCGCTCGGAACAAAGTCCGAATTTGAAGCGCTGTGCACCGCGGCACACGCCAAGGGACTTAAGGTTATGGTTGAAACCCTTGTCGGTTACCTGGGTACTGACGACAATTACACCGCCGAATATACAAACTCATCCACAAACCCGCTCGATCATCTGACAGCAAGAGCGACGGATTTTGAAAGCGAAATAATTAACTCTCGCGCATTTCACGACCCTTGGGTAAACCGAGCGTTGCGCAATGACTATTGGGAAGGTTTTAGCGACTATGACATCGAAGAATCCCTGACACAGGATACGGTTGACGGACGCCCCGACCTTGCAACCGAGACACAGGTTGTGCAGGATGCTATTTATGATTATCTTGCAGAGCTTGTTGATGCGGGTGCTGACGGATTTTACTTCAACGATGCCAAGCGCATTGAGACCGAAGATGATACGTATTTCCCTTCCGATTTCTGGGATGATACGCTCAATGAAGTGCTTGATGCAAACACGGAAAAGGAGCTTCTTGCAATAGGCGAAATCGTCGGCACTCCAGGCGACGGAAGATTGCATACCGATTACACCTATCTCAATATGGATGTTACCCTCAGTGATGCATCCGACCTTGCAAGAAAGTTTGTAACAGCAACCGCCACAAATGATGGCGGGAACACTCCGTTTGCGAGCTTTTCCACCGTATCCGCCGAAAACGTCGTTTTGTGGAACGAATACTATAAGGCATATGCAACCGGCGAAACATCTTCTCTTACCGTTAATGAGAGAAATAAAATCTGGGCACTTGTTGCTTCCAGAAAAGATGCAACCGCAATATATTTTGCACGCCCGAGCGACAGCACAGACAATGCAGATACTGTTCTGGCACAAATTACCCTCGGAACTGCAAATAAAACCGCGTGGTATACCGACGAGGTAGCAGAGGTTAATAAGTTTGCCTCCGCCTTTGCGGGTAAAACCGAAAACCTCTATTACGAAGATGATATCGCCGCTATCGAGCGAGGCGGAAGCGGTGCAATCCTTGTCAACCTTGACGGGACAACCGAAAGCGTGGCAATAAATATAAGCACGCTTGCGGATGGCACATACAAAGATTCAATCACAGAAAACGAATTCACGGTAAATAACGGCGAGCTCTCCGGTAACATCGGCAGCACAGGTGTCGCGGTGTTATATTCCGCAGCAGCTCCCACCCCAACCTACACAGTTACCTTTAATGCAAACGGACACGGTATCGCTCCGGATGCTCTTTCCGATGT
>JBGUTC010000057.1:0-8267 GCA_045132895.1 Clostridia bacterium
GATGATAAAACCGGAAAATGTAATATCCGGATGCATAATCTTTCTGACGCTCAGGATGTTTAAAACTGCAATTGTCAGGTAACAAAGATTCGTGCTGATAGGCGCTCCCCCAATATTTAAAGCAGGAGTTGCAATCAGAAAATAGTTGGTAGCAATTTTTACAACAGCCCCAATTACCATATTCCGCACCGGGATTCCCACATAGCCTGCACCCTGAAGCATTGCCGTTGTAACAGAAACCAGGCTGACAAAAATTACGGCATAACTAAGAATCAACAACATAGATGCCGCTCTGGCGTTATTATATACTGCCGCCAGAATCGGCTGACTCAAAACAGATAAACCAACCGCACAAGGCAGAGCAAACAACATTGTAATCCTCAGAGTTGAGCCGGATAATTTCTTGACTTCACCCATATTTTTAACCGCAAATGCCGCCGAAATAAAAGGAACCACACTCATAGAAAGCGACATAATAATGGTCGGTGGTAAATTAAACATCGGAATCGCATAACCGGAATATGCCCCGTACAAAATTTCAGAAGGCTTAATCCGCATCAGTTCACCAATTACCACCTCAGAGGCAGACAATCCGTAGAACTCCGTCAGCGTGTGATACATTGCCTCGGTCACAGGAATCGTCTGTAATCTCTGACGAATCATAATAACGTCAATGACATTCGTCAGGGACATAACCGCCGCGCCCACCGTAATGGGAATGGCGATTTTCGCCAGTTCAGCAAAAATGGCTTTTGTGCTTCTGGCGCCCTCCCCTTCAACAGGAGAAAGAGGCTGTGTCTTTCGTCTGGAAACATAGGTAATCGCCATGATCAAAAGAGCAAAAAAAGTTCCCGCCGTAACACCTAAAACTGCGCCGGCAGATGCATTGACGATTCCCGTAGGCATCAGGATATAGGCAAGCAGTAGGCCGATGACCAGTTTTCCCAAAGCTTCACAAACTTCTGAAATTGCCGTCGGAAGCATATCGGAAAAGCCCTGAAAATAGCCTCTGAAGGCAGAAAGCAAAGCAACAAAGAAGATTGCCGGAGCAATGGCCAACACGCTGAGATAGGACTGGGGGGATTCAACATAACCGACAAAAAGTTTGGCTCCTAAAAACAAAACCAAAGCACCCGCTACCCCGATCAGGGACAAAAGGGTTAACGCTGCCTTAAAAATCTTATTGACTTCCGCGTGGTTCTTCCTTGCCAGGCTTGAAGATACCATCTTGGATACCGCAACAGGCAGACCAGCCGTTGCAATGACAAACAAGCAAGCATACAGGTTATATGCCGTACTGAAAATTGCCATTCCTTCCTCGTGGATGATATTCGCCAGTGGTATTTTAAACAAGGCACCGATGACTTTTACGGAAAGGTTCGCCAAAACCAGAATCATGGCGCCTTTTAAATATGTCTGTTTCTTCAAAATATTTCCCTCCCAAAGGATTTGTCCTATGGCTTTATTCTATGTTTGAAAATGAAAATATACTACTTTCCAAGGCAAAAGCGAGAAAAAATCTCATCAACAATTTCATCCGAAACGGTCTGCCCCGTTATAGTGCCCAGGGCTTCCATTGCGCCGCGCAAATCAACGGATAAAAGGTCAAGAGGCATACCCGCTAAAAGCGTTTCCAGAGCATTTCTGAGGCATAGGATTGCTTCGCCGATGGCCTGTTTATGTCTCAGGTTGATAACGGCTGCATCCTGTCTTTCTGTAATCACGCCTAAAGAAAACAGTTCTTCAATAATCGCAGATAACTCTGAAAGACCTGTTCCCAGTTTGGCCGAGAGAGAAAGACTGGGCAAAGAGACTGCCGATGCCGGTAAGCTGACAGTTTCGTCTAAATCTGCTTTATTTAAAATCAAAATTGCTTTCTTATCTTTAAGGAGATCTAAAATCTCCTGATCTTCTTCTTCAAACGGACGGCTACGGTCAACAACAAAGAAAACCAAATCGGCTTTTTCAAGGTATTCCTTCGCCTTCTGAATTCCCATGGCTTCAATCTGCTCTGCATCGCCACGGATTCCAGCTGTATCAAACAAATTCAGGCATACATTTCCCAGACGTACTCTTTCTTCAATAACATCCCGGGTCGTACCCGCCTGCTGGGTAACCAAAGCCCTCTCCGTTCCGGATAAAGCATTTAAAAGCGAAGACTTTCCTACGTTGGGCTTCCCCACAATAACCGTATTGATTCCATCGCGGATTAAACGTCCTTGTTCTGCGCTGTCCATCATCTTTGTAAGGGATGAAATCAGAGCTTCAAGGCTTCTCTCCACTTCATCTTCCGGCGTTTCATCAATCCCTTCGTCAGGAAAATCCGCCATAACATCAAGGGATGCCGCCAGATTTAAAATCTGTTCCCGATGCTTTCTGATAGGATCAGAAAGTCTTCCTTCTAACTGGTTAACTGACAGAGAAACCGCTGCATCTGACTCTGCCTGAATCAGGTCAATAACGGCTTCTGCCTGAGATAAATCCAACTTTCCATTTAAAAATGCGCGCTTGGTAAACTCGCCGGGGGACGCCATTACAGCGCCGGCAGACAAAAGCGCAGACAAAACCGAGCGGGTGACAAAACTACCGCCATGGCAACTGATTTCCACAACATCTTCCCCAGTAAAGGAATTTGGTCCCCGCATCACACCGGCTAAAACCTCGTCTAACACGGTCCCGTTTTGGACAATACGACCATAGGAGAGCGTATGAGTCTTCGCATCTTTTAAAAGGCGTTTTCCGCAAAAAACCCGGTCGCAGATTTCTATCGCCTCCGGTCCACTGACGCGGATAACCGAAATACCGCCTTCACCCGGCGGTGTTGCAATGGCAGCAATCGTCGTTTCTCTCAATTGTTCTCACGCTCCTATAGTCTGAAATCATCTAACAACCCGGATAAATCTTCTAAAAAGTTCCGAATTTCCGGAACTTTTGATAGCACCTGAAAGGCATAGGACAGTTCTTTTTTAAAATGGGGATCAATACAGCCCACTGCCTCCGGATGCGTCAAAGGGCAAATAGATGCCCGAGGATCCGGAATAATCTGCAGGTTCCCGTTCCGATAATAAGGAACCAAGGGAAAGATCCGGCAGGAAAGAGGACGCTCCTCTCTCTTACATGGCCCTTTACAGATCAGCAACCGGACCGATTTCCCGCCAGAGATAAACTCCGAAGGAAGAACCGTAAAATTGTCATTCCCGGAAAAGAGAAACTCTTCTCCGGGAAATAAATACATGCCGCTTTCATCGTCGCCCTGGCAACATAACTTGCCGCAAATTTCACCGCAATCAAACGGAATGGGCGTTAAATTGTCAAAACGATGGTAAATCTGCTTATATAACTCCGTTATTTTGATACTCATGCCTGATCAAGCGCATCCTTTAACATTTTACTGATTGCCTGAGGATTTGCCTTACCTTTAGACATCCGCATAACCTGACCCATCAAGAAGCCAAGGGCTCTGTCTTTTCCGGCTTTATAGTCAACGATAGACTGGGGATTCTGTGCCATAACGTCCTGCACCATCTGCATCAGTGCACCCTCATCAGATACCTGCGCAAGACCCAAACGTTCCACGATTTTATCCGGTGCATCATCGCAATTAAACATTTCTGCCAGAACCTTTTTCGCTGCGCTGTTACTGATGGCACCACCGTCAATCAAATCAATCAGAGATTTCAGTTTCGCCGGTTCAAAGGGGATTTCTTCCAGTTCGCGATCGTTTAAGAGTTTTGCAATATCGCCCATAATCCAGTTGCTGACAGTTTTCGGTGCTGCACCCAGATTGACAGTTGCATCAAAATAGTCAGCCGTTTTCTTAACAGAAGTCAAAAGGAAAGCATCATATTCCGGCAGACCGTATTCAGAAACATAACGTGCCTTTCTCTGTTCAGGCAGTTCCGGAATGGTCTGACGGATTTCTTCAATCCACTCATCAGAAACAATAATCGGAAGAAGATCCGGTTCCGGAAAATAACGGTAATCCTGCGCATCTTCCTTTGTACGCATAACGATACTAACGCCCTTTAAATCATCCCAGCGACGGGTCTCCTGGTCGATAACGCCACCGTTATCCAGAACCTCTGCCTGACGCTTCTGTTCATATTCCATAGAACGAACAGCCGCACGGAAAGAGTTAATATTCTTCATTTCACAACGGGTACCGTATTCCTTCTGACCTTCCGGACGAAGGGAGAGGTTTACGTCGCAACGAAGAGAACCTTCCTGCATTTTACAGTCAGAAACTTCCGTATATTCCAGAATGGACTTTAAGGTTTCAAGGAAAATTCTTGCTTCTTCCGGAGAACGCAGGTCCGGCTCGGAAACAATTTCAATCAGGGGTACACCACAACGGTTATAGTCTGCTATGGAAATGTTACGGTAGTCATCGTGTACCAGTTTTCCGGCGTCTTCTTCAATATGAATACGAGTAATACCAATCCGACGGGTTTCTCCATCAACCAAAATGTCAACATAGCCGTTCTGGCACAGGGGCAAATCAAACTGAGAAATCTGATACGCTTTCGGCAGGTCAGGATAGAAATAGTTCTTTCTGTCCTGTTTGCCATACTGCGTAATGCTGCAGTTCATCGCAAGACCGGCCTTAATTGCAAAGTCAACAACCCGCTTGTTTAACACCGGCAGGGTTCCGGGCATACCGGAACAAATGGGGCAAGTATGAGTGTTCGGTTCGCCACCGAATTCATTTTTACATCCGCAATATATTTTCGTGTTGGTCTTCAGCTCTGCATGAACCTCAAGACCAATGACG
This sequence comes from Clostridia bacterium, assembly GCA_045132895.1. Lineage (GTDB taxonomy): Bacteria > Bacillota > Clostridia > UBA1381 > UBA9506 > UMGS755. The sequence goes on from JBGUTC010000057.1 coordinate 4,772, forward strand.
GTTTCGTAATTCATTGTCTGTCCTCCTCTATCTTACAGCGCAGGCTTAACTTTGGTAATGGTTTTTTCCAAAGCATAAGCCGCATTCAGTATTGCTGCTTCACCGAAAGGCTTACCGATAATCTGCAGGCCAATGGGCAAGCCGTTTTCATCATAACCACAAGGCAGAACAATTGCCGGCAGACCGCCAATATTGACAGAAACGGTACAAATATCTGCCAGATACATCTGCAGAGGATCGCTTGTCTTCTCGCCAATGCCAAAAGCTGTTGTAGGCGCTGTGGGCGTTACCAGAACATCATACGTTTCAAAAGCCTTATCAAAATCCTGCATAACCATTGTTCTGACCTGCTGCGCCTTTTTGTAATATGCATCATAATAACCTGAAGAAAGGGCATACGTACCAATCATAATACCGCGTTTTACTTCTGCACCAAAACCTTCGCTTCTTGTCTGTGCATATAAATCCAGCAAATCATCAAACTTTTCAGCACGATAACCGTATTTCACGCCATCAAAACGCGCCAGGTTAGAACTTGCCTCAGCAGAAGAAATCATGTAATAGGCCGGCAGCGCATACTCATTCAGCGGCAGATGCATATCGTCATACTCTGCGCCCAGAGTTTTAAAAGATTCCAAGGAAGCCAGAATCGCCTTCCGGACAGGGTCACTGATGCCCTCGCCCATATACTCTGCCGGAACACCAATTTTCAGCCCTTTGATATCACCTGTAAGAGCACTCTCAAAAGAGGCATACTCTTTTTTAACGCTGGTGGAATCCATCGAATCATGACCGACAATCTGGTCATAAATCAAAGCACAGTCCTGAACATCCTTTGTCAGAGGACCAATCTGGTCTAAGGAGGATGCAAAGGCAATCAAACCATAACGGGATACAGTTCCGTAAGTCGGTTTCATACCAACACAACCGCAAAACGCAGCAGGCTGACGAATGGAACCTCCGGTATCAGACCCTAATGTAAATGTTGCCTCATCAGCAGAAACACAAGCTGCTGAACCGCCGGAAGAACCACCGGGAACCTTGGTTAAATCATAAGGATTCTTCGTTTTTTTGAAATAAGAATTTTCTGTTGAAGAGCCCATTGCGAACTCGTCCATATTCAGTTTACCCAACAAAACAGTATCTGCCGCCTTCAGCTTCTGTACAACTGTTGCATCATAAGGCGGACAAAAATTCTCAAGCATTTTGGAAGAACAGGTTGTTCGGATGTCCTTTGTGCAAAGGTTATCTTTAAGCGCCATTGGTACACCGGCAAGAGCGCCAATCGCTTCACCGGCAGCAATTTTTCTGTCAACTTCTTTTGCCGCTTCCATTGCTTCGTCCCCTAAAACGGTTACATAGCTTTCAACCTTATCTTCAACTGCAGCAATTCTGTCCAGATATGCCTTCGTGATTTCCTGAGAGGACATTTCTTTATTTTTAATTCTGTCACGAATCTCGTGAGCCGTTAATGTATGCATAATCAAACTCCTTTAGCTTTCTTATTCAACAACCTTGGGAACGGTATAGCCGCCGCCTAAAGCCGACGGTGCATTTTTCAGCATTTCATCGCGGTCAAAGGACGGTTTGACAACATCCTCTCTGAACGCATTGCTCATAGGAATTGCATGTGCCGTAGGTACGATCCCCTCGGTATCAAGCTCGTTAAGCTTATTGGCAAATCCAATGATGCTTTCCATGTCTTTTGCCAGCGCCTCTGCTTCTCCTTCGGAGAACTTCAGTCTTGATAAAAGAGCAACATGAAAAACTTCTTCTTTTGAAATTTTCATTTTACCAAACTCCGTTTCATTAAAATTTCTGTATTATTGATAATTCTTAATCAAAGTAATTAAATCTGCCGGCTTTTCCGCCAACAGTTTTGCACCGCTTTCTATCAGAAGTTCCCTATCACGGTAGCCCCAAAGAACACCGATGGGAATCATGCCGGCATTTACGCCGGTTTTAATATCAACGTCACTATCACCGATAAAGGCGATTTCGTCAGGAGATAAGCCCAAGGCTTCAGCAATTGCAAGAGGGGCTGCAGGATCCGGCTTCCGGGGGATGCCGCTTCGTTCACCATACACCATCGCCGGGTGATAATCAGAAAACCAAAGGTCAACCAGGGCTTTCGTCGGTTCATCGGGTTTGTTGGACAAAACATTAATTGCTATCCCTTGTTCGTTTAAAAATTCCATAACGCTCAGAATACCTTCATAAGGCTTTGTTTCCACAGCGGATTTCGCACCGTAGATTTCCTTATAGTTTAAAAGGCAACGGTCAACAAGCGTATCGTCGCTTTGTACGGTTTCCGGCAAACATTTCTTTACGTAATTCCGAGCACCGGTACCAATGGCAAGGCGATGATAATTTAAATCTTCGCGCTTTGGAAAACCTTGAACTTCAAGCATTTCATTCATGGCATTTGCCAGATCCGACAAGGTATATAAAATGGTGCCGTCCAAGTCAAAAATAACTGCTTTTATCAAGAAACTTCCTCCTACTTCACGTCTTCAAAAACCGATTCATCATCCTCATTCTCAGTAGGGATCTGAGAAATCATATACTTATTCATAACATGCCAGGAATAATAATTCATGGTAAAGCCCGTCCAAGAAATCAAAACCACTGCCATTAAAATCATCCAGACAAGAGGCGCAAACCAGATAAGCAGAAGGTGAATTGCACCGATAATAATCAGGAAAAACAGATTTTGCGGCAGTTTAGCCAAAGAAAACAGCCAGGCATTTTTGATGATGTCCTTCAGTTTCATATCAAAGGTAACAACCATAGGGTATGTATAAAAACTCATCGTTAAAAGAACAATTCCCAAAACGATGCCGACGCCCAGAACGATACCTGTCGGCAAGCCGGACTTTAAGTAAAACAGAAATGCCGTTACAAACAAATATGTCACGACGGTTGAGAGAATGCTCAGCACCAAGCCTTGCTTCCAGTTCTTCTTGGTATGTTCAAAAAAGTCAGAAACCAAAAAGGCATGTTCCTGTCTTGCCCAGTTTCGCAAAACAAAGGTCAGACCGGCAATAAAAGGCCCCATAAACATAAACGGAATAAAGGGAAGAATGGGAATCATAACGCCCTGCTGCGTAATCAGCGCATCCACAACCTCTTCCATGTTCATCAGATATGGAACCGAGAAGAAAACGGCCATACCGATAAAAATAATATTACATACAACAAACAATAGATTCAGCTTCACCAAATCCCAGAAGTGACGGGTAAACATATCAAAATAGTTTCTTCTTTCCGCCTCTTCTTTACTGATGCCTTTTCCAGGCTTCGTAAAGTTACCTCCAAATAAACCCACTGTTATATCCTCCTTAGTTTCTTTCTTTTCTCAATAGCGAAAGCGGTGGCAGTTCTCTGCCGAAATTCATGCGAAGAGTCTGCTGCGCGTGCGGCGCGCTTTCTATCGCAGTACCGTCACCATCCCGCAAGTCATCCGCCTTAAAATACAGGGTATCTGTAAAAGGAA
>JBGUTC010000058.1:0-35382 GCA_045132895.1 Clostridia bacterium
TTGATAACCAAACAAGGAACGCTCATAACATTATATTTTGTCTTTAAATCTTCAAAATGTTGAAGGTCGTATACTTCTGCTTTAATATTTTTATTTATAGTTGCTATGCGCTGACAGGCAATTACCAAATCGGGGCACATAGTACAAGACAAAGACACCAAAACTTTCATATCTGTTTGTTTTTTTATGTTCTCGATTTCTTTTAATGTATCTTCATCTATTGTCTGTCCGGGACCTGCTGCATTGTAAAGCCCCAGTACAAAAGAGGTAAACTCATGTCCTCCCGGCACACCGTGAAATGCAATCCCCGAATCAATTCCATCCTCTGAAAAGACTCGCACACACGGCGCAAGATTTGATTGGTCATTTTTATCAGCTACCATGGCTGTAAGCTTGTCCGTAAGGTCTGCAAGATTTGTTATATAATTTTCCAATTCTAAAGACACAGGGCGATTATCAAGATACAGCTTAAGGATAAGCTTGCGTTCCATTTTTGAAAATACTCCCTCTAACTGTTCTTTCATTTCTGCTGTAAATATATCATCCGAATCATCAGATGCCTCAGCGGTTTTTGGTGCATTTGGATAGTCTGTCATTCTTGTAACGGGAGGCTTCGGATGAAGACCTGTTTTTCTCTGCATTTCGGCAACATATTTTTCAAGCTCTGTAGCAGAAATAGCACCATCACCTGTAGCTGTAACCACCTGACGGAGAGGTTTAATACATACATCGCCTGCTGCATACAATCCATCAATAGTCGTTTTTAGACTTGAGTCAGTTATAACATAGCCGTATTCATTTAACTCTGCAATATCTTTAACAAGCTCTGTATCAGGAGAATATCCGGCAAACACAAATACTCCGAAGTTATCTCCGTCTTCTGCTTGATATTCGGTAACATCTCCGGTTTTGGTATTTTTATATCTAATATAATTAAGACCGTTTTCACCGCTCACTTCTTCGACAACCGTGTTATAAATAACTGTTATTTTTTCGTGATTTTTCGCCTGTTCTGAAACAGATGCAGCACATGTAAAATCATCATTCCGGACAAGAATTGTTACATGACGGGCAAATTTAGTTAAGAATACACTTTCTTCTGCCGCAGCAAAACCTCCGCCGACTACATAAACCTCTTTTCCTGTGAAAAATTCTCCGTCACAGGTCGCACAATAAGCAACTCCTCGGCCTTTGTGTTCTTCTTCTCCTTTAAATCCTATAGTTCTCGGATGTGCACCGGTAGCAAGCAGAACTCCCAAACATTGAAAATCCCCACGGCTTGTGCGAACGGTTTTAACAATATCATCCATTTTCAGGTTTTCTGCTTCCGCCATTAAAAATTCTGCTCCAAAGGTTTCTGCCTGACGGCACATCGTTTCGGTAAGCTCTTTTCCGCTTATTTTTCCTAAGCCCGGATAATTTACAACCTCATGTGTAATGGTAATCTGACCGCCAAACTGTTCTTTTTCAAGAACTAACACACGGTATCTTGCACGAGCCAGATAAATGGCGGCGGTAAGTCCTGCCGGACCGCCGCCTATCACTACAACATCATATAAATTATCTTGGTTAATGTTTTGTATATTACTCATTATAACTGTCCTACGAGATCAAGACTAGGCTTTAATGTTTCAGCACCCGGCTGCCAGTTAGCAGGACAAACCTGGTCGCCGTGTGCGTGAACGAACTGACATGCCTGAACCTTACGGAAGAGTTCTTCTGCGTTTCTGCCTACATTTCCGGCAGTAACCTCGTAGCCTACAATTTTACCTTCAGGATTTATGATAAAGGTGCCGCGTTCTGCAAGACCGTCAGCTTCGATTAAAACCTCAAAATCTCTTGAAATTTCATGAGTCGGATCAGCAAGCATGGGATAATTGATTTTTTTAATTCTTTCAGATGCATCGTGCCATGCTTTATGAACAAAATGAGTGTCGGTAGATACAGAGTATATCTCACATCCCACATTTTTAAAATCCTCATACTTATTTGCTAAGTCTTCCAACTCCGTTGGGCATACAAAGGTAAAATCTGCAGGATAGAAAAAGAACACGCTCCATTTACCTAAAATCTCTTCTTTGGAAACCATCTTAAAATCGTCTCCGTGAAATGCGTAAGCTTTAAAATCTGAAATTTCTTTGTTAATCAATGACATAATTTTATTCTCCTTTACTTTTTTAATTTTATGCTTTCCAAAGGCTATGCTGATTGCAAAAGGCATATACTGCTTTTACGCTGTCTCCCTTGGATAATGAAAAGTTTGCCTTCGGAGGTGTGTTTGGCGAAAGCCTCTTGTACTGGAAGCCATCATCACTTTCAATGCACACCCACTCGATATAATGCTGGGGTTCCATCGGATGCTGGGCCGAACCGACTGAAACGGTTACCTGGTCACCTTCTGTTTTATATACGGGAATATGTTTTTCTTCGGATGCCTCCGTAGTGCCCGGAATTATTTCCTGCATATCTTCGCCGCAGCATTGTATAGGAACACCGCTATTTTTTATCATCGCAATAATATTTCCGCAATGCTTGCAAATAAAAAACAGTTCTTTCAAAACTATTCCTCCTTTCTACATAAAAGTATAACCAAGTGTGCTAAATAAATACGCAAATATAGGTTATACTATGGTTAGATTGGAGTGATAACTTATGGAAATTAGTTCCTCAAAACCTTATTTAAGGGGTTTTGTACCGTATGCACTCGCGGCATTTTTAGTAGGTGCTGTGGGCGGATTTACCGCCGTGCTTGGCCCTGCATTTGTAAGTGACTTGAATTTGCCGTATAATAACACAACATGGACCGCTTTAGCTATGGCAGCTTCAACAGCAGCGTTTGCACCCATTCTCGGCAAGCTGGGTGATGTAATAGGCAGGAAAGCAACATTATTGATTGGTATAGCGATTTTTACTTTGGGTAATATCCTTACGGCAATAGCCCCATCGCTATTTTTTATGATTATTGCCCGTTTTATTGTAGGAATAGGAAGTGCAGCTATTGCACCAGTGGTAATGTCATACATTGTTACAGAGTTTCCGCGTGAGAAAATTGCAAAGGGTTTTTCTTTATATATGCTTATTTCAAGCAGTGCAGTAATTTTTGGACCTACGCTCGGCGGATTGCTTATTGATTTTTATGGTTGGCGAGCAATGATGTGGGTATGCGTTGCAATTTCAGCCATCATATTTTTACTTTGCATTGTAACACATAGAAAAGATAGTATGCTATTTAAACCACTGACAGATTTCGATGGTATTGGTTCTGTATGGGTACTGATTTTCTTTACTCTTATGTTGTGCCTACCGTCCTTTGGTCAGAATTTCGGTATTAGTTCAATATGGTTTTTAATTATTTTAATTGCATCGGTAATTTCATTTATCGGTTTGTTTTTTGCAGAAAAAAAAGCGACAAATCCAATTCTCAGTTGGAAGTTTATGAAAAGAAAAAAGTTTTTTCTCTCAGTTCTGGCTCTCTTTTTAACTCAGGGACTTATGCAGGCGAATATGACAAATATAATTGTCTTTATCAACTACACACAGCCTGATAATACTATTATATCCAGCTATGCGATTTCAATTATGTATATCGGAATGTCACTTGGGTCAGTTGTTTTAGGACCATTGGCAGACCGCATAGAGCCTAAAAAGGTCTTGGCTGCCTCTTTGACTCTTACAGGGGTTGGATGTGCCATTATGCTTTTATTTACTGCCCAAACTTCTGTAATTATTCTTGTCGCTTCTCTTGGCATATTAGGCTTTGGGCTTGGCGGAAACGCTGCAATTTTTATGAAGGTTGTGCTGTCAGGCGTGCCTGCTGAAACTGCAGGAGCAGGAACCGGAACATACGGCTTATTCCGTGACCTTGCCTCCCCCTTTGGTGTAGCGATTTTTGTTCCTCTTTTTACAAATAGAGTAACAAATATTATAAGTAGCGGGAAGGGTGAAATAACCGCCGCAGTAAATTCCATAAAGTTTCTTGCTGTAGCGGAAATTATTTGTGTTATTGCTGGAATTGCGATAGTGTTGTTCCTGCCTAAAATTTATATCAAAAAAGGAGAAAAAGCATGAAATTAAAAGACAAAGTTGTTTTAATAACTGCCTCAACCCGAGGAATAGGTCTTGCCATTACTAAATTCTTTGCTAAAGAAGGTGCTATCGTTTATATGGCAGCAAGAAATTTAGAACTTGCAAAGCAGGAGGCTGACAAGCTAAATTCCGAGGGCTGTATAGTAAGATATGTTTATAACGATGCAAGCAAACCTGAATCCTATATTTCTATGACTGATGAAGTAATAAAAGATGCAGGGCGTATTGATGTTTTGGTTAACAACTTCGGCACTTCAAATCCGGGAAAAGACCTTGACTTTTCAAATACAGATACAGAGATTTTCTTTGATATTGTAAATATCAATTTAAGAAGTGTTTTTATGGCAAGTAAAGAGGTAGCAAAACATATGGCAAAAAACGGTGGCGGAAGTATTATAAACATATCCTCTGTAGGCGGACTTATTCCGGATATTTCACAAGTAGCATATGGGACAAGTAAGGCTGCTATTAATTATCTTACTAAACTGATAGCCGTACACGAAGCAAAAAACAATATTCGCTGTAATGCAATCTTACCCGGGATGACTGCAACCGATGCAGTAGAGAAGAATCTTACGGAGGGATTCAGAGAACTGTTTATGCGTCATATTCCGTTTAAGCGTATGGGTGCACCAGAAGAAATTGCCGCAGCAGCTGTTTACTTTGCATCAGATGACTCTGCTTATACCACAGGTCAAATTCTAACCGTGTCCGGAGGTTTTGGTTTGGCAATACCTGTATATGGAGATTTATCAGATAAAATAAATCGCAGATAAACAAAAACACAGACGGAGCTTCAAAATTTCTCCATCTGTGTTTTTTTGTTGTTTTTTTCTGCATCCGTGGTATAATAAAACAAATGCAGACCATTATATTTCATATTAACGATAAACTTTTTGACCACATGTTATCCCACAGTTAGCTCTGGACTATATGGAAACAGTGGAGATAAAATGTCTAAAGAGTATGTTGAATGTAGAGGAAAGGGCTAAAAAAGGTAAAAACCGCTATATATCAAGCTTTAGAGCGTGTTCGGGACGAAGAGGCCGCAGGTTCAAATCCTGTTATCCCGACCACGTCGAAGCAAAGTTCGCTTTGCTTCGACTTTTTTTATGCAAAAAAGTCATTCGCTCGCTTCCTTGCTTCTCCTCTTTCGCAAAAAGTCACGCTCGGTTCGTCTGTTCGGCTGTAAACGCCCTCACGGCGACTCACCGTCGCTACCAACTTTTTATTGTGACACGTTATGAACACCCGCACCAGAAAGAAACGACAAATTTCGACGGAAGTTGTCGTTTCTTTTTTTTGCAAAGATTACTCTACAGGAAACAAAGTAAGGTTGTTGTTTTTATCACATATTCCTAAGTATATTTCTTTAGCACTATTATGCCTTTGCTTCTTCAATTGTTTATCGAGCCACGTCAAGTCAAGGCCAAGTCTTTTTAAATTTTCATGCAGAATGCGACCATCCATAATAAGCTCTGTGTATATTTCCGCTTTCTCGGGAGTTATGTTCATATCCTCCGGAGTCAGCGGTCTTTTTTTGCTTTTGGGCAAAATGGTTATTCTGCCATTGTATTCAAATACCGCCGTTTGAATATCATTTAAATTAAAATATCCTTCCTGCCTGCATAAAACCATAAATTCGGAAAGTTCCAGTTTTGCCTTTTTCATGTTGTCCCGATATAGTTTTCCGTTATCCATAATAATGGTCGGGGTTCCGTTGACATATTTACGGGTTTTCGGAAACTTATGCGCAAGTAAGGTTAACCCAAATGCGACAAGACCATAGATGATCATTGCAACAAGAGGTCTCCATGGTGATTCCAGTTCCGTTGCAAGTTCAGCTGCTATTGATCCTATGGTGATGCCTGTTATATAATCAAAGAAATCAAGTTGCGCCATTTGTTTATGCCCCGTTATTTTGGCAATCACAAACAACGATACGGTGGACAGCAAAGAGGTTAAAAGAACTTTGATAAATTCCAACTTTAAATCACTTCCTTTTTCTTAGTATGCAATCTTCGCTGCATATTTATTACATACATTTTTCGATAAAGGAAGAATCCAATAAAAAAACAAAACTGACTCCGCTAAAAAACGAAGCCAGTATGTCGCTTATATTAAAATATTAACTGCCACAGAACATTTTTCCGTTGCCTGCTAACGGGCCGCCGTAAGCGGGCTGTTTGCATTACAGTTTATTGATGTCTGCTTCTGTTATAAGTTTAAATCCTGCGCCAACGAGAGCCGCTTCTGCAGCTTCATTATTCTCAACTCTCAAAACAACATAAGCATGTTTCTCCGTCCGCGCCATAAAGGCATAGAGATATTCCACATTGATATCTCCCTTATCCAGAACAGATAGCGCTCCAGTAAGTTTTCCGGGTTCATCCCCAATCTTAACGCCCACAACGTCAACCATTTTGATGAGATATCCCTGCTCTTCCAGAACTTTCTGAGCAGTTTTTTCATCATTGACAATTAGGCGGAGAATCCCGAAGTCTTCCGTTTCTGCGACAGAAAGTGCCCTCATGTTGATATTGTTTTCAGCAAGAATCTCTGTCACTGCCACCATTGTACCTTTTCTGTTGGGAACAAAAACTGTTAACTGTTTTATAGCCATCTGAAACTCTCCTTCCTTATACCAGTTTACGTTTATCAATAACACGAACGGCTTTGCCTTCGCTTCTGACAATACTCTTCGGTGCAACAAGACGCACTCTCGGATTAATGCCCAGCATCGTCTTCATTGCGCCGGCAAGGGATTTCTCCATTGCAAGAACGTCACTTACCTTATCTGTGAACTGCTCTTGAGACATTTCAACATTGACCTCAAAGGTATCTGTGTTATTGGCTCTGTCAACAATAATCTGATAGTTGGGCTGATAGCCTTCATTCAGCAGAACCGTTTCAATCTGGCTGGGGAATACATTAACGCCTCTGATAATCAGCATGTCGTCGGTTCTGCCCATGGGTTTCGCCATTTTAACGAGAGTTCTGCCGCAGGAACACTTTTCCCGGGAGAGAACACAAATATCTCTGGTTCTGTATCTGAGGAGAGGGAACGCCTCTTTATCAAGAGAAGTGAATACCAGTTCGCCCTTTTCACCTTCCGGAAGCACTTCACCGGTATCCGGGTCAATAATTTCTGCATAGAAATGGTCTTCGTTGACATGCATGCCCGTCTGTTCGCTGCACTCAAAAGCAACGCCGGGACCGCTGGTCTCTGTCAGACCATAAATGTCATATGCTTTAATGCCCAGGGTTTCCTCAATGTTTTTGCGCATTTCCTCCGTCCAGGGTTCAGCGCCGAAGATACCGGCTTTCAGCGGAATATCTTCCGGTTTATATCCCTGCTCTTTTAAGGTTTCACCGATATATGCCGCATAGGAAGGCGTACAGCAAAGAATGGTTGCACCCAGGTCTTGCATAAACTGAATCTGGCGTTCTGTATTTCCGGATGACATAGGAAGTGTCAAACAGCCAACTTTATGGGAACCGCCATGGAGACCGGCGCCACCTGTGAAAAGTCCATAGCCGTAAGCAACCTGACATACATCCTTCTTAGTCCCGCCAACAGCCATGATTGCGCGGGCACAGCAGTCCTCCCAGAGGTCAACGTCATGCTGCGTGTAGAAAGCCACTACACGGCGACCGGTTGTTCCGGACGTGGACTGGATACGCACACACTCATCAAGAGGTTTTGCCAGCAGACCGTAGGGGTAAGCATCCCGCAAATCCGCTTTTGACAAAAACGGAAGTTTATGTAAATCTTCAATCCCTTTGATGTCCTCGGGCTTAACTCCTTTTTCATCCATAAGGTTCCGATAATATGGCACATTTTCATGCACATGATGAACTTGCTTTACCAGTTTCTCTGACTGGAGTTTTTTCATGTCAGAAAGAGACATGGTTTCAATTTCTTTCTGGTAATAATTCTGAGACATTTGTCTACATCCTTTCCATTACAGATATTGTTTGGTTATACAGGATTGACACAAGAGAAATTAAAAAAGTCCTCTGCAATCCTGTTTCAGGATACAGAGGACGAAAATTACATTTCCGTGGTACCACCTCAGTTCGCCGCTATCTCACGGTAGCGACCTTGTCAGGTACTAGCATACCTTAGTTCTGTAACGGGAACACCCGTTGCCTCCTACTTAAGACGAATCTTGTTCAGCGCACTGCTAACAGAAGGAATTCGAGAAGGACGCCCCCATTGCCTCGCACCCACCGGCAACTCTCTCCAGGTTCTTTCCAACCTACTGGTTTCTGCTCTCCGCATTTAAATTAATTATACTTTACCACAGTCGTAAAATAAAGTCAATAGTTTTTCGAAAATTTTTAATCAGATAAACAATCCCCAAACCAAAGAAAGCAACAACGATACAATCACCGGAATGATACAGGATGTTACACATATATCCATGTAAGATTCTTTATGTTTGCAGTTGGATACTGCCAAAAGGGTCAGAACCGCGCCGTTATGCGGCAACGTATCAAGACCACCGGACGCCAGAGAAGCAACTCGATGTAAAAGTTCCGGATTCAGACCGATGCTCATAGCTTTTTCCAGATACTGAGGCGCCAAGGCTTCCAGCGCAATGGACATACCGCCGGATGCAGAACCCGTCGCACCTGCCAAAACATTGACTGCAACCGCTTCAGAAAACAGAATGCTGCCCGGCATGTTCAGCATAGCTTTCTTTAAAAGGGCAAAACCGGGAACAATTTTAACAACAGAACCAAAGCCCACGGCGCATGCTGTATTCATAATTGCCAATAAAGATCCGTTAGCACCATCATTCACTGCCGGAAGCAGAACTTTAAACTGTTTGATGTTCATCAGGCAGGTCACTAAAATGCCACCTAAGAGAGCCACAACAATGGACTGACTGGCTGACCACTCCGCAAGACCTGCTCTTGCCAGGACACCGGGCAGAACGTTGAGCATTAAAACAACCACAATGAGGGGCAATAAACCGCTCAGCCAATGCCATGAAGGCTGCTCAACCAAAACTGTATCCTGATACTTTTCATCTTCTACAAACCCAAGGCCTTTTTTCCGCGCATTTCTGCAACGCCATTCCAGATATAAATATCCCGGCACCGCAATTAGAATAGCTGCGACGATACCCATAACCGGTGCAGCCGCTGCTGTTGTTCCATAATACTGCGTCGGAATAATATTCTGAATCTGAGGCGTTCCGGGAATGGACGTCATGGTAATACCGAAAGCACCAAAGGCAATCGCCCCGGGGAGAAGCGTTCTCGGCAGATTTGCTTCACGGTAAATGGCATAGCCCATGGGGTAAATAACAAAGACTACCACGAACAGAGAAATGCCGCCGAAGGTCATCAAAAGGCAAGGAAGAACAACCGCCGCCACAGCAAATTTCGGACCAATGAGCGAAACCAGCTTGTTCGCAAGAGAACGGGCAGATCCCGTTTTATCCATCAGTTTTCCGTAAACTGCCCCAAGGAAAAAGGCAGGAAACCAGGAAATGATATAGTCGGCTACACCTTTTATGTAATCCCCCAGATAGGCATCTAAGAGATTCATACCGCCCAGAATGGCTACAATGATGGCGCAGACCGGCGCAACCCAGATGATGGAATGCCCTTTATAAGCCAGAAAAATCAAAGCCACTAAACCTAAAATAATTCCCAAAAGTGAAATAATTGATAACATAATCCCTCTCCCTTTTACTTAATAAGTAAAGATATCTATACGAAATTTTACCACAAACGACAGAATTAGTCAAATAGTAATCTTTTTTCTGCAGAACGGATTAATCTGTCATAATGAATTCAAAAAAAATTTAAAGAAAACTCTTGACAAACCCTCCCCGAAAAGGTATAATACATTTAAATTTGAATATCACAAAAACGACTATGACGAAGACGGTCGGATGGCGGAACCTAAAGAGAGTTGGCGGTTGCTGCGAGCCAATGGGGATGCTTTCCAATGACTTATCACTTCTGAGTCGGAGGACCGAAAACGAAAGTAAGTAGACTCCTTCCGTAATGCTGCGTGAAAGCAAAGGGCTTGTTAGAGTCCGGTAAGTGGCGAAAGAATTTTCGCAATTTGAGTGGTACCGCGGGTTATATAACTCGTCTCAAAAGTTTTTTTGAGACGGGTTTTTTTGTTTTATTCAAATCCGTCTGTAAAAACAGCGGAAAAGAAAGGAGCAAAAAACATGGACTACAGTTTGAGAGAAGTTGCAGGCAGAATCAAAGATCTGCGCGAAGCAAAAGGCTATTCTCCCGAAGAATTGGCAAAACTGACGGGGGTTTCCGTCGAAGATTACAAAATACTGGAAGAGGGAGAAACGGACTTTAGTTTTACATTTATTTATAAATGTGCTAAAGCCTGCGGTGTTGAAGTTGTTGATATTCTGGAGGGAACCAGCACAACCCTGACCTCCTTCGATATCACCAGAAAGGGCGACGGTCTGAAAATCATTAAAAAGCATGGTGTTGTATATAACAATTTAGCACCCAAGTTTAAAGGTAAACTTGCCGAGCCATTTCTGGTTGAATTTCCTTATTTAAAGGAAGAGCAGGATGCGCCCATTAAACTGAACTCTCATAACGGCCAGGAATTTGACGTAATCGTCAAAGGCTCTTTAAAGGTTCAGGTCGGTAATCATATTGAAGTTTTAAACGAAGGGGATTCCATTTTCTATAACAGCATTATTCCTCATGGTATGATTGCTGTCAGCGAAGGCGGTTGTGAATTCCACGCCATCGTCTTAAATCCCAAGGATGGTCATTTCAGCGATGAATATCCTGAAGCGCCCATCATTGCAGAAAAAGTTGCCAAAGCTGAAAAATCTTCTGAACACACCGTTGCCGACAATTTCATTGAATCAACTTATGACGAAAACGGTGTATTTAATGGAATTTCCTTTAAAAATGACGATTCCTTTAACTTTGCTTTTGACTGCGTTGATGCAATTGCCGAGAAAAACCCGGACAAGTTGGCTATGATGTGGGTAGCAAACGACAAAACCGACCGCCGGTTCACCTTCGGCGACATGAAGAAATATTCCGCAAAAACTGCGAACTACTTTGAGTCTTTAGGCATCAAACGTGGCGACACCGTTATGCTGGTGTTAAAGCGTCACTACCAGTTCTGGTTCTGCATGCTGGCGCTGCACAAAATCGGTGCCATCGCCATCCCCGCTACCAACCAGTTGGTTGAGCATGACTTTACCTATCGTTATAAAGCAGCCGGCGTGAAGGCCATTGTCTGCACGGCAGACGGCGACGTTTCCTGCGAAGCAGAAAAGGCTGCTGCTGAATTCCCCGGCATGTTGAAAATCTTAGTAGGCGGCAAAAAAGAGGGCTGGAACGATTTTAATGTAGAGATGGAACGTTTCAGCACCCACTTCCAGCGCAAGGCAGATTCTCCTTGCGGTAACGATCCCATGCTGATGCTGTTTACCTCGGGTACAACAGGCTATCCCCGTATTGCAACCCATTCTTATAAGTATGCTTTAGGGCACTACCCCACAGCAAAGCATTGGCACAATGTTAACCCTGACGGACTTCACTTCACCATTTCTGATACCGGTTGGGGTAAGGCGCTCTGGGGCAAACTTTACGGTCAGTGGCTCTGCGAAGCCGGCGTCTTTACGTATGACTTCGACAGATTCCATTCTGATGATATTCTGCCTCTGTTCAAGAAATATCACATTACAACCTTCTGCGCACCGCCCACTATGTACAGATTCTTCATCAAAGAAGATTTGTCAAAATATGACCTGTCTTCCATTGAGTACGCCACAACTGCCGGCGAGGCGCTGAATCCGGAGGTTTATAACCAGTTTAAAAAAGCAACGGGACTCAGCATCATGGAAGGTTTCGGTCAAACGGAAACAACTCTTTCCATTGCTAACTTCGTTGGTTCTACACCGAAAATCGGTTCCATGGGTCGTCCCAGTCCCCTCTATGACGTTGTGATTTTAGACCCCGACGGTAAGGAATGTAAAATTGGCGATACCGGCGAAATCTGTATCCGCACAAAAGACAATGTTCCCTGCGGTCTCTTCATCGGCTATTATCAGGATGAAGAGAAAACGAACGACGTCTGGTATGACGGTTTTTACCACACCGGTGACCAGGCAACCATGGACGAAGACGGTTATCTCTGGTATGTGGGCCGTATTGACGATGTTATCAAGTCCTCCGGTTACCGTATCGGACCTTTTGAAATCGAAAGTGTTATCATGGAATTGCCCTACGTTTTGGAATGCGCTATCACACCGGTTCCCGACGAAGTCCGCGGTCAGATTGTTAAAGCAACTATCGTGCTGACAAAGGGCACAGAGGGCACTGACGCATTAAAGAAAGAAATTCAGGAATACGTTAAGACGCATACCGCGCCGTATAAGTACCCCAGAATCGTGGAATTCGTAGAGGAACTGCCTAAGACCATCAGCGGTAAGGTCAGACGTGTTGAAATCAGAAATAAGGACTTGGAAAAAAATCAATAAATCATAAAAGGCTGTAGCAATTGCTACAGCCTTTTTATTTACCGAAAAAATGCAAGTAACTTTTCAAAAAGAGGAAGTAAATTATACAGAATCGGCGCAAAGAGAATGGCGGGCAGGTAGTCCGCTACCTTGATTTTCGTCATACCCATCATGTTGCTGCCCAGCATAATGATCAGCAGAGATCCGGCGCAGGTCATCTCGTTAATGGGGCCTGCGCTGAGAAACGGCGCAACCAATCCGGCAAGTAAAACCAAGCCGCCCTGAATCACGAAAACCGCAACGGATGCCAGTAAAACACCAACGCCCAAACTGGAGGCGAGCATGGCAGAAGACACAAGGTCCAGCATCGCTTTTGTCAGGAGAACAGAGTGATCTCCGGTAAGTCCCGACTGCAGTGACCCGGTCACCGTCATCGAACCGACACAGAACAGGAGCGTTGCCGTCACAAACCCCTGAGCCAGAGAAATGTTCTGTCCCTCTCTTTGAAATCTTTTTTCCACAGCACCGGCCAATCGGTTAATCGCACCGTCTATATTGAGTGCCGTTCCGACAACGGCGCCCAACACAACGCTGCCGATTAGCAACAACACGTTTTCGCCACAAAGGCTACCGGATATCCCGATATACAGCGTGCAGGCACCCAAGCCAATCATTGTCGCCTGACTCACCTTTTCCGGAATTCCTTTTTTGAATAACAGCCCTACACAGGAGCCGACTAAAACCGTGATCACATTGACAATCACGCCAAACATATAGCATCACCTGACTTTTTAAAAACTCCGCAGCAACTTGCCGCGGAGTTTCCTTTCTTATTGATCTTCGCCGAAATCTTTGATGTAAGCTTCTACCAGTTTCTGCGGCCAATCAGATACCGGCTCTAAGCGACCGGTGAAGAAACGGAGCGTTTTGGGCTCATGAACAAAACGCAGACCACCGATTAAGTCCCTGTGGTCATAGAGCCATTTCACGCGGTCAATGACATACTCGGTCTGAGACAGTGTGAAGACACGTCTGGGGAATGCCAGACGAACCATTTCCACAGAAGCGATGTGTTCCGTGCCGTCAGGATTACGCTCTTCGGACAGGGTACCACGTTCCATACCGCGGATACCGCCGCAAAGGTACAGGGCTGCAACTAAAGAACCGGCCGGGTACTGTTCAGCAGGAATATGACTGACAACCTGGCGGGCATCAATATGTGCGCCCAAGCCGCCGCCGGGGGTAATCATGGGGATGTCATACCGATCAAGTTCAGTGACACAATGATTAATGAACTGAGGACCCTGAGAAATAACATCAAAATCCATAGTTTCTTCAAAGCCGATAATCAAAGCTTCCATTTCTTTAACAGACATTCCGCCGTAGGTTAAAAAGCCTTCGAACATGGTGATGTAATCTTCCATCTCATGGAACAGCTTCTCGTCACGGACTAAGATGCCGCCACCTCTGCCGAAGCCGAACTTGCGGGCAGAGAAATAAATGATGTCAAACAGATCCGCTATCATGCGGGTAATCTCTGCAATGGATTTATCCTTCATGGATTCCTCACGGGTCTTAATGAAATAGAGGTTGTCCTGCAGCAAAGATGCATCTAAAATCGTAGGAATGCCAAACTCTTTTGCAAGGTCTGTTGCTTCCTTCATGTTCTCATAGGAAATAGGCTGTCCGCCGATTAAGTTGGTACCGGCTTCCAGACGAACATAGGCAATATTGTCGGCGCCTTCTTTGTCGATACAAGCCTTCATTTTGTCAAGGTCAATGTTGCCTTTAAAAGGCAGAGTGCTCTTTGTTACCAGACCTTCATCTTTCACCAGTTCCTCTACTCTGCCACCCAGGCGGGTAACATGGGCTTTGGAAGTTGTGAAATGGTAGTTCATAATGATGCAGTTTCCGGGCTTAACGAAGTGCTGCGCCAGAATATGCTCGCAGGCTCTGCCCTGGTGCGTCGGCAGAAGATTGCCAATGCCGAAAATTTCTTCCAGTTTGTCTCTCATGCGATAGAAGGTTTCACTGCCGGCATAAGCATCGTCAGCGCGAAGCATGGCAGACTGCATATTATCACTCATGGCGTTAACACCGGAGTCTGTCAGCATATCTAAAAAGATGTCGCCGTTATGTAACAAAAAGGTATTAAAACCGGCTTCTTCCAGTTTCTTTAAACGGTCTTCTGCAGGAAGCAGATTCAGTTTCTGAACAATCTTTACTTTATGCATTTCCATCGGCACGGGAGCACGATTATAAAACTTAATTTCAGGCATTATTTCTTCCTCCAACATATTGCTTTTCTCTGGCATTTATTATATAATAATTTCCAGGATTAGTCGAACAAATGATTTTAATGATTATTATCGATATTTTAGATGGAGGATGTTATGGAACTCAGAAACTTAATTACCTTTATTCACGTTGCCGAGCTGGGGAGTTTTACAAAAGCCGCCCAGCAACTTGACTATTCCCAGTCAACGGTTTCTTTTCAGATCAAGCAGTTAGAAGATGAGTTGGACTGTCTCCTTTTCGAGCGGATTAATCACACCGTAACCCTAACCGAAAAAGGTCACGAACTGGTTTCTTACGCCCACAAAATCCGGTCCCTGACTGACGAATTCAAAGAAAATATGGCGAAAGACCAGATTCTTCACGGTCACATTCACATCGGCACGCCGGATTCTGTCTGCGAAAACATGATTCTGAATAAATATATGAATTTCCATAAACTCTATCCACAGATTTCCCTGACCTTTACAACGGCTGACACGGCAGAAATGGTAGCCATGCTTGACCGTAACGAAGCCGATGCCATCATTACCTTAGACAGCCATCTCTATAATCGGGATTATATCATTGCCGCGGAGCAGGCCTTAGGGACACATTTTGTTACCAGTCCCAGCTCTCCCTTAGCCGAAAAAAAGAAAGTTTCCTTAGATGAACTGTTAAAGGAACCCTTTATCTTAACCGAATACGGCCAGGGATACCGACGGGTTTTGGAACGGGAACTGGCAAAAAAATCTCTCGCCATTCATCCAATTCTCGAAATCGGGCGAACAGACATGATTGTCTCCACAATCATGCAAAGTAATATGATTTCTTTTCTTCCCGATTTTATAACGGAGGATATGGTGAAGGCAGGAAAACTGGTTTATTTAAACGTAAACGACATCCATATTGATATCTGGAAGCAACTGATTTACCATAAAAACAAATGGATGTCTAAAAGTTTTAAGACGTTTATTGATTACGTCATACATACAGAATTTACAAAATAAAAAAAGGACTGTTTTTACAGTCCTTTTTTTAATCGTCTGCAATACTGGGTACAAAGTTTATCCGTGCACTCTGAGCATTTTAGCGCCATATTGCTCTTTTCCCAGAAACGCTCCGGGTAAACAAAAACGCAAAGTTCCCAAACGAGCCAGACCGCCACCGATAAAACAATCAACGTCCAGGAATAAAATCCCGGCACCGTCACAAGAGGTGCAAACATCATCAGGTGATCCCAGTTAAAAATCCGGCAGGTGGTGCAACACTTATTTTTCATAATCAACCGGAACGGACACCAGATCAGAACACAAATTAAGTCGCACACATAAAAGAAAACGGAAATGAGCAAAACCGCGCTTGTGCTGATGATATTAAAAATATGCAACATCCCGATAATCAAATTCAGAAAAACCCAGAGAATCATGACTTTATAGGCAGCATTCGTCGTATCCTTAATATACTGCTTTAAATTCTGAGAATGGATTTTTTCTCGGATTGGTCGGAACAAAGCGGAAAACTGCTTCTGAGAACCGATGGAGATATGAGCTTTAACGGGCATAAGCTGCAGAATCATATCCCAGACCCAGAGACCCCAGAGAAGGTGCAGAGGAGAAAACCTCTTAAAAAAGCCCATGCCTTCCACGACAGAAAAGGAGTCTTTCGCAAAGAAAAATAAAAACAGCATAACCAGAAAAACAATGCATCGTCCCGCGAGTCTAAAAAAATAAATTTTTCTGGTTTTCGACATAGTCTGCTGCATGAATGACTGACTCCTCCATAAAAATTCCATAGGTATTGTACCACAAAATAAAACGAATGTAAATAAAAAGTTAATGGAAAAGGCTGTAGCGAAATGCTACAGCCTTTCTATTACAGCACCTTGTCAATCGCACAAAGTAACGCAATCTTTGCGCTTTCATAAGTCAGGCCGCCCTGCAGATATACGGCATAGGGCTCGCGGATGGGAGCATCTGCCGAAATCTCAATGCTGGCACCGGAAACAAAAGTCCCCGCCGCCATAATCACCGGGCTTTCATAACCGGGCATATCCCAAGGCATCGGCACAACCTGGCTGTCAATCGGAGACCCTTTCTGAATCCCCTGACAGAAAGCACAAACCTTGTCACTGTTTCCTAACTTCACTGCCTGAATGATGTCCGTCCTGTCTTCATCACTTGTAGGACAGGTATCAAATCCGGCAAGTTCCAACATTTTAGCCGCCAGCGCACCGGACTTCATGCTTTGCAGAACCGTATGCGGCGCTAAAAACAATCCCTGATAGAACAGACGGTTCACATCCAGCGTTGCCCCGACTTCACCGCCAATTCCCGGCGCTGTCAATCGGCAGGCAACTTTTTCTACTAAATCTGCCCGTCCGACAATATAGCCACCGGTAGGCGCTAACCCACCACCGGGATTTTTTATCAGAGAGCCTGCCATCAGATCTGCCCCAACGGCGGTCGGCTCTTTTTCTTCAACAAACTCACCGTAACAGTTATCTACCATACAGACAACATCCGGCTTAATGTCTTTAACAAAACGGATTATCTCTCCCAAGTCCTCTACAAAAAGAGATTTCCGCCAAGCATAACCTTTAGAGCGCTGCATAGCAACCATCTTAACAGAGTCATCCATCGCCTCACGGATAGCGTCAAAGTCCGGTGTTCCGTCTTCCAACAGAGGAACCACCTTACAGGAAACGCCCCAATCAGCCAAAGAACCCATATCACCGCCACCACGAAGACCGACAACTTCTTCCAGGGTGTCGTAGGGATTGCCGGTCACAAAGAGCAACGTATCTCCCGGACGCAGAACGCCGAAGAAACATGCTGCCAAGGCATGGGTGCCGGACACAAACTGCTGACGAACCAGGGCAGACTCTGCCTCAAACACAGTAGCATAAATCCGCTCCAAAGCTTCCCGACCGGCATCATCGTAGCCATAACCCGTTGTCCCGAGGAGATGCCGCTCGCTGACGCCCTCTGCATGAAATGCCGCCAACACCTTCGCCTGACCTGCCTCTGCTTTCTTTTCGAAAACGGAGAAGCGCTCCGAAAGGGCTGCTTCTGCCTGACGCATCAGGTCAATGGTTTCTTTTTTGATTCCATAAACTTTTTGAATAAATGTTTCCATAGAACGCCTCAGTTTCTGCTTCTTAGTAGTTATACCCCAGCTCAAAAGCCTTCTGGTTCACTTCCAGGAATTTTGCAGGAACAGCATCCACCAAAGCACCGTCCCAGATTTCCTTGGAAAGGGGAGAATTCTTCGCCATAACGCCAATCAGCGCCACGTTTACAGCTTTTAAATTGCCTGCCTGTTTAGCCAGTTCCAACGCATTGCAGGAAATAATCTTTGCTCCTTTTTCCTTCAGGGTTTCTAAAATGCCCTCCGGATATTCCATAGCGCCGGTAATAACAGGCATCGGATTCGTCTTCTGACTGTTCACGACCATAACGCCATCTTTCTTTAAATATGGCAGGCTGCGATATGCTTCCAGTTCTTCAAAAGCAATAATCATATCTGCTTCTCCCGGCTCAATAACGGGGGAATCTACTCTATCGCCATACTTTACATAGGTCACAACGCTACCGCCGCGCTGACTCATACCGTGAACCTCAGAAAGTTTTACTTTTTTTCCGGCGCGCATTGCAGCAGCACCTAAAATACGGCTGGCGAGCAGAGTACCCTGACCGCCTACACCAACAATCATAATATTCATAGTTGCCTCCATTATTTCTTCACAATTGCGCCGAACTTACAGATGTTAACGCAAAGTCCGCATCCGTTACACAGCGTTTCGTCAATAACAGGACCTGCCTCGGTCATGGAGATGGCAGGACATCCCAATTTCATACACATTTTGCAGTTCTTGCAATCCTTTGTAATTTCACAGCAGCCCGTGTAACCCGCTTTTTTCAGCAGTGCGCAAGGACGCTGGGCAATGATAACAGAGGGTTCCTCTGCTTCTAAATGCTGACGGACAACCTTTTCAAAGTTCTCAACATCAAAAGGATCAGCAACCGTAACGAGGTCAATGCCAACAGCCTGACAGAGTTTCTCCAGATCAACCTGCTTAGTAGGCTCACCCTTAATGGTGAAACCGGTGGAGGGATTCTCCTGATGACCGGTCATGCCGGTGATGGAGTTATCTAAAATGATCACCGTAGAGGTGCCCTTATTGTAAACCATGTCAATCAGACCGGTAATACCGGAATGCAGGAAAGTGGAGTCGCCCAGAACGCCAACAGATTTCTTCGCGAATTCTCTGCCCTGTGCTTTTTCCATACCGTGAAGCGCCGATACGCTGGCACCCATACAGATAATGGAATCCATGCTGTCTAAAGGTTTGGCACAACCTAAAGAATAGCAACCGATGTCACCGCTGACAGTCAGTTTTAATTTATTCAGGACATAGAACACGCCTCTGTGTGAACAACCGGGGCACATAACCGGCGGACGAACGGGAATGGTTTCATCCACGGTGAAGGTTGCTTCACTCTTTTCGCCCAGAATTTTCTCCCGGAGCAACGCCGCAGAATACTCGCCTAAAAGGGGCAGAATATCTTTTCCCTTAACAGCAAGGCCCATGGCTCTGATCTGGCGTTCTAAAACAGGATCAAGTTCTTCGATAACGTAGCATACATCCACCTTGGAAACAAAGTCACGGATTAAGTTCTCCGGCAGGGGATGAATCATACCCAGCTTTAAGAAAGAGGCATTGGGGAATGCTTCTTTTGCATACTGGTAAGCAATACCGGCTGTGATGACACCGATTTTTGTATCGTTCATTTCGACCAGATTTAAGTCGCTGGTTTCGTTAAACGCCGCAAGGTCAGCCATCCGTTTTTCAACAACTACATGCTTCGGACGGGCATTGGCCGGCACCATAACGTGTTTTGCCGCATCCTTAACATAAGGACGAACAGGCACATCTTCTCTGTCAAAGAGTTCCACCTCACTCTGAGAGTGTGCCACGCGGGTCGTCAGACGGAGGAGCACCGGTGTATCAAACTGTTCACTGATTTCATAAGCCTTTTTCACAAAATCACGGCATTCACCGCTATCAGCGGGCTCCAGCATGGGAACCTTAGACGCAATAGCATAGTTACGACTATCCTGCTCGTTCTGGGAACTATGCATGCCCGGGTCATCTGCTACACAGAGAACCAGACCGCCGTTTACGCCGATGTAGCTCATCGTAAAGAGAGGGTCAGCCGCAACGTTTAAGCCAACGTGTTTCATGGCAGACAGCGCTCTTGCGCCGCCGATGGCAGCACCGGATGCCACTTCTACCGCAACCTTTTCATTGGGTGCCCATTCAGAATATATTTCGTCATATTTCGCAATGAATTCGGTAATCTCCGTACTGGGCGTACCCGGATAGGAGGATGCCACCCGGACACCTGCTTCAAAAGCACCGCGCGCCACGGCTTCATTGCCTAGCATCAGTTTTTTCATGTTATTGTTCAATGCCTTTCTGCCTGCCGGATGTAAAATCAATTCTCCGCCGCCGCAGGCCAGCGGCTTATTTATACATACATATATTTATTGTATATTTTTTCGCAAAAAAAGTCAATAGAAAGCCGATGTTTTCAACTAATTTTATACTGATCCCGAAACACATAAGGCGTCACAGCATTCTTTTTCTTGAACACCCGGTAAAAATAGCTGACGCTTTGAAATCCACAGGTAAAACAGATATCAATCACGGGAATATTCGTATTAATCAGAAGGTTGGATGCATAGTTCACCCGCAAGTCATTGATATAATCCGTAACGCTGACACCAAAATATTTTTTAAAAGAACGGGCCAGATGTTCCCGGCTCCGGTTGCTTAAAATCTGCATCTGTTTGGCACCTGCAATAAAATTCTCCGGCTTTGACATCCGCTCTGCCAGTTCGGTGAGCCACCGGGGAACGGTTTCTTCGTCCTCCTGAGGCAGAGACTGCATGAAGTAAGGAAACAGATTGGTCAGAATGGTCCGCATCCGGAGTTTTTGCGCCTTCTTGTCCTTCCAGTTTGCTGTGTTCAGTTCATCAATCTGGGAAATCAACTCTTTCTTGCTGGTTTTATCTAAAATCACCATGGGAGATACATCACAAGACAGCAATTTCTGAGCCTCTTCTTGTTCAAACAGATAAGAAAACAGTTTTTCCGTGGTTTCCCTGGTAAAGGTCAGATTGATAAAAACCGTTTCCGGATCATTGCTCAGATGCCTGTGGACATCATCCGGACGGACAAAGACCATGCTCCCCTCCGGCAGCTTCTGGATGACGCCATTGACTTCATGAGGAACAACACCCTTAACCACAATGAAAACCTCGTAAAAATCATGACAGTGAAGAGGGAAAACCTCTTCTCCGCCGTAAACAAACCGGGCAAAATATCCTGCCTGGGGGTCCACATTGTCCTCTACAGCCAGTTTTGGATACGAGTTCATTCCAACATCCCCTTTTAATATCACAATAGTTCAATTATTATATCACAAAACAAGTAGAAAAGCAAGGCGCCACATGATAAAATGGTAATGTATACGTATAATGCAAGGCAAATGAATACCTTATTATAAAAAAAGAAAGGCGATGTGAAACATGAAAACTTTAGTTTTACCTTTTGGCTATCCCGGATATCCCCAGAAAGAACTGGCGGAGAAAATCGAAAACTCCGTAACCTACTTACAGTCTCTCGGCATTGACACAACCGTTGCCCCTAACATCATTACCTTAAATGACTGCCAGGCAGCCATTGACGTAGCAACTGCCGGCGACTATGACTACTGCATCTGTCTGATTGCTTCCTGGATTGAAAGCCCCAACGTATTAAATATCATTTCCGCAGCACAGCTTGACAGAATGCCTCTTCTCCTCTGGAGCCACGACAATGTATATGACGAAAAGATTGACGAATACATCTCTTTTGGTTCTGTTGCC
Source organism: Clostridia bacterium (assembly GCA_045132895.1). Lineage (GTDB taxonomy): Bacteria > Bacillota > Clostridia > UBA1381 > UBA9506 > UMGS755. Next base: position 21,777 of record JBGUTC010000058.1, read on the forward strand.
GTTGCTGCTGTTTTAAGAGAAACCTTTGAAGAATTCGGCTACTGCTTCAAGTTTGTTGTAGGCAACGATTATGACGAAGCTCTGACAAAGTCCATTACTGACTTTGACCGTGCAGCAAAATGTATCAAGAAATTGCAGAACACCCGTATCGGTATGATCGGTTACGCTTCCATGGGTATGTACACCGGTCTCGGCGACCACATCAAAGTGAAAAAACTGTTAGGTACTGAAGTTGTACATTTGGATCAGTACACCCTGGTTTGCCGTGCTGAAGCAATGGATCCTGCCAGAATCGAAGCCTACAAGCCCGTTATGAAAGAAGAATGGAACATTTCTCCCGACGTAACGGAAGGCGACATCGAAAAAACCATTGCATTCTACCTGGCTTTAAAAGACCTGGTAGAAGAACATAAATTAGACGGCGTTACCGTTAAGTGCCAGTATGAACTTTCTATTGAATATGGCTTTACTCCCTGCGTGGCTCTGTCCATTTTAGGTGCTGAAATGCCCGTTTCCTGCGAAGGCGACGTATACATGCTCCTGACACAGATGGTTCTGGGCTACATTTCCGGTAACACCACAACCTACGGCGACGTATTAGCATTCCAGGGAGACTCCATCATTTCCGCAGCCTGCGGCTTTGCTCCCAGATGCTTCTTAAACGCTGCCCGTCCCTGCATCAAACGCCACACCGCTCTCTACAGCGGTCTTCTGGTTACCACCGGTATCAAAGGCGATATGCCGGCAACTGTCAGCCGTATTGCCAACCTGGGCGACGGTCTGAAGATGCACGTTTTACGCGGCAGAACCGAAGAACTGAACAACTTCCACGAAATTGACTGCCCGCCTTATCCCGGCGCCAGAATTCACCTCTTGAACAAGAGCGGCAAAGACTTTGCAAACGAAGTCATGAGCCAGCACTATGTTATGGTCTTTGATGACTACGTTGACGCTGTTGAACTGTTCTGCGAATTAAAGGGTATTAAAGTCATCTGACGGAGGAACGGTTATGAATAAAGCAGTTTATATTGGTCATTCCAACCAATTGATGAAAGCCCGCCGGATTACCTTCCGCGACGGCATGAAAGAAGGCGTGAAAGCCGTTGAACTGGAAAACCAGAGCGGTATATACATGACCTGCCTGGAAGATCAATGCCTGAATCTGTATGATTTCTCCTATCGGGGCATTAACTTCACCTTCCAGACCAAGAACGGTCTCGTTTCCAGCCACTATTTTAACGGCGGTGTTGACGAGTTCAGTTATTACTGGCCTGCAGGCATGCTCTATACCTGCGGACTGGCAAACGTAGGGTCGCCCGTTGTTGAAAACGGCATCTTCCATCCTCAGCACGGTCGCATTGGTATGACCCCGGCAGAAAATGTTACAGTAGAACAGACGGAAGAGGGCGTTACTGTCAGCGGTACCATGACGGACAGTTACTTATGCGGTCATCAGTTCCGGTTAAAGCGGAGCATCTTCTGTCCCACTGAGGGAAAAGAGATTACGATTAAAGATACCGTAACGAATCTGGAGGGCTTTGAAGCGCCCATGATGATTCTCTATCATTGCAACTTCGGCTATCCGCTTCTCGTCCCCGGCGCCAGAATGGTCAAAGGCAGCGGCGAAATTTCTGATAATTTAGGCAGCGCTCTCCATCCGGAAGACTGCGGCAAGGTAACAGAGCCTCTCTTCTGCAAAGATGAGGAAGTTTACTGTCATACAAATACCCCGGACGAAAACGGTTACGGGTATGCGGCTGTTATGAACGATGAACTGGAACTTGGTTGCTACGTTAAGTATAAGATGGATACCCTGCCGCTTCTGATGCAATGGAAAAACTTCTGTGCTCATGAATATGCAATGGGCTTAGAACCTTCTAACTCTTATATCTTAGGCCGTGAAGAAGAACGCAAGCACGGAACACTTCCCATGCTCGCTCCCTATGAATCAAAAGCTTTTGAGGTCTCTATCGGCGTCTTAGACGGAAAAGAAGAAATGCAGGCTTTTGAAGCAAAATTAAAATAAGATAAGAAAACGGGCTGTAGCTTTTCGCTGCAGCCCGTTATTTTTAAAGAGATTCAAGAAATTTTCTGAGTTTTCTTGCAATCACTGCCTGGCCGGCATCATTGGGATGGAGTCCATCCGGGAAATAAAGTTCTTTATTTTCCGGAACAAGAGGTTGTAATCCGCTTTGCGCATAAAGATCCAGAACCGGCAGAGAATAAAATTCTGCAACCTCCCGGATAATCTCTACGTATTCTTTCAGTTCTCCGTGAGTCTCCCCCTTGGCATGGTTTAATTTCGTTTCAAACTCATCACTACGGTGCAGCGGCGTCATAATAACAATCGGTTTCCCGGGGTATTTACGCATCAGGCCGGAGAACAGATAATGGCAGGCACCGTAAAAGGTTTCAGGCGTTCTGTCCGAAAAGCTGCCAAAGGGTGCATCACTTCTGCCAAAGTCATTGGTCCCGCCAAACACCACGACAAAATCCGCATCCTCCATTTCAGAAAACCGCTCGCAGAATGAGTGACGGTCAACGAAATAATAATCGCTGGCCTCATCCATTTCAAGAACCAACTGTTTTGCCATTCTGGTTCCGTTAATGCCGTAATTTCTCACTTCTTTGAGCCCCGCCTCACGCTTTAAAACCCCGTGATAGATATTCTCCTGACAGCTGACCCAGGCACCAAAGGTAATGCTGTCTCCTAAAAAGTTTCCCACCAGCCCGTTTAATTCCATGTTTCTTTCTCCTTATTTTTTATATTAAATTTATATCTTAGCTTGCCCTCTTCCGGGATTACCCCACCGTCCCTCACAATTTCCACAGTCTTACGATAAAGGCGGTAGCATCCGGATGACAATGTTATTTACGATGCTTTACATTAAACAAATTTTATTTTTCTTCAATAAATATCTGTAGGCTCCAAATGATACTAAACTGTCAAATGCCATTCCTATTCCAAATAACAAGGCTATTCCTGCAAGAGATGGAACCCATAGTCTCGTAATGTATAAAACAAAAGCCACTCCATAATACAGACCATTCGTTACAACAGATTCAAAAAGCATATAATTTGTTTTACCAATTCCATAAAACGTGGCATCAAAAACATTTTGAAATGCATACAATACATAAAAACCAACCAAAATCATAACAAGTTTATATAGTTTATCTATATCTTCAAATAAAAGAATGTCAGCCATAAACGATTTCCAAAACGGTATCGACACAAACCATAATAAACAAATAACAGCAGTAATTGCAAAATACCCTAATGTTTTATTTTGAATTGCATCTGAGTCAGTTGCAACATCTTTTTTTATGTATTCGCCCAATTGTGATATCGGCAAAAGCAACCATCCCCATATAAAATTATTCGCAACCCAGTATGTTCCTTGCTCATTCACAACATTGACCATTCTTGATATCATAACTACATAAGCAAAATTCCTGACAAAGGATTCAAGCCCGGAAATTCCACCAATTTTACACAATCCTCTCATCCACGAAAACGACAGTTTCTGTTTTGCAGAGAAAAAATTACTATCTCGATAGAGAAATATCAAGCTTAAAATCAATATTGTAATATTTACAATAATATTGGACAGTGCAATGCCATTCACACCAAGTTTTAATGAATAAGTAAACGAGGATACTAAAAAAATATCAATCCCTACGCTCAAAATCAACCTTACACCCGTAATAACATACAGATATTTTACTTTATTTAATGTAATCAGCACGACTAACACAAATTTGGCAAGAATGTCAAAGATAAAAGCTATGCTTTCTATTCGGATATATGTTGCTGACTCCGCCAGAATTTCCTTGTTAACAGCCATAGTCACAAGCAAGGGCTTTATAAACACGATAACTAGCAGCGCCAGGATTCCATAGATACAAGCCGTAACCAACATGCCACTTTTAAAACAATTATTAAGCTCTTTTTTATTATCTGCAACTTTTCCGACAAAGTAATATAAAGGTAATATGATTGACTCATTTATAATCTCATAAAACAAATTCACCCAGGTAAGTTGTCCCGCTATTGAAAAAGAATAGTCGCCGGGTAGTTGTCCCAAAAAGAAAACTCTTAAAGTCGTATAGAACGTAGGAACTAACTGTATCAATATCAAAGAGGTTATTAGTTTATAGTCGATTAACGATAATGATTTTTTAATTTTAACTATCAACTTTATCCTCCCTTTGCCATATTTCCACAGTCTTACAAGCCTCATTTCAATCCAGGACAAAATCATTGTATCACAGTTTTCCGCACCCCGCAAGGCTATTTTTATCAACTGCTCCCCATTAGCCTTGACAAAATTTTCTTTATACTGTATGATAATACTTAGTTATGAATAAACAAACAAAGGAGCGTTACATATGGAAAAATTAAGAGTTGCCGTCGTTGGTTGCGGAAGCATCAGCGACATCTATATGAGCAACATTACAAGTGGAAAATTCCAGATTTTAGAGTTGGCTGCCTGCAGCGACCTGATGGAAGACAGAATGAAGGCTTCCGCTGAAAAATATGGCTGCAAGGCTATGACCTTAGACGAAATCTGCGCTGATTCTACCATTGATATGGTCATTAACCTGACCATCCCCGCAGCACACTACCCCGTTATTAAGCAGTGCCTGGAAGCCGGCAAGCATGTGTTCTCCGAGAAAATGATTGCTGTTGAACTCTGGCAGGGCAAAGAGCTGGTTGAACTGGCTAATAAAAACGGTCTGTACTTAGGCGTTGCACCGGATACCTTCTTAGGTGCCAGCGTTCAGACCGCAAAATATATCGTGGAATCCGGCTTAATCGGAAAACCTGTTTCCTGCCGTGCATCCATCAGCCGTAACTACGGTATCTACGGCGAATTCCTGACCCACCTCTGCAAACGCGGCGGCGGTATTGGCTTCGACATGGGTGGTTACTACCTGACAGCTCTGGCTGCTATCTTAGGTCCCGTTGAAGCAGTTTCCGCTTTTACGGCGATCAACGAGCCCAACCGTGTAAACACCCGCGTGGGTGCACCCAACTATGGCGAAGCGTATGTATTGGAAGATGCTAACGTTATTACCGCAACCATGAAATATAAAAGCGGCGTATTAGGTACGCTGCATATTAACTCCGACTGTATCTTAGACGAGACCTACGGTCTTGAAATCTACGGTACGGAAGGCATTCTGTATATGGGCAACCCCAACGAATTCGGTAATCCGGTCTATATCAAGAAGACCTTAAGCGACAAAATCGAATTCCCCCATACCCACGGCTACGCTGAAAACTCCCGTGGCGTCGGTGCCGCTGAAATGGCCTGGTCCATTGTAAAAGGCAGAAAGAACCGCGCAAGTAAGGAAATGGCTTTCCACGTCTTTGAACTGATGCACGGCATTATCGGCAGCGCAGAAAAAGGCGAAACCTACCGCTTAGAATCTACCTTTGAAACCCCCGCAGGTCTCCCCGCAGGTTACATCAGCGATGGCGACTGGTCCAGAAAAGAAGAAAGCGCTTTAACCTTATAAAAAAACAAATAAAAAGGGCATTGCACTTGCAATGCCCTTTTTTTTATGCCTCCAGCAGTGGCAGTAATTCTTCATTTAATGTCTTATACGCCATTTCAATTTTCCATTTAACCTGCTCCGGTGCACAGCTATAATCATATTCCTGATTATAACCCAGACGGGAGTTTGCCTCTACGATGGAAAGAGTTGCTTCTGCATTGGCAATTTCTCTCTTTAAAATATCAATCAGTTCCAGGATGATGGGTTTTGCGTACTTAGCCGGTACTAAGGGCTTTTCCGCTTTCTTTGCATCAGCCATGTTCTTTCTGCCACCTACCCATGTAGGCTTAGCATCCACATAGATGCCTAACTTACCTTTTAAGTAGTGCCATCTCTTAACATGGTGAACCGTTCTTGCTGTGCTGCCGATGAACTGAGCAACCTGCAGGATTTCTTCCGCATCCTGAGCCTTTCTGCCCTCTAACTTAGAAACCACAACCGCAAGACGTCTGCAACCTTCTGCAAAAAGACGATCCATCTCCCTATATTCCTCTGTCTCGTACAGGAGTTTTTCTTCTCTGTCTAAGTTATAGGTATAAATCGGGTATGCTTCAAAGTTTACATCAATCCAGGATTCAGGACCCTTTGGAATCAGTTCCCAGTTCTTAAAGAACAAGGGATATGCCGCACCGACACGGGCCGGACCATACTGGTCTTCATTGGTGGATACACAGTGGGACATACCTTCTGAGAACAGGTTGAAAATTTCCAGAACCTCTTCCAGATGTTCTTCACCAAAATCACGGATAATCATTTTTTCCAGAAGTTTCTGCATATCCGGCATCGGCGTCATATAAGCATATTTCGCCAGTTCAGACATAATAGAAGGCCAGAAACCATAGGAATGCGCCTCACGAACTGCATCGAGTCGCAGATTGTCCTGAGCATCCGTAACGGCTGCCCAACGTTCAATCCATCTCTGTGGCGTGGGCAGGAACGGAATGCCGCCGATATCCCAGGTGTTACCGCCGGTATTGGTCATACCGAACATGCGGATGCCTCTTTCTCTTGCTACGGCAGATTCCGTTGCAAAATATTTACTGGGTCCAATTTGCCACAGGGTATAGTCTGTGGTAACTTCTTGGATTTCAGGAGCAATATTCACATTCTCAAACATTTCAAACGTCGCCATCAGGGTCACATCTTCCGGCATATTCCGCAGTAATTCTTCACGGAGTTCCTGCTTTTCATAACCCCAGTTATAGGACCAGAAAATCATTTCGGTTTCAGGAGAATGTTTTCGGATAATGCCGCGAAGCATGCTGACAAACTCCGGATAATCGCGGCAAGGGAACCAACCCGGGCTGGACTTCTCATCCTCCAGGGATTCACGCCAGGGTTTACCTGTTGTGCGCTCATCCTTTGAGGGAAATTCACAACACTCGCCTACAATACAGAAATATTTGATACCGGGGCAAAGGTCAAAGAGTTTGCCGTAAGTACTATCATAATGATCATAAGCTTCCGGATCATCAGGATGATAAGGATTACGGAATACACTAAAGGTAAAGGCATCGATGCCGAATTTTGCTGCACGGGCAATCAGGTCATTAAGAGACGCACGTTTTTCCTCGTTTGTCAAAACTTCGCCGATGCTGACCTCAATGGCATCAATTCCGTAATGCGCAAGCATTCTGAGCAATGTGTCAGGGTAATAGTCTCCGCGAACGCAGGACATAATAACACGGGGGGCAAACCGTGACTGCATCTGCTTGTCGCAAGGTGCAATCGCCGGCGCTTCGTTTAAGTTCATTTCATCTTCTAAGGCATAGCAACCCTGCGCCAGCGTCCGGTCATCAGAGCCGGTAATCGTAATTGTATCCTGAGCCTGAATACGGAAAGTTCTTTCCGGCAGGTTCTCGTCAATGGCCAGCAAAATGCTCTTTTCTTTAGTGGCATCGCCAATTTCTACACTTACCTTGCACGCCATGGAAATATCAAAATATTCCTGCAGATCTTTGGCAACATTTTCTACCACAATAGAGCAATCAGCCGGCATGATAATGCTCCAGCCATCTGTTACCTTAACACCATCAAAACACTCCAGTTTTTCACGGCAAACACGCATGGGCTTATGCACTTCATCATACCGTCTTGTAAAATCAAAAGGCTTTTCCATTCCGATTCTCCTTTTAAAGAGTATAAGTTTTCTGTTTCTATTTTATCACGCTGTTTACCCGATAAACAAGTGACACTTTTCGCTTTTTGTGACAAATTTGATAAAATGTCAGACAGAAATTCTTCTTATTCTGCAGATTCAGCAGGAGCTTCTGTTGCAATGGTTACGGTTTTTGTCTCTCCATCCCAATCAACCTTTGCCTGCAGGCTTTCAGCAACGGCGCGGGCAGGAACCAGTGTCCGTTCGCCGACCAGCATGGGCGGAACATCCAGTTCAACTTTTTCACCATTGACATGAATGAGCGTATTATCAATCTGCATCATGACAACAATCTCATTTTTAACCGCAATGATGGTTCTTGTGTCTCCGTCCCAGGCAACCACAGCGCCCATGGATTCAAAAATCTTACGCATGGGAACCATCGTTCTGTCATCGATAATCTGTGCCGGTACATCAAATTCCAGTTCCACACCGTCCAGCAAAACCTTGACATCACTTTCTGCAAACACCGGCACAGCCACCAGGCTGACTGCCATCATCAGTACCAAAAACAAACTAACCAATCTTTTTTTCATGTTTCATTCCTCCGTTAAATATTTTTTATGGGTTTCTTATATCATATCATGATTAGTGCAAAATTTCAATCTATATTCAAAATTTAGCGCAAAAAAAGAGGCTTTGACAGCCTCTTTTGGGTAACTTTATTTTGCAAAATCCACGAAGGAAATTTCTGTTGACGGAATGGTCAGCTCAACGCTTTCCTCTTTGTAAGTAACTCTTGCCTTCACTTCAAAGTTCAGGTCCGTATTCAAAAGGAACACGCGATATTGGGTATCGTCTTCATACACCGCGAAACGAATTTTATCGCCGGCGATGACTTTAATCTCGCTCTGGCGGTGAGTTGCAGAAAGAATGCTCTTAACTAAGAGTTTATACAGAGTGAACACGCCGGGCGCACCGGGATATTCATCGGTACACATAAAGATAACTTTACCGTCACCATAAGCATTTTCTACAACGGCGGGTGCCTCCACCGTGAAGTCGTTTGGTGTTGAGAAGAACCATTCAGACAGACAAACCGCACGGCGGCAATCTTTTTCTTCCACTATGGCATAGGTGGTGTAGCCATCGGAGCCGATGGGATCAATAGGATCCGTTTCATAGTTCACGGTACCGGGATAGAGAACGTCTTCTGCAATGCTCTCTCTTGCGAATTTATAGCCCTTATTGGAACGGAACTTTCTGCCGGTCAGGTTGCAGCCTAAGAAGTCTTCTACGTTACCGTTATGGATGTAAGGACCATCGCTGTTTCTTGCCACGCCGGTTTTCATATGCGCCGCACTGATTAACAGTTTACCGCCTGCTGCAACATAGGCTTTCAAGTTGTCATACAGTTCTTCCGTCATGGTGTTCCAACCGGTGAAAATCAGCCAGTCATACTGCTTCATTGCCTCTAAGGAAGCCTCAGCCGGCAACACATCATACTGACCGTATGCCGGAGCTCCGCTATAGTCAGCATCACCGTAGTTCACAGGGTAATGCCAGTCGTGGCTGCGGAACACTTCGTCTAAAATCTTGTAACTGTGTTCTGCCGGACCATAACCCCATTCTTCACGGCTATGCTGTCCCCAAACGGAACTGGTAACGCCGCCGTATGCCATACTGTGACCTGCGTAGCCATCTAAGTGACCGTTAATAAATGCCACCTTGGTAATGGGGCCACGGGCAGGACGATGGGTTTCCTTAATAAAGGAATCAAACTTCGCCACTTCATCTCTGACCAACTGGCAGTAAGGATGGTTCTCGTCGCCGGTAACGCCATAGGAATGAGTGCATTCAAAACCGCTTTCCAGGAACACCATGTTAGAACCTGCCAGAAAGGCGGATTTATACATCAGACCTAAACGTTTTGCCTTTAAGGGGTCTGTATGGCGAACACCGCCATACCACTCATGAGCAATATAGGTACCGAATTCTTCCTTGCCGTAGCCGCGGGCAGCGCCACGGGTAAAGGCCAGAATATGGTCAGGATTTCCTAAGAACAGTTCGCAACAGGAAAAGTCAAGGCCGGCCTCCATGCCGTACTTCTGCAGGGTATGAGACTCAACGGCAAAGGTATTCTTAATGCCCATTTCTTTGTCGATACCGTTCATATGGGAAATCATATAAACGAAATTATCCCGACCTTCCTGCATATCCTTAATTTTTTTATGGCTCAGGTGTTTAAGAGCCGGTCTGTCAAATTTAATCCGTTGGTTGTTGCCCTCATACATAATTCGAATGGAACAACCCAGTTCACCAAAGGAATCGCCTACAAAATAATCGCCGGCAATCTCATAAAGGTTTTTAACAATTTCAGCGCTTAAATGGCTCTTTTCCCCTGTAGGTGCTGAAGACTGGGTATACATAAAGCAGAAATAAATCTGGTTTTCTTTAAAATACCGGGCCCATTCATAGTACTGTTCCGGATCAACCAGTTCCGGGAAAGGAGTTCTGATCATGGCAAGTTTACAATCATTGCCATATTGCTTCATTTGAGCTAAAAAGTCTTTCGGGTCACGAAGATGCTCTCCGTAGTGAAGACCGGTTACAATAAAACTTCTGTCCATTTTTATTCTCCTCTACTTCTTATTACAGTTTAATACAACGACGGTATTCGCCAATTTCGTTATCAATAACGTGGCGTACCTGGCGGATTTTCCATTCCAGATGCCAACGGTCGGTCATATAGCGCATGCAGGGCTCCCAACCCAGACGGGAATCGGCTTCAACCAACGGAATAGTTGCCTCTGCATTGGCGATTTCAGCGTTTAACAGCTCTTCCATTTCGTCATAAATCTTGCTCAGGCCTTCCTTTGTGGGTTCAAGATTCATCCGGCAAATTAAAACATGCCATTCTTTGGATCTTGTACCGGTTTTGTTAGAATTCAGGATAAACTGACACATATTTTTCAGTCGCAGGAATTTCTCATTGGGATTTGTCACTTTTTCAAACTTCGCCATACCCTCTTCCATCAAAGCCGTCGCCTTCTTCATGGAGTTAATCTCATCGTGAATTCTGGCAGAGGTAGGCGTCTGATTGGGTTCCGGGAAATTATGATACCGAGGCATAACGAAACTTGGGTAGAACTTTTCGTTAATCGGTCCCGGCTGAACCGGAATCGGAGTCGCCAGGTTAAAGGGGTATGACGGACCGATACGCATAGCACCATACTGGTCAGAGTTACTGGGCGTTACGTGTCGGATTGCCTGACTGAAATCATCAAGACCTGCCACGATGGTTTCATAATCTGTTTCGCCAAACTCAGAAATCAGGATCGTTTTCAGTAATTCGTCCATGGATTCTCTGGGTTCATAGAAGCAATGCTTGGAAAGCTTACTGATAAAGGAAGGATAAAGGCCGTAATGATGGCCTTCCATAATACCGGATAAATTCCAGTTATCCTTTGCCTTAAACATCTCTGCATAACGACGCATCCACTGCTGAGGCATAGGCTGGTAAGGAATCGTGCCCAAATCCCAGGTAAGGCCGGCGGTGTTGGTCATAGAATAAAGCCTCAGGCCACGTTTTTTCGCCGCAATGGCTTCGCTTTTAAAGTAGTTGCCCGGACCTTCAAAGGTCAGGGTATAGTCGCAGCAGAAACCAACGGAGTTTTCATACTGCACAGGATGGAACATTTCAAAGGTTGCCAGCAGGATAATATCCTCCGGCAGGGTTTCAATCAGCTTCAGGCGATATTCCTCCGGCTGATAGCCCCAGTTATAGGTCCAGAAAATAATTTCACAATCGGGGCTATATTTATAAATGGATTTTTTCACAACATTGAGCCAGACGGGATAGTCCTCGCAAGGCCACCAACCGGAGCTGGGCTTACCGCCGGGGATACCGTCTTGTCCCAAATCTCTACGATATCCACCACCGATGTTGGGGTCCTTACTGGGGAACTCAATCGATTCGCCGACAAAAATGATGCCCTTAAAACCGGGGCAGGCTTTAAACAATTCACCATAAATACCATCATAATATGCTTCAGCTTCCGGCGCCTCGGGATTCATACGGCTCAGAACCTCGCTATAGGCATACACATCAATCCCATAGCGGGCAGCACGACGGATCAGGTCGTTGGCATTATCATATTCTTCGCCGCCCTTGCCGTAAACGTCCAAGGTGATGGCATCTCTGCCCTCATGAGCAATCCGCATTAAATAGTTATCCGGGAAAACATCCTCGCCATAGCCGGAATGCACCATTTGAGGAGAAAAAGCCGGTTTTTTGTTGATTGTCCCTTTAGAAAGAACCGGTGCTTTCTTAAAGGTCATTAAGTCTTCTATGTAGTAAAGAGCCTGAGTAGCGCCTCGTTCATCGTGACCATAAACGCTGATGCCGTCTTCTGTATCAATTTTAAATCCACGGTAAACCGCAAATTCACCTAAATCAACGCCTGCTTCTTCTGCTACAGATACGGTTACGTCAGCATCTCCATCTGTTACAACGGAGGCATTAAGACACATAGCGGTCTTTAAAAAATCTGCAAAGTCAGCAGCGCCAACCTGTAACACTTCACCGGCAGACTCCGAAATTTTAATCCGGACCTCTTTCGGCAGTTCATATTCGTTATCTGCTGCCTGATAAGAAGGGTTTATAATATTTGATTCGTGAACCGTTAATAAGCGTTCTCTAAAAGCATATGTTTTTTCTGTTTGCATACCTTTTCACTCCTGTCCGAATATTAGCATGTCTATCTGTGATTATTATAGCAAGAGAGAGCATCAGTTTCAAGTGTTATTTTTATCACTATATCGTTATTTTTTACACTTTTCATAAACTTCTGAATTTCAATAAAAAAGGCGGTGTAAAAACGAGTTTTACACCGCCATAATGCATCATGTTAGTTCTGAGCAAACATTCTGTCTAAGACTGTTGCAACCTGTGCTCTGGTGCCGTTTGCTTTCGGAGCAAAGGAGCCATCCTCCATGCCGTTCATTAAACCGTTTACATTGGCATAAAGAACGAACGGTTTTGCCCAGCCGCTGATGACACTGCCGTCAGCGAAGGACAGGTCTCCTTCAGGTTCTGCAAATGCTTCACCCTTTAAGAGTGCATCAGCACCGGCAAGAAACTTGGCCATTTCCTCACGGGTTACAAGATCATTCGGTCTGAAAACAGAGTCGCCTGAAACGATACCGTTTTCCAAAGCTGCCTTGATGTAGGAAGCATACCAACTGTCTGCCGCCACATCGCTAAAGCCTGTATCCGTTCCTGTAGCAGACAGATTCAGTGCTCTTACAACCATGGTAATCAGTTCAGCACGAGTGATGTTAGCATTCGGACGGAAGGAGCCATTGTCGCCCTTAACAACGCCTTTATCCGCCATGCGCTCAATGCTCTTCTCTGCCCAGTGACCCTTGGTGTCGTTAAAGCCCTTAGAGGGAACAACAACGCTACCGGAGCCGCCTTCGTTACCGGAACCACCCTGGTTGCCGGAACCGCCTTCATTACCGGAACCGCCCTGGTTACCGGGTTCAACGCCGGTAATACCACCATGATTATCGCTGGAGTCGTTGTTTAACACTTCGTCCGTTTCAGTGGTTTCAACTGTAATAGAACCATCTGCATTCTGCGTGAATTCATAGTAGGTATCGTTATAAAGAATATTTTCAACTGTGCTATCTGCATAGAAGACAATATCTTCAGGTCTAACGGTAATTTCGCCGGTAGACTGAGAACTGTTAACACTGATAACTGCTGTGTTACCACGCATTTCAATGCCAACGTTCGCCGGAACATCTGTGTCAACGCTCAGCAAGACAGTACCGTCAGCACGTTTTAAGACAGAACCCTGGTTCAGAATCAGTTCCTGAATATTGCCGTCTTTATCCGTGCGAACCACATTGACAAAACCGTCGCCGGCGTAGTCGCCG
>JBGUTC010000059.1:0-10411 GCA_045132895.1 Clostridia bacterium
TCTTGCTATGGGGTATCAGCGCAAGGAAATCGAGGGAGCCATCCGCTTCAGTCTCGGCGTTTCTACTACGGAAGAGGATATTCAGACTGTATTAGCTGCCGTTCGTCAGGATGCCGGTCTGCTCCTGCAGGTTTCCCGTTAAGGTTTTGAATTTTTTGCATGATTTTACATACTTGACTCATATAATAATGAAAGAAGAACGTCTTTATTACTGTTCAGACGAACAAGGAAAGGAATGGCGAATCACTTGAAAAACATTGTTTTAGTCGGGTTTATGGGGGTTGGTAAAACCACCATTGGAAAACGGGTTTCCGCAAAGTTAAAGATTGATTTTCACGATACAGACGAGGCGATTTTCCGTTGCGAAAAAATTCCCGTCCATGAGCTACTCGCCAGAAAAGGCGCCAAATATTTTGAAGGTGCCCAGCGTTTTGCTGTTTCTACCCTGGCACAAAATGAAGGCGTTTTAATTTCCACCGGTGGCGACACCATTTTAGATGCCTTTAATCTGGAGGCTCTGAAACAGAACGGCATTCTGTTCTGGCTGGATGCTTCTCCGGAAACAATCTACCAGAACACCCGCTTTTCCATTCATAAACGTCCGGGACTGAAAACCGCATCGCTTGATGATATCAGCCGGATGATTGAAGAGCGCAAGCCTTTCTATGAAAAAGCGGATGTCAGAATTTCTGTAGATCACGATAGTATTGATGCTGCTGTAAAAAAAATAGTCGAAGAATATACATCACGATTGACCAATGAGAAAGGATGATTGTTGTGGAAAACTGTATTTTTTGTAAAATTTTAGCCGGTGAAATTCCGTCAAAGAAAGTTTATGAAGATGAACTGGTGTATGCCTTTCATGATATTGCTCCCGCTGCGCCGGTGCATGTCCTGATTATCCCCAAGGAGCATCTTTGCTGCTTAAACGCTGCAGACAGTTCCCATCAGGCGTTATTAGGGCATATTCTGCTCACAGCACAAAAACTGGCAAAGGAACTGGGTGTCGACGAAAGCGGCTATCGCATCGTCAATAACTGCGGTGAAAACGCTGGTCAAACCGTCTTCCACCTGCACTTCCACCTCTTAGCCGGAGACAAGTTCGACAAATTAGTTTGATAGCAAAAAAGCGGTATTGCTTTAGCAATACCGCTTTTTTATTTATGTTTGACAAAGGCGCTTTTTACAAAATAGCAAAGGAGGGATATGCAAACATCAATGATCATTAAATGTACAGAAAAGGAAGCCATCGGCTTTCCAAACATGCCGAAAAAATGACCCACACAAACATACTGATTGAGCATACACCCCAGCACATGGACGACAATAAAACTCAGCGTTCGAAGAAGCCATTCCTTTTTCGTTCCTGCAAAGCAATGATATATGCCATACCCAAGGGGTAATAAGAAAAACAACAGGATTACATCAAGTAAGTTAGCCGTATATGATAGATAAGGATAGGGTGACAAGCATAAATAGACACCCCACACAAGCAATGGAATGCAATAAACCAGAATATTCTCCAAAAGCTTCACAATATCTCTCCTTCAACTTCCCCCGATTTAAAAAATCTCTTGAATCTCCCGAACAGAAGGCATTGCGTTCATGGCACCTCGCCTTGATACACAGATGGATGCTGCTGCGTTGGCAAAGGAAGCATATCGTTTTAAATCTTCTTCGCAAAGTTCTGAAAGTTGTTTGCCGTTATGCAGAATTGAATATAAAAAAGCGCCCATAAAGCAATCCCCGGCACCCGTGGTGTCAACCACCTCTGTTTGAACCCCTTCAGAAAATACCTTTGCGCCACCTCCGGAGACAAAAGCACCCTTTTCACCCATCGTAATAATCACGCAGGAAATCCCTTTTTGATGCAGCATATCCGCCGCATCGCGTTCGTTATTACAGTCTGTTAACAACATCATTTCCTCATCGGAAATTTTGATGATATCCACCATGTCAAGCGGGAGTCGCATACCGGCCTTTGCCGCCCCTTCATCTTTCCAGAGCGAAGGACGGTAGTTCGGGTCATAGGACACCGTAACACCGGACTCCTTAGCATACTGAAGGGCTTTTAATGTAGCACTTCTGGCCGGCTCGTCCGTAAGGGACAGAGAGCCAAAATGGAATATGC
The DNA here is from genome assembly GCA_045132895.1 of Clostridia bacterium. Lineage (GTDB taxonomy): Bacteria > Bacillota > Clostridia > UBA1381 > UBA9506 > UMGS755. The sequence continues at coordinate 2,132 of JBGUTC010000059.1, forward strand.
TGCTCCCTGCTATCTGTTTTTTTGAAACCTCGTCTTCCCGGAGAAGCGTATCAGCCCCCGGCTTTCTCGCAAAGGAAAAAGAACGCTCACCGCAATCATCCAGATCAACAAAGGCAAGAGTTGTAAAGGCCTCTTCAGACTCAATTAAGGAAGACGTATCGATTCCATATTGCTCCAGCGTCTGTCTTAGAAACTTGCCGTGCATATCCTGACCGACTTTTCCGATAAAGGAGGTTCTCCCACCAAGTTTTTGAATCGCAGCCAGAACATTGGCAGGTGCGCCACCGGGATTCTGCTCAAAAAGATGCTCTCCCCTATGAGACAAGCCAGCAAAGGTAAAGTCAATCAGGATTTCGCCCAAAGCTGTTACATCAAACTGTTTCATACCATCACCTACACATTCCGTTTTCCCGCCGCATCAATGCTCGGATCGGTATAAATATCATACTCATCGCGACTTTTGGTTGAAAATTCAGAAACAACAGCGCCTTCGCTTCCTGCCTGGAACCAATGAAGGGTATTGGGCATAATGGTATACTGCTCACCGGGATGTAAAATAATTTCCTTGCGGCAGGTAAAATATTCTTCCATTCCTTCAGGTTTTTTCGCCGCTATTTCGTCAGGCCCCTCACCCTCAACATACAGATACACCGTTCCATACCGGCATCGGAAAGTTTCCTCTTTCCCCACTTCTCCGTTTATTTCAGGGTGTCTGTGCTCCGGACAGGTCTGATAGGGCAACAACACCAGTTCTTTCGCACAGCAACGCTCTGTGTTCACATAAACCACCAGTTCCAACCCTACTTTATCAATACAGCCAAGTTCATATTCTGCGACTTCGATTCTTGCCTCTTCTTCTTTCGTGATGGCAATCCCTGCCTTATCCAGATATTTTTTTGCTTCGCGGCTATATGTTTCATAATCTGCTTTCGTTAACATTTTTTCTCTCCTGTTCAGTTTAATTACAAAAAAATTATATCATTTTATCCGGCGATGTGATATAATAATAACACTTAAAAATATCGTTATTTTATCCTGTAGGTGATTCTATGAACCAGACATTTTACAAAGAAGAACGAAAGCATTCCCTCTCTACATATATGTTCAGTAGCCATTTTGAGGATATTTCCGGCAAAGGCTGCTTAGTGGGTGCACACTATCACGAATATATCGAAATTTTATACTGCACAGACGGATTTTTCGAAGCCTATCTAAACGGCACAAAATATCCCTTCCAGAAAGGCGAAATGATTATCATCAATTCAAACGAAATCCATTCCGTCTATGCCTGCGGCGAAGAAAAAAACCGCTATATCGTTGTTAAGGTCTTGCCGGAATTGCTATACGGCAACGAGCAAAGCATCGCAGAAGCAAAATACTTGCTGCTTTTTATGTCCGGCAATTCTACGCAGCAGAAAATATTTTCCAGCCACAAAATTGATAACACAGATCTGCCTGTCGCCTTTCAAGAAATTCTATCAGAATTTACCGAAAGAAAATACGGATTTGAACTATCCGTAAAGCTGAACATCTTTAAAATTTTCCTCTATATCGTAAGAGAGTATGAAAAAAACGGCAATACGGTTTCTGCCTCTATTGACGAAAACATTGCTCAGCACCTTTGTAACGTTCTTGATTATATGGAAAATAACTATGCTGATTCTATCCATATGAAAAAAGCAGCGGATATGTGCTTTATGAGCTACAACTATTTTTCCAAAGTGTTCAAAAAATTTATCGGAAAAAGTTTTAACGAATATCTGATTGACATCCGCCTGCGTCATGCGAAAAAACTCCTGATTTCCAGTCAGATGCCCATAACAAAAATCGCATCTGATACAGGCTTCGGAACCACCAGCTATTTCATTGAAGCCTTTAAAAAGCGAATCGGCACAACACCGATGCATTTCAGAAACAGCCAGAAGGAAGCCTAGTATATCGCCGGATATTGACTTTTTTTCATACAAAAACCCCGTATGCAAAATGCATACGGGGTTTTGATTGATAAGATTAAATCTTATTTATTTTTCAGGTTGAACCAAGCGTTGATACCGGGATAGTAAGCAACGTCACCCAGTTCTTCCTCGATTCTCAGAAGCTGATTGTATTTTGCAACACGGTCAGTTCTGGAAGGAGCACCGGTCTTAATCTGGCCGGAGTTTGTAGCAACAGCGATGTCAGCGATGGTAGCATCTTCTGTTTCACCGCTTCTGTGAGAAGTAACTGCGGTGTAACCAGCGCGGTTAGCCATTTCAATTGCTTCCAGAGTTTCGGTCAGAGTACCGATCTGGTTAACTTTGATCAGGATGGAGTTAGCAACGCCAAGCTCAATACCCTTCTTCAGACGTTCGGTATTGGTAACGAACAGGTCGTCACCAACCAGCTGAATCTTGTCGCCCAGTTTGTCGGTCAGGATCTTCCAAGCATCCCAGTCTTCTTCAGCAACACCATCTTCTAAGGAGATGATGGGGTACTTAGCAGCCAGGTCTTCCCAGAATGCAACGATTTCGTCGCGGGTCATGAAGATATCGGTCTTCCAGAAGTAGTAACCGTCTTTACCGATCTTCTTAGCTTCTTCAAACATTTCAGTTGCAGCAGCATCGATTGCGATTCTGAAATCATCGCCGGGCTTAAAGCCAGCTTTTTCGATTGCTTCTACGATAACCTGAATTGCTTCTTCGTCGCTCTTTAAGTTAGGAGCAAAACCACCTTCGTCACCAACAGCGGTGCTGTAGCCCTTGCCCTTTAAAACGCTCTTTAAGTTGTGGAAAACTTCAGCACACCATCTCAGTGCTTCACGGAAAGAAGTAGCACCAACAGGCATGATCATGAATTCCTGAATGTTAACGCTGTTGTCAGCATGCTTACCACCGTTGATGATGTTCATCATGGGAACGGGGAAAGTTTTAGCGTTGCAGCCGCCAATGTAGTTGTAGAGGCTAACGCCTAAGGATTCAGCAGCAGCTTTAGCACAAGCCAGGGATACACCCAGGATTGCGTTAGCGCCCAGACGACCCTTATTGGGAGTTCCGTCTAATTCGATCATAGCACGGTCAATTGCAATCTGGTCTAAAACGTTCATACCGATAACTGCTTCAGCAATTTCGCCGTTTACGTTGTCAACAGCTTTGCAAACGCCCTTACCTAAATATTTGCTCTTGTCGCCATCACGAAGCTCAACTGCTTCGAAAGCACCTGTGGAAGCACCGGAGGGAACGGAAGCGCGGCCAACATAGCCATCTTCTGTATAAACCTCTACCTCAACGGTAGGATTGCCTCTGGAGTCCAGGATTTCTCTTGCCACTACATCAATAATCTCAATGTACTGTTTCATGTTGTTTTTTCCTCCTATTAAATTATATTGTTTACTTAATAATCAGGCTTTTGCCTGTCATTTCGTCAGGTTGAGTAAGACCCAAGATTTCGAGCATAGTCGGCGCAATGTCAGCCAGGCAGCCGCCGTCACGCAGGGAAACCTCTTTTCCGGCTACCACAAAGGGTACCTGGAAGGTGGTATGGGCTGTGAAGGTTTCGCCGTTTTCCGGATCAACCATCTGGTCCGCATTACCATGGTCAGCTGTTACTAAAACGACGCCGTCTTTTGCGAGGACTGCATCAATAACCTTACCCATGCAACCGTCAACAGCTTCAACAGCTGCTTTAGCCGCGTCAAACACGCCGGTATGACCTACCATGTCGCAGTTAGCAAAGTTTAAGATAATGACATCATAAGCATCAGATTCAATACGCTTTAATGCCTCTTCTGTAACCTCATAAGCACTCATTTCCGGCTTTAAGTCATAGGTCGCAACCTTGGGGGAAGCAATCAGAGCACGGTCTTCGCCTTCGGAAACCGCTTCTACGCCACCGTTAAAGAAGAAGGTAACATGAGCATATTTTTCCGTTTCAGCAATTCTCAGCTGAGTCAGGCCGTTCTTTGCCAGATATTCGCCTAAGGTGTTGGTCAACACCTGGGGGCGGAATGCCACATCAACATTGGGCATGGTTTTATCATACTGCGTCATGCAAACATAGTGCATGGGGCGGTATTCTCTTTTAAATCCGTCAAATTCCGGATCAACAAAGACACGGGAAATTTCACGGGCACGGTCGGGACGGAAGTTCGCAAAGACAACGCTGTCGCCTTCTGCCATCATGCCAACCGGTGCGCCATTTCCCGTTACAACAACGGGCATAACAAATTCGTCGGTTACTTCTTTTGCATAAGAATCAGCAACAGCCTGAACCGGATCACTATAACACTCGCCAACGCCCAGTGCCATCGCTTCATAAGCTTTTTCAACACGCTCCCAACGGTTGTCACGGTCCATAGCATAGTAACGACCCATAACCGTTGCGATTTTGCCGCAGCCGATTTTTGTAAGTTCATCGGATAACGCTGCAACAAAATCTTTACCGGATGACGGGGGAACGTCACGTCCGTCTAAGAAGCAATGCAGATAAACTTTTGAAAGACCGGCGCGCTTTGCCAGTTCAACCAAGGCATAGATATGAGAATTATGGCTATGTACACCACCGTCAGATAACAGACCCATGATGTGCAGTGCGGAATTCTTTGCCTTGCAGTTTTCAATTGCACCCAGCAGGGCTTCATTTTCAAAGAAGTCACCGTCAGAGATAGACTTTGTGATTCTGGTCAGTTCCTGATACACGATTCTGCCGGCACCAATGTTGGTATGTCCAACTTCGGAGTTACCCATCTGACCTTCCGGCAGGCCAACGGCCATACCGGAAGCATCTAACAGGGTATATGCATTATTTGCCAGGAGCTGATCCATATAAGGGGTAGCCGCCGCTTTGATGGCGTTTCCCTCTACGGCAGGATTCATTCCATAGCCGTCTAAAATACAGAGCAACAAAGGTTTTTTCATGTTTCAATCTCCAAATTCAAATTTAGGAAAGAACGATTGCAGAAAAGTCAGCAGCTTTTAAGCTTGCGCCGCCAACCAGACCGCCGTCGATGTCAGCCTGAGCAAAGAGTTCAGCGCTGTTACCAGCGTTAACGCTACCGCCATACTGAATGATAACGCTTTCAGCAACTTCAAAGCCGTAGAGCTCAGCGATGCAGTCACGGATGGTCTTGCAGACTTCCTGTGCCTGTTCGGTGGTTGCGGTTTTGCCGGTGCCGATTGCCCAGATGGGTTCATAAGCGATAATAACTTTCTTAGCCTGCTCAGCACTTACATTCTGCAGAGCGATCTTAACCTGCATACGAACCAGGTCAGCTGTGATACCCTGTTCACGCTGTTCTAAGCTTTCGCCAACGCAAACGATGGGCAGAAGACCTTTTTCAAATGCCTTTAAGACTTTCTTATTAACAGTTTCGTCTGTTTCAGCAAAGTACTGTCTGCGTTCAGAGTGACCTAAGATCACATAGGTAACGCCCAGATCCAGGAGCATATCAGCGCTGATTTCGCCGGTGAATGCGCCCTTATCTTCAAAGTACATATTCTGTGCGCCAACTAAGATGTTGGTGCCTTTTGCTGCTTCAACAGCGCTGGAAAGACAAGCCGCTGTGGGGCAAACGATGACAGTGTTCTCAGCGTCTTTTACCAAAGGAGCCAGTTCAGCAATCAGTGCCTTGGTTTCAGACGGAGTCTTGTTCATCTTCCAGTTGCCTGCTACGACTGTTTTACGAGCTTTTTTTTTACCCAGACAAGCGATACCGGGCAGTTCGATTCCTTCTAAGAATTCGAGGCTTGCGCCGCCGCCTGTGGAAATATGTGTCATTTTATCTGCAAAGCCCAGGTTTGTTACAGCAGCTGCGCTGTCGCCGCCGCCGATGATGGTAATTGCATCTGCTTCAGCAACTGCTTCAGCAACTGCGATGGTACCCTTTGCAAAGTTAGCAAATTCGAAAACGCCCATAGGACCGTTCCAGATAACAGTTTTAGCATTTTTAATAACATCGGAGAAAGCCTTGATGGTTTCGGGACCGATATCAAGACCCTGCCAACCGTCGGGGATTTCCATAGCGCTGCAGACCTTCTGTTCTGCATCGTCAGCAAAATGATCTGCTGCTACGTTATCGGTGGGCAGCATGATGTTAACGCCCTTGGACTTAGCCAGAGCCAGAACTTCACGAGCATAGTCAAGGCGTTCTTCGTCAACTAAGGAGTCACCGATGTTACCGCCTAACGCTTTAGAGAAAGTATAAGCCATACCGCCACCGATGATGATGGTATCAACCTTATTTAACAGGTTATTGATAACGCCGATTTTGTCTTTAACCTTAGCACCACCTAAGATAGCAACGAAAGGACGCTGGGGAGCTTCTAACGCGCCGCCCATAACATCGATTTCCTTCTGAATCAGGTAACCTGCAACAGCGGGCAGATAATCAGCAACGCCTGCTGTGGAGGAATGTGCTCTGTGAGCAGTACCGAAAGCATCATTTACGAAAATTTCAGCTAAAGCTGCCAGCTTTTCGGAAAATTCAGGAACATTCTTGGTTTCTTCAGCATGGAAACGAACATTTTCCAGCAGAACGATTTCACCGTCAGCCATATCAGCGGTCAGAGCCTTAGCGCTGTCGCCAACAACGTCTGCTGCCATTTTAACATCCTGACCTAAGTACTCAGACAGGCGCTTTGCAACAGGAGCCAGGCTGTACTTCATATTGAATTCGCCCTTGGGACGACCCATATGAGAGCAAAGGATAACCTTTGCGCCTTCTTTTACCAGATATTTAATGGTGGGCAGAGCGCCAACGATACGGTTGTCGTTGGTGATTTTTCCGTCCTCATCCATAGGTACGTTAAAGTCGCAACGTACCAGAACTTTTTTTCCTTTAACAGCGATATCTTCAACTGTCTTTAAACTCATTCGACTCACCTCTTAATTTTATTCTGAACATATACTATTATATTATATAAAATTATAGCAGATTTTTCAAGTAAAACTTTGATAAATTTTTGTTAAATTCATCATTTTATTTTGATATTTCTTTAGGTACTTTATACCAAAAAGAAAAATTAGCGCAAAAAGCCACAAGAAGAACCCGTAAAAGGTCTTCTTGCGGCAAATTCTGACTTACGCTATAATGGCATAAACCTGATCCAGTCGCAAAAAAGTCGCATAGCACTGTTCCCGGGTATAGCCCGTTTTCGGCGAATACTCCGTCTCGGAAAATCCTTTCATAACATCCCACTGGTACATATACCGGACAGCGGTGTCCGCCCAGGCGGAAATCTGAGAAACATCCGAAAAGTTATCCACACCCTCGCTGCGGGGACCTAATTTAACACCGCCACCATAGCAGAAGTACACCCGAAGAAGCATCGTTGCTGCTTCCTCCCGGGTAATGGGTGCATCCGGGTCAAAGATGCCATTTCCTCTTCCTTCAACAATCCGCAGAGTATCTGCCCACTTGATATATAAAGCATGGGGAGAATCTTCTATATCCGTAAAACTGTCGTCTCTGAATTCAATTGGTTTGCCGGTTTCTCCGTTAATATGAACATCCAGATAGTTCTGCATCGTTTCCTCAAAGGGCATCTTGAATTTATATGCCACGAACAGAACAGAAATTTTCGCAAACTCTGCCCGGGTAATATTCTCCTGATACCCCATCTGCATTTCCTCCGGAACAAAACCAAGGGCAATCGCCTCCTGAACCTCCGTCTCCGCCCAGGGAGAAATTCCGCTGTCAGCAAAGACAACGCCGGTTGACAACAGAGCAACCATCATCATCAAGGATAGTAAACGCTTTATCATAAACCGTCACCTCTTTTTAAAATCAGTTTCTGATACATGTATTATAAAATTAATGAACATTTTTGATGCCACTGTTTTGGCGATATACTCGCTCACGCTCGTGCGATATATTTGTTCCAAATGCGATATAACTCCATTTCATTCCGTTGCGATATGATATAAATTCCTTAATCTCGTCCCGAAGGGACATATCGCATTACGAAGTAATATATCGCACTGAAAGTATATCGCAAATTCCGTCAGGAATTTATATCGCTGATTTCATCTTCGATGAAATCATTATACCACCCCTGTTTCCTTTTTTCAAGGTAATCCTGGAAATCATTAAAAAAAACATCATTTTTATTGCATAATTTAAAATTTATTCATAATCTGGAAATAATTAAGGCATATAATAAAGATACCGGAAGAAATTCCGGCGGAGATTCCCCATCTCTGATTTTCATAATAATCCCCCAGAGGGCTGCGATATTTATCGCAGCCCTCACCCCATTTCTGCGGGTTTTTATTTACAGAAGAAAGGGAATTATGATATAATATTCC
>JBGUTC010000060.1:0-2349 GCA_045132895.1 Clostridia bacterium
CAAATTGTTCCGCCTGTCAAAATAATTAATATATTTTTTTGCGTTTTGAATACATCATTTTTTTTCATAAACAGGCTCCGTTTTTTATTTATATTTCACCTTAATTCTATCATACAACAGTAAAAAAATCAAGTTTCGCCCTTTTATTCTTACATAATAGTTCCAGATACTGCACACAATAACATTGTAATTCAAACCCAAAGGAGCAAAATTTTATATGAAAGCCACAGGAATTGTAAGACGTATTGACGACTTGGGCCGCGTTGTAATTCCAAAAGAAATCCGCAGAACCATGAGAATTCGCGAAGGTGACCCGCTGGAGATTTATACAGACAGAGATGGGGAAGTTATTTTCAAAAAGTACTCTCCAATTGGAGAACTGGGCGATTTTGCTCATGAATATGCTGAAACCTTATCGAAAACCAGCGGACATCCCATTTGCATTACAGATAAAGACAATATCATCGCTGTTTCAGGGGTGCCAAGACGAGAACTGTCTGAGAAAAAAATAAGTACAGATATTGAGAAAGTCATGGAAGATAAGATGACCTTTGTTATGCGAAGCGGTGACAGTAAAAAGGTCAGTGTCATAGAGGGCAGCGAGAAATATACTGCCGGGGTGGTAGTACCCATTATTTCTGAGGGGGACACCATTGGCTCTGTTGTTTTCTTTTCTAACGAAACGACACCGAAGATGGGTGAAGTAGAAGAAAAACTAGCACAGTCGGCAGCAGGTTTTTTAGGAAGACATATGGAACAATAAAAAAGGTGTCGCTTTTGCGACACCTTTTGTTTTTTTAAGCAGTTACAGTATTCTTAGCATCGTGAAGATTGAACCGGTCAACGGCATTTTCGCGCATTTTATATTTCAGAATCTTACCGGCAGCATTCATGGGGAAGGAATCCACAAAGTCTACATAGCGCGGTGTTTTATGCTTTGCCATGTGAGTACGGACGAAGTCTTTTAATTCTTCTTCCGTCATGGTTTCTCCCTCTTTTAAGATGACGCAGGCACAAATTTCTTCACCATACTGTGTGTCCGGAACACCGATAACCTGAACATCGCTGACTTTCGGATGGGTATAGATGAAGTCCTCAATTTCCTTCGGATATAAATTTTCGCCGCCGCGAATGATCATATCTTTAATTCGTCCTGTGATTTTGAAGTTTCCATCTGGCAAACGGCGTGCCAGGTCTCCGGTATGAAGCCAACCTTCTTCATCAATTACTGCAGCAGTAGCAGCAGGCATTTTATAGTAGCCTTTCATGATGTTGTAGCCTCTTGCAACAAATTCGCCATCAACATTATCTGGCAGTTCTTCATTGGTTTCGGGATCGACGATTTTGCATTCAACACCTGGCAGGTTGGTACCAACGGTATTAACACGAACCTCAAGAGGATCATCAACACGGCTTTGTGTGCATCCGGGAGATGCTTCCGTTTGGCCGTATACAATGGATATCTGTGACATATGCATTTTATCAACCACATCCTGCATAACCTTAACCGGGCAGGGGCTGCCGGCCATAATACCGGTGCGCATATGTGAAAAGTCGGTTTTTTCAAAATCCTCATGTTCAAGAAGAGCAATGAACATGGTCGGTACGCCATTAAAGCAAGTGATTTTCTCCTTGTTGATGCATTCAAGCGCCTGCTTCGGACGGAAATAGGGCAGGGGCGACATGGTAGCACCGTGGGTCATGCTGGCGGTCATGGACAGAACCATACCGAAACAGTGGAACATAGGTACCTGAATCATCATACGGTCAGCAGTAGATAAATCGAGACAGTCACCGATGTTTTTACCATTGTTGACAACATTATAATGTGTCAGCATAACACCTTTGGGGAAGCCGGTTGTACCGGAAGTGTACTGCATATTGCAGACATCGTGACGGTTAATCATAGCAGCGCGCTGGAAAACCAGTTCGACAGGGGTATTCTCTGATTTTGCAACCGCTTCTTCCCAGGTCAGACAACCGGTCTGCTTGGAATCAATCGTAATAACATTACGCAAGAACGGCAGTTTCTGACAATGGAGCGGCTGATTGGCATCGTGTGTCTCCAGTTCAGGAACCAGTTCTTTGATAATACCAACATAGTCCGCATCTTTATAACCATCTACCATAACCAGGGTATGTGTGTCAGACTGGCGGAGCAGATATTCTGCTTCGTGGATTTTATAAGCTGTATTAACTGTTACTAAAATAGCACCGATTTTAACGGCTGCCCAGAATGTAATATACCACTGGGGCACATTCGTTGCCCAGATAGCAACTTTGTCGCCTTTTTTAACGCCCATAGTAATCAAAGCGCGGGCAAAGGTATCAACATCATCACGGAATTCA
>JBGUTC010000061.1:0-5036 GCA_045132895.1 Clostridia bacterium
AGGCACGCAAGGTGAAGCAAAAATTTAAAAGATGAGTAAATTTGGTGGGCTTAAATGGACTCGAACCATCGACCTCACGCTTATCAGGCGTGCGCTCTAACCACCTGAGCTATAAGCCCGTCTTTCTGCCGACTTGAGATATTATAGCACAAGTTTGAGCCCGTGTCAACATTTATTTTTATTTTTTAAGGATCAATGTTCTCTCTCGAGATAGCCATATTATTATAACGCAGAAAAATTGGTTTGTCAAGTGTTTTTTATAATTTTTCTCAACTTTTTTAAAAATATACCTATTCCCCTTGGTTGACAAGGCTTTTTGTTTGTGTTACCCTTATGTCAGGTGATAGTATGATGCAGAATCCGTTACAATTTTACGATCCCGATCTTGACTTTTATTTTATTGTTAAGGTCACCGTATCCGGTGAAACTTTTTATGCTTACAACTACCGGACGCTGGTCCGGAGCATTCATAGCGCCAGAACCTTTGACACGCGTCGCGCCGCCCGGCGGTGCATCCGGCAGGGTAGATTTCCGGATAGCGAAATGATTAAAGTGCCCCGTCTTTATGGCAGGGCAGAAACAGGCAAAACGGCAGACTAGGGAAAATTCCCGGCTGCCGTTATTTTTTTACAGCGTATACAACCCGTCGGATACCAGCTAAATCACAACATAACCCCGTCGATTCAAACCGGTTGGTCTCTTCTAAAAGGTGTTGCACGATTTCTGCCTGATCGTGTCCCACTTCCAGGGCAAACAACCCACCGGAGCGCAAAAGGTCGGCGCCCAGAGTTGCCAGATGGCGATAAAAGTCCAGACCGTCGGCGCCACCATCTAATGCGGTTTTCGGTTCATACTCTTTTACATCCCGCTCCAGACCTTCCACGACCGCCGTGGGGATATAGGGCGGGTTAGACACCACGCAATCGTAGGTTTTCTCCGCGCTCAGCCGGAAAACATCCTGCTCGATGACCTGCACTCTGTTTGAAACACCGTTTTTCTCTGCATTATTCCGGGCAACGGCGACACAGGTTTTGCTGATATCCACTGCCGTTACAAAACTGTTCTTTAAATAGTAGGCAAGGCTGACGGCGATTGCGCCGGAGCCGGTACATAAATCCAGAATGCCGGGATTTTCTTCCGATTTCAGTTTTTCAATGACATATTCCACCAGCGTTTCCGTATCCGGCCGGGGAATCAAGACGCCGGGCTCCACGGAAAAGGTCAGGGACATAAATTCCCGCATACCGGTCAGGTATGCCACGGGTTCATGCTCCCGGCGGCGTTGCAAGAGCCCACGAAAGGCACGCTCTGCCTCTTCGGGAACTTCTTCGTTTCGGTGAACTGCCAAAAACAGGCGGTCTTTTCCCATGACATGGGCAAGGAGTACCTCACAATCCAGCCGGGCTGATGAAATGCCGGCCGTTGTCAACACACCGGTTGCCTCCAAAAGCAATGCACCGATTACCACTTGTCGTCCTCCCGGTTGCCGGTTAACACGGCATTTAATGAAGCAATGGCAACTTCAAGTTGACTGTCATCCGGCTCACGGGTGGTAATTTTCTGCAGCCACATACCGGGCAGGCTGACGATGCTCATGATTTTGCACTTGCTTCGTCCTGCCAGTTTAATCACCTCATAGGAGAGACCGGCAACCACAGGCAGAAGCAGCAATCTCAGGCCCAGACGGGCGATGATGTGGTCCACTGTGATAAAGGAAAATAAGATAATACTGATAACCATAACAATTAACAGAAAACTTGTACCGCAGCGGGGATGTAGGCGGGAGAATTTTCTGGCGTTTTCCACGGTTAATTCTTCGCCGCTTTCATAGCAGAAAATGGTTTTGTGCTCTGCGCCATGGTATTCAAAAACCCGACGGATATCTTTCATTTGAGAAACCAGGATAATATAAATCAGGAAAATCAGAATGCGAACAATACCCTCTGTCAGGGTTGCCACAATATTATTGGGGAAAAATCCTCTGACAAAGTCCACAATAACGCCGGGCAGGAGCATGAAAAGACCCACGCCCATAACCAGAGCCAGCGCAACAGAACCGTAAATTGCTGCGTCCTTTAATTTACTTTCCTTAGCTTCAGCCGCCTTTCGCTCTTCTTCGGACATTGCTTCTTTCTTTTCTTTATATTCATCTTCTTCAATGTCAAAGAACTCCGCGGAGAACATCAGTGCTTTCGTGCCCTGAATCAGGGATTCAACAAAATTGACCACACCACGGATAATCGGCAGCTTTAAAAATTTATATTTCTGCAGAATGGATGCCACCGGTTTTTTATCAATGATAATTTCGCCGTCGGGCTTTCTGACGGCAACGGCAGACTCTTTCGGTCCGCGCATCATAACCCCTTCAATAACTGCCTGACCACCAATGCTGGTCATATGGCATTGCTTTTTCTCACTCATAGTCTGTTCCTTTCTGGTTCATTCCGTTTATTATAATGATAGGTTTAATAAGCCTTCCGCCACCACGTCAGCTAAAATGACGTGGCCTTTGTCACCGGGGTGGAGACCGTCCGGTACCAATTCGCCGTCAAAGGGATCCAGCGGATTGATGGAAAACAGATCAATCACGGGAATGTCCCGTTTCCGACAGATGGTGCGAATGGCTTCCGCATAGTCAGCTAAAATTTTACCGTCAGGCTCTGACGGCTCCTGTTCTGTCACTCTGTGAAGCGGTGTCATAAACACAATCGCCGCTTCCGGAAAATCCCTTTTCAGTTTACTGATTAAGGAGTTCACAGCACCGCAGAAAGTATAAATATCCTCGCTGTCCACCGTTCCAAAGGGCGCATCTCCGTGCCCAAAGTCATTGGTGCCGCCAAAGACAACCACAGTGTCTGCTTTTCTGTCCATAATTTCTGCCCGCAGTTCAAACGTTAAGTCACATCGCGGACTCTCCCTGAAGGGAACGAGCTGACGAGCCAATCGACTGCCGCTGACTCCGTAATTATAGGCAAACTCTAAGCCATACTTTGCTTTGATTAACTGATGAAACGTTTTTTCAGGAGCAGATGTACCGCTGCCTTCTGTAATACTGTCTCCTAAAAAATTTATGACTAAGCCTTGTAAATCCATTGTTTCCTCCTAATAATATATTTGTTTTTTATCAATCACACCCAGGGCTTTGTAAAACTCTCTGCCGGAAAGACCGGCTGCTTTTACTTTTTCTGCAAAAGAAGAAGTGGGGTGCCAGTTTTGCAGTTCTGCCCGGGACTTCATTCTGAATCGGTACATAAACTTAAAAATATCATCACTTTTTTCTTTCTTTAACAGATGAAACAGCTTCCTGAACTGAATAATGTTGGCATGCTCCGGTAAAAAGTCATCTAAGGAATCATCCAAAAGCCAGGAATAACAAGAAAAATAACGAAATGTAAAATCTGGAAAATGTACTTTGAAAAAGGCTTCTGCCTCTTTCATTTCCTGTTGCAAAAGGTCGATATCCAGTTTCCCCTTTCCCGGGATGTGAATATCTACCACCGGTTCCCCCTTTTGTATGCCCAGATCATCAGCGTCTACGACCGCCTTTGACATCTCAAAGAAATATCGCTTAAACCGAAATAACTTTTTATTCAGAATCAACAGCATCCAGTTCACCAAATCCGGTTCAAGTCCCAATTTTCCGGTCCCCTCAATGCAACGTTCCGCATTGACAACTATGTCGCTCATAATGCCGGAAAACATGGCTTCGGGAATATTATGTTCTTGATGCCAGGCCAATAATTCTTCATGGAAAAACAGACAGTAAACCAACATCGTTTGATGGGTCATGGTCTGTCTGACCGTTTCAAATTCTTCAATGCATAAAACCGGCAGTTCTGGTTCCTTTTCCAGCAACTCAACGAAAGCCGCTTCGTGCTCCTCTGCAAAGGGAAGCCTGTAAAACCACGCCATTGCAATTTCTTTTACGCTTTTCCCCATCGGAATCGTCCCTCACTGACTCAAAATTTACAAAGTTCACCGCCCAGCATCACGTTTTGAACATTGAACCGGTCATCCACAAAGACAAGGTCTGCCCGCTTGCCGGGCTCAATCGTTCCGATTTCATTCTCCATTCCCAGGGCTCTTGCCGGATTCCGGGATGCCAGTAAGAATGCCTGGACAATACCACAGTTTGTATGGGTCATGATGTTCCGGCACGCCTGATCCAACGTCAGCCGGCTGCCGGAAAGTCTGCCTTTATCATCAAAATTCAAATCCGGAACATCTTTCATATCCTCCGGCGCCTGACAGGTTTCCGGTGTACCATCTGTAATGAGGATGACCCGATGAATCCCTTTATTTTCCAGCAAAAGTCTCTGCATTGGGGCACTGACATGAATAGCGCAGGAGTCGCAGATTAATTCAGCATACATATCCGGGTCACTGAGACAATATTCATCCGGACCAAACGCCCTGGTTCCCGGGGTTACGGGACGCTGACCGGTGGCACAACCAAAATGAGTTTCTATCGTCGGCTTATAAGCGCCTAAAGCCCAGACTTCTTCCGGCGCTGCCTCGGAGTGCCCCATAGAAAAGCGGACTTCGGGGTTCACCCGTCTTGCATATTGCATAAAATCTTTAAGGCCTTCCCGCTCCGGCGCTACAACCCAGACTTTCACAACGCTCCCCGCCTCATCCACCAAAGGCTTATACGCCTCTTCGGCAATCGGACCTTTCCAGGGGTTTAACTCTTTAAAGGCACCATAGTTCGGATTTAAATATGGTCCTTCGGCATAAATGCCCTTTACGTTCGGCACCTTTCCGCTACCCATCACCGTTTTAATCTCACGGATTGCCCTCAGGAATTTTTCAAATGGAAAGCTATAACTCGGCGTGGCCAGCAGGGTGGTTGTCCCGTGCTTTAAAAAGAATTTCGCCGCTTGTTCCGTTTCAAAGCAAGTCGAAAAGCCATTGCCTCCATGGACGTGAATATCTACGAAGCCGGGGCCCACATAGGCTCCTTCAGCGTCAATTATCTCAGCGCCTTCCGGAACTACGCCGTCTTTCTCCGGCATGATGCCAAGAATTTTTCCGTC
>JBGUTC010000062.1:0-2580 GCA_045132895.1 Clostridia bacterium
CATTGCCTCGCCAAAGACAACATGGCTGGTGGGTTTGCCCCGACGCAGTTCATCGTCATCCATGCAGGGTAAATCGTCATGAATCAGCGAATACGTATGTATCATCTCCAGGGCGCAGCCAAAAGGCATGGCATCCTCTGCACTGCCAAACAGTTCCGCACAAGCAGCACAAAGCACCGGACGAATTCGTTTTCCGCCGGAAAACAGACTATACTCCATAGCGTCATAAATAGTCTTCTGGTGGTTCTCCTGCTTCACAAAATATTTTTGCATTGACTGATTCACCAAATTAATTTTGGCTTCAAACTCTGTAAAAAAATCCATGATAACCTCCTATTATTCGAAAGGTGTTTCTGAAATTTCGCCGTTTTCATCCTCCATCAAACGCGTCACTTTCTGCTCTGCCTGATCCAGAATTTTCTGGCATACTTTTGTCAGTTTAATGCCTTTTTCAAAAAGAACCAAAGCCTGATCCAGATCAGGTTGCCCCTGCTCCAGTTCTTCTACAATCTGCTCCAGTTCAGACATCGTTTTTTCAAAGCTTTTCTTTTCTGCCATAACCGTCTCCCTTTACAGAATTTCGTCTGCATACTGTGTCAGATGCCCTACTGTTTCCATGTCGCTGTAATCCAGTTGACGGAGAGCCTCATATAAAACGATAGCTACCGCATTAGACAAGTTCAGCGAACGAATATCCGGCAGCATGGGAATGCGAACACAAGAATCATATCGATCATGGAGCAAATCCTCCGGAAGACCCTTAGTCTCCTTACCAAACACCAGATAGTCACCGTCTTTGTACTGTGCATCTGAATGCCGTTTTTGTGCTTTTGTTGAACAAAAGTAAAACGTTCCCTGACACTTTGCAAAAAAATCCTCTAAATTTTCATAATAGCGAATATCAAGTTCATGCCAGTAGTCCAGACCGGCACGCTTCAATTTTTTATCATCAATTGAAAAACCCATGGGCTTAACGATATGTAAGACGCTTCCGGTAGCACGACAGGTACGGGCAATATTCCCTGTATTCTGCGGAATTTCCGGCTCTACCAGAACAATATTCATTGCCACGTTACTTGGCCTCCTTCGTGTTTACAAAACGGTCAATCCGCTCTAATGCCTCATTGATGTTCGCAATGCTATATGCATAAGAACAACGGATAAATCCCTCACCGCTATCACCAAAAGCAGTGCCCGGAACTACAGCAATTTTTTCCTGTCTCAACAGTTTCTCTGCGAAATCGTTGGAAGAAAGACCCGTTGACTGAATGGAGGGGAACACGTAAAATGCACCTTCCGGTTCAAAGCAGGAAAGCCCCATCTTGTTGAAGCCATCTACAATAACCTTTCTTCTGTAATTATATTCTTCCCGCATTCTGGCAATGTCATCATCACCATTTTTCACCGCTTCAACAGCTGCATATTGGCTGGCTGTCGGGGCACACATAATGGCATATTGATGAATTTTCATCATCTGAACCATAATTTCCTTTGGTGCGGCCGCCCAGCCCAAGCGCCAACCTGTCATGGCATAACTCTTGGAAAAACCGTTGACTACAACGGTCCTTTCCCACATGCCCGGCAGGGATGCAATGGAGGTATGATCCATGCCATAGGTCAGTTCACCGTATATTTCATCTGATAGAACAAAAATATCTTTTTCGCGGAGCACAGACGCAATTTCTTCCAACTCTGACTTAGTCATAACGCCACCGGTAGGGTTATTCGGATAAGGCAAAACAAGAAGTTTCGTCTTGGGTGTAATCGCGTCTAACAATGCCTGCTTGGTTAATTTAAACCGGTCTTCATTTTTCGTTACAATCGGAACAGGAACCGCACCGGCCAGCACAGCACAAGGCTTATAGCATACAAAACTCGGCTCCGGAACGAGCACCTCATCTCCGGGATTAACCAGAGCACGAATACAAAGATCAATGGCTTCACTGCCACCTACCGTTACCAGAATCTCATTCGCGGGGTTATAAGACAGATGTACTCTTCGTTCCATATAAAGAGCCAGTTCCCGACGAAGTTCCATCAGGCCGGCGTTAGACGTGTAGTATGTTCTGCCCCGTTCCAGGGAATAAATTGCTTCGCTACGGATATGCCACGGTGTAACAAAATCCGGCTCACCAACGCCCAGCGAAATAGCATCTTCCATCTCGCTGACAATATCAAAAAATTTACGGATGCCGGAAGGTGCAATGGACTGCACTTTTTCCGACATAAGTTTTTCATAATTCACAGCGAAATCACCTCACGGGTATCTTTGGGACTTTCATCCATAACAACACCAAATACTTTATACTTTTTGAGAACAAAGTGCGTTGCCGTACTGATAACCTGCTCCATGGGAGCCAGTTTTTCTGCCACGAACAAGGCAACTTCCTTCATGGTTTTCCCCTTTACAATAACCGCCAGATCATAACCGCCGGACATCAGGTAAACGGAAGATACTTCTTCATACTGATAAATCCGCTTTGCCACTTCGTCAAAGCCCTCGCCTCTCTGAGGTGTCACGCGAAGTTCAATGATTGCGGTCACCGGTTCATCCTCTGTATCTTCCCAGTTGATAATGGT
>JBGUTC010000063.1:0-43521 GCA_045132895.1 Clostridia bacterium
GATGAACTAAAAGGTCAGCCCGGCCGTGTCATTGCCTTAAAAAACGCTCTCGATACTGACATGCCTTTCAAAGAAGAAAAACACATTGATCCGGAAAACGGTACCAATGTTGTCCTGACCATTGACGAAGTTGTTCAACACTTTGCTGAAAAGCACTTAGAAACCGCTTACTATGAAGAAAAAGTCCAGGCCGGCGCCTGTGCTATCGTTACAGATGTTAAAACCGGTGAGGTTCTCGCCATGGCTACCAAGGCAGACTTCGACCTCAACAACCCCTTTACGCTGCCGGATTATGTTGAAGAACAGCTAAAGACCATCTCCGACACCGAAGAGCGCACCAAAGCCCGGAGCGTCGCCTTGGAAAAAATGTGGCGTAATAAGGCAGTTGTAGACTCCTACGAGCCCGGTTCCTGTTTTAAAATCATCACCGGCTGTATGGCTTTAGAAGAAGGATTAATCACGCCGGAAACGCCTTTCTTCTGCTCCGGTTCCAAAAAAGTCGAGAACCGGACCATTGGTTGCTCACACCACGACGGACACGGCGCACAGACCTTTGCAGATGCCGTTAAGAATTCCTGCAACCCGGCCTTTATTGATGTTGGTTTGTTAATCGGCAAGCAGAAATTCAAAGAGTATTATAAAGCCTTTGGTTTCATGGATCCCACGGGCTTTGATCTTCCCGGCGAAGCTTCCGGTCTTTTCTATTCTGATGCCAATTATAACACCGTCGAGTTGGCTACTGCTTCCTTCGGTCAGGGGCCTGTGGTAACGCCTCTGCAGCTCATGGCAGCCGTTGGTGCTGTCGCAAACGGCGGAAACCTCATGAAGCCGTTCTTAGTAAAAGAACTCATTGACGATGACGGTAATGTCATCAAAAAAACAGAACCTACCATTGTTCGTCAGGTCATTTCTCAGAAGACCTCTGATCAAATGTGTGCTATGTTGGAAAACACCGTTGCCAACGGAACGGGACAAAATGCCTACATTAAAGGTTACCGTGTTGCCGGCAAAACCGGTACTTCGGAAAAAATCCCCCGTGGTAACGGAAAATATATTTCATCGTTTATTGCCTTTGCACCGGCAAACGACCCGAAAATCGCTTGTCTCGTGGTGCTGGATGAACCCTCAAACGGTCAGTACTATGGTGGTGCCATTGCTGCACCGGTTGTCGGTAAAATTCTGGAGGATACCCTGCGCTATTTAGGCGTTGAACCCCAGTATACCGAAGAAGAAAAGCAAACGCTGGAAGTTTTTGTGCCGGATGTGAAAGGTCTGTCAACCGAAAATGCCGCTAAAAATTTACGAAGCGTTAATCTGAATTACCGTATTGTCGGTGACGGTGCAACAGTCCTGAACCAGATGCCGAAAACCGGTTCTAACCTCCCGGCAAACTCTGTGGTAATCTTATATACCGAAGAAAATGTAACAAAGTCCGTCACCGTGCCGGACGTAACCAATTGTTCACTCTCCGAAGCACAGTCTCTTCTGTCAGACTGTCGTCTGAACATGAGCGTGACCGGTGCCGGTGCTACAGGTAATTCCTCTAACTTAACCGTTGCCAACAGCCAGTATCCGCCTGCCGGTGCAACCGTTGAGGAAGGTGCCATTGTTGAAGTTGAATTCCGCTATTTAGATGTAGACTAGGCCAAAGCCTATTTCGCAGAAAGGAGCATGACCATGAAGCTAAGCCAGATATTAGCAGGCGTTTGCCTGCAGAGTCCTATCACCAAAGATGTTGAAATTACCCATATTGCATACGATTCCCGCCGCGTTGTTCCCGGCAGTTTGTTCGTCTGCATCAAAGGCTTTGCAACAGATGGTCATCAGTATATTCAAAACGCCATAGCAAGCGGCGCCGCTGCCATTTTAGTACAGGACGACGCTGATACAGCCGGCACGCCGTGTGTCAAAGCCGAAAACACCCGAAAGGCTCTGGCGCAGGTAGCCGCCAACTTCTACGGCCACCCTGAACAGAAAATGAAAATCGTTGGCGTCACCGGAACAAACGGAAAAACCACCGTGACCACTCTGATTAAAAGTGTTCTGGAATTCAGCGGCAAAAAAGTCGGGTTAATCGGTACCAATGAAAACATGATTGGAAACGAAGTCCTGCCTACAGAGCGTACCACCCCGGAATCCTTAGAACTGTTTGAGTTGTTTGCCAAAATGGCAGACGCCGGTGTTGAATATGTGATTATGGAAGTTTCCTCCCATTCTCTCATTTTAAACCGGGTTTTTGGTATTTGTTTCGAAGTTGCCGCTTTCACCAATCTGACCCAGGATCATCTGGACTTCCACGAAACCATGGAAAATTACTATCAGGCAAAACGCCTGCTTTTTGATGTTTGTAAAACCGGCATTATCAATATCGACGACCCTGCCGGCAAGCGCATCAGCAATGACCGGCCCTGCCCTCTTTTGACTTACTCCATTGAAGAGGATTCCGACTGTCAGGCAAAGGACATCCGCATTTCTCCCAGAGGCGTTATTTTTACGGTAACAACAGAAGAAACGTCCCTGTCTGTCCGTTTGGGCATTCCGGGCAAATTCTCTGTTTATAACGCATTGGCAGCATTCTCTACCTGCCTGGCGCTGGGCATCTCTCCGGAGAAGATTACAGAAGCTCTTTTAATCGCAAAAGGCGTTAAGGGTCGGGCAGAAACCGTTTACACCGGAACAGAATATACCATTTTAATCGACTATGCTCACACCCCTGACGGTCTGGAAAACATTTTAAACACCGTCAAGGAATTTACCAAGGGCCGAGTTGTAACCCTGTTTGGTTGCGGTGGAGACCGTGATCCCGTTAAGCGCCCCATTATGGGCGAAATTGCCGGAACTCTTTCAGATTATTGTATCATCACCTCTGATAACCCCCGCACAGAAGATCCCATGTCTATCATCCGTCAGGTTGAAGAGGGCATGAAACGAACAACATGCACATATACTGTCATAGAAAACCGTCGGGAAGCCATCCGGTATGCTATGGAAACAGCAGAACCCGGCGATTGCGTTGTTCTGGCAGGTAAGGGGCATGAAACATATCAGATCATTGGCAAGGAGAAACGGCATTTTGACGAGCGGGAAGTCATTCAGGAAATTCTGGCAGACAAAGCCGATTCTAAATCATTATAAAACCAAAACCGAAAGAGTTGAAAAACCATGATTCCCATTCAAATCAAAGACATTCTCAGCGCAGTAGGTGGCAGACTGCTTTCAGGCAGTGCTGATACTTCTATCTGCGCTGTTTGCACCGATACGAGAAAAATTACAGACGGCGCGTTGTTCGTCCCCTTAGTCGGCGAACGATTTGACGCTAACGATTTTATTCACGATGCCCTTGCCGGCGGATGCGTTGCATCTCTGACAAGCCGGGAGGATATCACAGCAGAAAAACCGCTGATTTATGTGCCTGACACCCGGAAAGCCTTAGGGCAGTTGGCCGCATTTTACCGCAAACGGTTTCAGATTCCGGTAGTGGCAATTACCGGTAGCGTAGGTAAAACAACGGTGAAAGAACTGACGGCCGCTGTGTTGTCGCAAACCCGTAACGTTTTAAAAACAGACGGTAACTTCAATAATGAAATTGGTCTGCCGCTGACACTCTTCCGCCTGGAAGAAAGTCACGAGGCCGCCATTACAGAAATGGGCATGAGCGGTTTTGGCGAAATCGATGCCTTAGCAGGCATTGCAACACCCGACATCGGCGTTGTCACCAATATTGGCATGTCGCATATTGAAAACCTGGGCTCACAAGAACATATCTATCAGGCTAAAGCCGAGCTGTTTCCACACGTCGCCCCCGACGGCGTCATCATCTTAAACGGAGATGACCCCATTCTCATGGCGCACCGGGCGGAAATCCCCGGAAAAACAGTGACAGCCGGTCTTTCCTCTGAATGTGATTTTACCGCTGAAGACATTGTATCCGGTCCGGAAAGTTTGTCTTTTACTATCGTGCATAAAGAAGAATGCACCCCGGTTACGCTGTTTGTCCCCGGCGAGCACAACGTAGTCAACGCGTTGCTGGCTTGTGCCGTCGGAAAGCATCTGGGCGTTTCTTTTACAGATATAGCAACAGCATTTGCAGCTTACGTTGCGACCGACAAGCGTATGCAATTTCTGAACCTTGACGGGTTTACCGTGATTAATGACTGCTACAACGCAGCGCCGGCTTCCATGAAAGCCGCTTTACACGTTCTATCCAATCAAAGCGGCAGAAAAATTGCCGTTTTGGGTGATATCAAGGAATTAGGCGATTATGCCGAAGGCGCCCACGAAGAAGTTGGCGCTTACGTGGCTTCTGAAAACATTGACTTTCTTCTGACCCTGGGCGAATACGGAAAAATCATTGCCCGCGGCGCAGAAAAAAACGGTCTGCCGAAAAATCGCATTGCTTCCTTTGACGATGTTCTTCCCCTGACGCAAAAACTGGAAGAGCTATTAGAAAAAGGCGATACGGTTTTGGTCAAAGCCTCCCGCGCCATGAAACTGGAACGGGTCACTGAATTTTTAACAAATCTACAAAGGAGCTGACACCATGAAGCAAATCATTCTCTCTGCTGCTATTTCCCTACTGATTGGTCTGGTTTTGACACCTCTGCTGATTCCCTTCCTCCGCCGACTCAAGTTCGGTCAGAGCATCCGCGAAGAAGGCCCCAGTTGGCACCAGAAAAAAAGCGGCACTCCCACCATGGGCGGCATCGCTTTTATTGTCAGTTCTCTGCTTGCAAGTCTGCTTGTCATGTTCCTTGAAACAGGTGTTCTCTACGAACTGTTAATTCCCCTGCTGACCGCTTTAGCCTATGGTGCGGTCGGTTTTTGGGATGATTTTATTAAAGTTGTAAAAAAACGGAATCTGGGTCTTTCTGCCAAGCAGAAATTCCTGGCGCAGTTCCTCGTGGCTGTTGTCAGCACGTTGTCTTTAAACTATCTGGGATATGTTAACGGCGAACTGGCCATTCCTTTTATGGAAACCACAGTAGATATTGGCCTCTGGATGATTCCCTTGACAATTTTAGTGCAACTCTCCGTTGTAAACAGCGTGAATTTAACTGACGGTTTAGACGGTCTGGCAACCAGTGTTACCATTATTGTCAGCCTCTTTTTCCTGATTTGTTCATATCTGTTGCAAAACATAATCGGTATTTTTGCCGCTGCTGTTGTTGGCGGTTGTCTGGCCTTTTTGGTCTTCAACGCCCATCCGGCAAAGGTTTTCATGGGCGATACCGGTTCCCTGTTTTTAGGCGGTGCCGTTGCTGTTATGGCTTCTATACTGAAAATGCCCTTGATTTTAATTATTGTAGGCGGCGTATACCTGATTGAAACCTTATCCGTTATCCTGCAGGTGACCTCCTTCAAATTAACGGGCAAGCGCATCTTTAAAATGAGCCCCATTCATCATCACTTTGAGATGACGGGCATGAATGAAACTCAGATTGTCCTGATGTTCAGCGCAGCTACATTCATTCTCTGCATCATCGGTTATCTGCTCGTTTCTCCATTATTCTGATTAAAAGGACGGTGATTTCCCATGAGCACTTCAAGCGCAAAACGTCAAAATCCGCAAAAACAACTGAGCCGGACGAAGATAACCAAAACCGGCGTTGATTTTGGTTTTTTATTTACAGTTGTCATATTGCTGGCAATGGGTTTGCTCATGGTATTCTCCGCCAGTTATCCTTATGCTTACTATTATTTTAACGACGGTCTGCACTTCATTAAAAGACAGCTCCTCTGGGCAGGCGCAGGCAGCGTTGCCATGTGGTTCACGGCGAATTTTGACTATCGTCGGTATAAAAAACTGGCATTTCCCATTCTGGTTGTCAGTGCCGTTTTGCTCCTTGCGGTTTTAGCCATTGGTATCAATCTGAACGGCGCAAAGCGTTGGCTTGGCTTCGGTTCTTTAACTTTCCAGCCCTCTGAGGTTGCAAAACTGGGGCTCATCATCTACTTTGCCGCAAGTCTGACGCAAGCAAAAGACAGAATCAAAGGATTCGGCTATCTCATCCGCTATCTGGCTATTGCCGGCGCGTTTATGGGGCTTCTCCTGCTGCAGCCTCACTTTTCCGTTTGTATCATCATTGGTATGACCCTCGTGATTATGCTCCTGGTGTCCGGCGCCAGAATCCGGCACTTTGTTGCCATGGGCATTCCGGTTCTTTGTGCCGGTATTGCCATTGTCATTATGGAGCCTTATCGTTTAAAACGTGTCACAACCTTTCTGGATCCCTTTTCCGACGCCTTAGGTGCCGGCTGGCAGATTATTCAGTCGCTCTATGCAATCGGCTCCGGCGGATTGTTTGGTGTTGGTTTCGGTAACTCAAGACAAAAGTTTCTGTATGTTTCCGAGCCACAGAACGACTTCATTTTTTCTATTATTTGCGAAGAATTAGGCTTTATCGGTGCCGTTACCATTCTGGTTCTGTTCGGCATGTTGCTCTGGCGCGGCATGAAAATTGCCATCAATGCGCCGGATACCTTCGGCAGCCTTCTGGTAACAGGCATCATTTCTCTGGTAGGCGTGCAGACGGTTCTGAACATCGCCGTTGTCACCTCTTCGATTCCCACAACAGGTATCCCTCTGCCCTTCTTCTCAGCAGGCGGTTCTTCTCTTTTGTTTCTGATGGCCGCCATGGGCATTGTGTTAAATGTTTCGAAGCATAAAAAGCAAACCATTTAAAGGGAAAGGACGCAGATTCTATGAAAGTCATCATCTCCGGTGGCGGAACCGCAGGCCACATTAACCCCGCCTTAGCCGCAGCCGGCCATCTGGTTCGGGAAAAACAGGCAGAAGTTCTCTTTATCGGTACTGAAAAAGGACTGGAAAGCCGGTTAGTTCCCCAGGCAGGCTATAACATATCTTATATTGAAGTTTCCGGCCTAATCCGCCGTTTAACCCTTAAAAACCTATTGGTTGTAAAGCAATTTGTCGCAGCCATTCGCCGCTGCAAAAAAATTATCCGCGAGTTTCAGCCCGATTTAGTCATCGGCACCGGCGGTTATGTATGTGCCCCCGTGCTCTTTGCTGCTCATAGTCTGGGCATTCCTACCGTAGTTCATGAACAGAACGTTATCCCCGGTGTTACGGTGAAACTGGCAGCCGCCTCCTGCGACATGATTTGTATCAGTTTTTCCGAGACAACCAAATATATAAAGCCCTCAGCGGCAAAAAAATGTGTCCTGACCGGCAACCCCATCCGCGAAGAAATGTTGGATATTTGCCGCAATTCTGCCCGGGAAGCGCTCGAGCTTGACGAGCGTCCGTTCATTGTTGCCTTTGGCGGTAGTTTAGGCGCCGCCAGACTGAACACAGCGGTCACAGACTTCTTGAATGCCACAGATACAAGTCGCTTTCAATTCATGTTAGGAACAGGTCAGCGTTTCTACGATGACGTTCAGAGTAAAATCAAAAAACACGATCCTTCCATCCGGATTGAGCCCTATATCAACCAGATGGATGTCGTTATGGCCGCCGCAGATTTAGTGATTGGCCGTGCCGGTGCATTAACCGTCAGCGAACTTTGCGCTTTGGGGAAACCGTCTGTTCTGGTCCCCTCCCCTAATGTTGCCCACGACCACCAGACCTATAACGCCAAAAGCGTTTCCGACGCCGGCGGGGCTCTGTTCGTTCCGGATAGCGAACTCTCCGGCGAGATTCTTGAGCATACGATTTCTGATTTTATCAATAATCCTGATAAACTGGTACAAATGGCAATCCATGCAAAAAAACTCGGTATAACCGATGGCGCTAAGCGGATTTGCGACGCTGCATGCCGATTGATTCGTTAGGGAACAGTAGCAAAGAAAACACCTCTGCATACTATGATAGTGTAAAAGTTTTCGGTTAGGC
This sequence comes from Clostridia bacterium, assembly GCA_045132895.1. Classification (GTDB taxonomy): domain Bacteria; phylum Bacillota; class Clostridia; order UBA1381; family UBA9506; genus UMGS755. Next base: position 7,853 of record JBGUTC010000063.1, read on the forward strand.
AAGAAGAGTTTTTTCCTTTCTTGCACATTATCTGGAGGTGTTTTTATGAGCAGACTGGTAATTGAAGGAGGCAAGCCGCTCCACGGCACCATTTCCGTACACGGTTCCAAAAATGCTGTATTGCCGATACTGGCTGCATCAATTCTCTGCAAACACGGTATTACGACAATCCGTAACTGTCCCAATTTAAGAGACGTTAAAACAACGGTTAAAATTCTGCGTTGTTTGGGCGTGAAGGTCAAGCGAAGCAGAAACACAGTCACAATTGATGCCCGGGGCCCGCTCAGAAGCCGCATTCCCAAAAAACTCATGCTCCGGTTGCGCTCTTCCATTATCTTTATGGGCGCTATCACAGCCAGAAACAAAAAAGCTAAAATTTCTTCTCCCGGTGGTTGCGAACTGGGTGCAAGACCCATTGATTTACATATTAAAGCACTGGAAGAACTGGGATGCCACATCAACGAAAAACGAAATTACCTGCATGTTTGCGGAAAAAAACTGACAAACGGCGCGTTATCCCTGATTTTTCCCAGCGTTGGTGCTACAGAAAACATCCTTCTTGCCAGTTGTCTGACACCGGGCGTAACGACCATTCACGGCGCTGCCTGTGAGCCAGAAATTGTTGATCTGGCAAACTTTTTAAATGCTATGGGTGCTGACATTACCGGCGCCGGAACCTCTCAGATTACGGTTCGCGGCGTTTCGGAACTCCATGCAACGGATTATACCATTATGCCCGACCGCATTGCGACCATTACCTATTTGTGCTGCGCTGCTGTGACAGGCGGCTCCGTTACCCTAACAGACACCATTCCGGAACATCTGGAATCTGCTTTATCCTGTCTGGCACGATGTGGCTGCAATATTGAAGCGGAAGGCAGCATAATTCGTCTGCAGGCGCCACCCCGTCTGTCTGCACTTCCTCTACTGGAAACAACACCATACCCGGGCTTTCCTACAGATGCCCAATCTCTTTTTCTGGCACTGTTATCCACTGCAGACGGCGCCAGCATGATTATTGAAAATATTTTCGAAAATCGCTTCAAAACCGCCCATGAACTTTCGAAGATGGGTGCTGATATTGAGGTTTTTAAAGATAAGGCAACCATCTGCGGCAAACCGCACCTGGTCGGAGCAGAAGTTTCTGCCTGCGATCTTCGCGGCGGTGCGGCACTGGTAATCGCTGCTTTAGCTGCAACAGGAACAACGGTCATTGACCATGTTTGCTACATTGACCGCGGCTACGAATCCTTAGAGGCAAACCTGACCGCTTTAGGCGCCAGCATCAAGCGGCTGAAACGGTAACACTACAGATTGGAAAGGTCAAACTGATGAAAAAGAATCTGACACAAAAGCAGAAAAAAAGAATCAGACGTGCGAAATTCCGGAGGCGTGTATTTTGCTTGCTTCTGCTGGTTGCGATTGTAACCGGCATTTGCATGTTCACGCCTTTTTTCAATGTGAAAAACATTGATGTGATTGGTAATGAGCAGATCACTTCCGAGCAGATTCTTACGTCCGCTGCCATTCCTTCCAACGTAAACATTTTCAGAGTCAATAAGCGGACGGTCAGAAAATCCGTGCTGAAAATCCCGGAAATCGAATCCGTTAAAATCCGGCGCAAACTACCTGCAAAACTTCAACTGGAGGTTGTGGAAACAAAGGCAGCACTGTATTTCCCCTATCTGACCGGATACGCCATCACCAATAAAGAAGGCCGAGTTTTATCCGTTTCTGATTCCGAAGAAGGACTGGATTTACTGAAAATTACAGGTTTGGAAATAAAAAATGCTGAAATTTGTGAAAAAATCTCTGTACAAGACACCGTTATATTTGATATAATATTAAGTACCATCCGTTCTTTTGACGAAAAAGGACTGCTTCCGGAAATCCGTTCCTGTCATTTTGATAATGTCTCTGACTATTATTTTTACTTAAAAGACGGAACAAAAGTCATTCTCGGAAAAACCGGCAATCTGGACTACAAACTTTCTGTTTTGACGCAGATTCTGCCACAGGTCAACCGAACCGAAGGTGCTTACATAGATCTGACAACACCTGAACGTTCTGTTTACGGACTGTTAGATCCGGAAGAACCTGCCGAAGAAGAAACCGTCTCCGCTGAAACTGCGGATTCCGAAGAAGTCCCGGAAGAGGATGGCAAAGAGGCAAAGGGGACAGAAGACAGTGATGAAAGATCATAAGGTGCAAGTTATTACAGGGATTGTTGTTTTAATCCTGACATTTTTAATTGCGCTTCAATTTAAAAGTGTTACCGTGAACAATCAGCAGAACCAGCAACAAAACCTCCGCGTTGACGAGTTGCTGACAGAACTGAAAAAGGAACGTGACGCAAACGCCGACCTCAGGAAACAGTTAGACGCTTTCCAAAACGATATCGCGCAATACCGTCTGGATGCTGAGCAGAGTAACGGTTATTCCAACTTCTTGTCAGAACAGTTAAAACGAGCTGAACTCATGGCGGGATTCGTTGATGTAAAAGGTCCCGGCATTACGATTTCTCTCAGCGATGTCAATAACCGCACGAATACCGGTTCCGTTGTAGCTGCCAACGAAACGCTGATCCATGACGAAGATCTGCGTCGGGTGATTAACGAGCTCTGCGCTGCCGGGGCAGAAGCCATTTGCGTGAACGACAGCAGAATCATCAGCACAAGTGCCATTCGCTGCGTCGGCCCAACAATCCTGGTCAACGATACCAAGATGGCTCCGCCCTACATCATCAAAGCCATTGGCAAAGCAGACCAACTGGAAGCCGCCATGAACTTAAACGGTGGTGTTATTGACAATCTGGAGGTCTGGGGTTTTACCATCAGTATTTCAAAGAGCAATGAACTGACCATCCCCAAATACAGTGGCACCGTGAACTTCTCCAGTGCTTCTGCTGTTGAAGCGACCAGCGAGGGAGGAAAACAATGATTATTCTTGTTTGCGCTTTAGTTGGAATTATATTCGGAATTCTTTTTCCTTATCACATTCCGGCTGCCTATTCTCAATATGTTGCCATGATTATTCTGGCACTGCTCGACTCCGTTTTCGGAGCCGCATGTGCCGGGATCCGAAAAAGTTTTGACTTAAACACGTTTATTACAGGTTTTATTTGCAACGGTTTGTTGGCCGCTCTGCTGACATATTTAGGCAGACGACTGGGCGTCGATTTGTATTTAGTCATACTTTTGGTCTTCGGATCCAGACTTTTTACAAATTTTTCCACCATCAGACGTCATTATTTAGCACAAATTGGTACAAAATTGAAAAAAAAGTTTTGTAATTGAAAATTTATACTTGTGTAATCATACTGTAATATGTTATAATAGAAAAAAGTAATATAATGTAAGTGGGTTTATGTCAAAGCACTTTATTCTTAAAACGTATAAACTCATACCCTGATTTACATAAAACGATCGGGAATAAGTCCCGAATCAAAGAGGAGGAAACAAAAGGTGATCGAATTTGATAACGATGCATTGAAGAACAACCGCGTGGAAACAATTAAGGTAATTGGTGTTGGCGGCGGCGGTAACAACGCTGTTAACAGAATGATTGACTACGGTCTTAAGAACGTGGACTTTATCGCAGTGAACACAGATAAACGTGCTCTGTTCAGTTCTCAGGCCCCCGTTAAAATCCAGATTGGTGAAAAATTGACAAAAGGCTTAGGCGCAGGTGCTGACCCCGAAATCGGTCAGAAAGCTGTTGAAGAAAGCCGCGAGGAAGTTGCTCAGGCAATTGCAGGCAGCGATATGGTTTTCGTTACTGCTGGCATGGGTGGCGGTACCGGTACCGGTGCAGCGCCGATGGTTGCTTCTATCGCAAGAGAAATGGGTATTTTAACTGTTGGTATCGTAACAAAGCCTTTCGCGTTTGAAGGTCGTCAGAGAATGTCTCGCGCCGAGGAAGGTATTATCGAACTGAAAAACTCCGTTGATGCGCTGGTAACAATCCCTAACGACAGACTGTTACAGATTTCCAACCAGCACACAACTTTAGTTGATGCTTTCAAAATGGCAGACGATGTTCTGCGTCAGGGTGTTCAGGGTATTTCTGACCTGATTTCTACTTCCGGTTACATTAACTTAGACTTTGCTGACGTTGTGAAGATTATGAAGAATACCGGCATTGCTCATATGGGTGTTGGCCGTGCTTCCGGCGAAAAACGTGCTGAAGAAGCTGTTCGCGCAGCTATTCAGAGCCCGCTTCTCGAAACCTCTATTGACGGTGCACGTGGCGTTCTGATTAACATCACCGGCGGTTCTGACATCGGTATGTTTGAAATCAACAGCGCTGCTGAACTGGTTACAGAAGCTGCTGATCCCAACGCTAACATCATCTTTGGTGCTGCTCTGGATGAATCCTTGCAGGATGAGATTGTCATCACTGTTATTGCAACAGGTTTTGAAGGCATCCCCAACAAGGACAGAAGCGCAGGTTTCTTTGCGCCTCCGGTGTTCTCCGGCGGTGCTTCCGCAGGTGCTCCTAAGGCAACTGATAATGTTTCCGGTGAGCCGAACCTGGATATTCCTGCATGGATGAAATAAAAACAATCGTTGAAAAGACCTGCCGGCTGTAGTCCCCGGGGGAAAGTCGGTTTTCACTTGATACGGTTTTTAATGATTGTATGTAAAAAAAGCAGGCATCCGTTGGTATGCCTGCTTTTTTATGCTTAAAATTTCAAACGCAATATGCAGTTTGTGCGCAGGAAATTCACGGTAGCCCGTTCTCTTTTTCTCTTTACATCTGTACGAATGTAAATCAAGAAATTTTAAAATTAATATTTACAAATCACAATATATAGTGTACAATATAAATGGAGATATTATAATAGTTTCGTCACCCCCTTTTATATAGTACCATGAACCGTACCGATGTTGTCGCCAAAGCAACGTCGGTATTGCTCTTTCTAGCGTTTTTCTGCAAAACACATCTTGACTTTCGTGTTTTGCAGTTTTTTTATGCTTAAACCAGACAGACGCTTGGCTGCCTACTATATAATAACAGGTGACTTTTTATAGTTGATGTGGTCCTGGCTTCTGCAGAAGAAATGTAAAAAGGCATGTAAATAGCAGAGGGGTTGCCCCAAAGATGGGGCAACCCTGTTTCTATTCGGTTATAATGACGTTAACCGGGCATCCTTCCCTTGCCTCCTGCACAGCGGCTTCCTGCTGAGGCTCCGGCTCTTTATATACTTCCGCGGTTCCGTCATCCTTCATGCGAAACACCTCCGGTACTGTACTGGTACAAAGCCCGCAGCTGATACATCCCTCTAGCACTGTAACCTTCATGTTTCTCCTCCTCTTCTTCGTAGATCTCAGATATAAATTTCCCGGATTTCGTCAGACTTATGCAGAAAACCGCAAATTTGCAACAAATATTCTATTGACAAACATACCGCTCCATAGTATAATATTAATGATGTTTAAATTCGCTGGAGTGGCACAGTTGGTAGCGCAGCTGATTCGTAATCAGCAGGTCGTGGGTTCAAGTCCCATCTCCAGCTCCATGAAAAAAGCGTACTGAATTTTCAGTACGCTTTTTTCAGCGATATAAATTCCTGACGGAATTTGCGATATACCTCGCGGTGCGATATATTACTTTGTAATGCGATATGTCCCTTCGGGACGAGAATAGGAATTTATATTATATCGCAACGGAATGAAATGGAGTTATATCGAATTTGTGAAGCAAATATATCGCACGAGCGTAAGCGAGTATATCGTCTAAAACTTGTGCATCATATCGCCAAAGGCGATGCACCATTAAAATATGCAAAATTTCTGATATAACCAAAAAAGGAGGCAACACATAATGAGTGATAGAGATAAAGTTTTAGAATACGAAGTTCATATAGAAAATATGTTGTATGTGTTGCAAGAACGCTTGCTAGAATTCGGCGACGGAAAAGACCTATCAGATTTTGAATCGGGACGGCATCTTGCATATCTGGAAATGATGGACATAATTAAAACGCGCCATTCAATAATATTGGAGTTAATTGCGGAAAGCGAGACGGAAGAATAGGTGTACTTTTCTTCGGACTTGGCTTCGTATATGTACAATTTAGTCTTACTTAGACAACAAAAAAAATCAAGTAATGTCCATCGTTTTTTGAGTTTAACCTATAAAAAATGCGGTATTGTTGCATTTATTTTATCTTTGCTCTCTAAAGAGCATTGAAATTTCAACAGAACTATGGTATAATGTTATCGCTAAAATGAAAATAAGGAACAAATAATTTTACCTATTTGTTCATGTAAAATCAGCCGTATAACCTTACGGCATTACAGGAAGGATGATGAATCATGACGTTTCAAAGAACTGATATCCTATTACCAAACTTCTCAAAAGACAGCGAGCGCATGAACAAATGGAGCGTCGTTGCCTGCGACCAGTATACGTCTGAGCCGGAATACTGGCGTGCAGTTGACAGTCTGGTCGGCACTTCTCTTTCTACGCTCCGACTGACCGTTCCCGAAATTTTCTTAAACGACGATGACATTGAAGACCGAATTAAAAACACCAATGCTAAAATGGCTGAATATATGGAAAACAACAGTTTTGTTGAACACAAAAATGCCTATATTTATGTTGAAAGAACGTTGGCAAACGGTGTAAAACGTCTGGGTATTGTGGGCGCGGTTGACCTGGAAGATTACGATTATAACGCAGGTTCACAGACGAAAGTCCGTGCAACAGAAGGAACCGTTATTTCCCGTATTCCGCCCCGTCTGAAAGTCCGTCAGGATGCTCTCATTGAACTGCCTCACATTATGCTCTTAATTGATGATGAAAGCCGGAGCATCATTGAGTCAAACGCAGAATTAACAGACTCCTTTGAGTGCCTTTATGACTTTGATTTAATGCAAAATTCCGGTCACATTGCCGGCTACAAGATGTCTGACGACGCTGCAGATGCTCTGGATAAAAAGTTGGCTGCCCTTGCTGACCTTGATGCCTTCAACGAAAAATATGGCGTTAAAAAGGAATCTCCTTTAGTTTACGCCATGGGCGACGGAAACCATTCTCTTGCCACTGCAAAGACATATTACGAGAACTTAAAGGCAGAAATCGGCGAAGAAAAAGCAAAAAATTCTCCGGCGCGGTTTGCTCTTTGTGAGTTAGTCAACCTCCATGATATTTCTTTAGAGTTTGAAGCCATCCACAGAGTTATTTTCGAAGCTGACGGCGATGCATTTTTAAGTGCACTGGAGAAAGAGTATCAGGTTAGCTATGAGGACGATGCCGTTGGTCAAAGTTTTGTATTTGTTAAAAACGGCAAAACAAAGAAAGTAACCGTCACAAATCCTACCGAGTACCTGACTGTTGCCACAGTTCAGAAAACTTTGGATCGCTTTGTTCCGGAAACAGGCGGAGAAATTGACTATATCCACGGCGAAGATGTTGTCATGAAACTCTGTGAAAATCCAAATAATTTTGGTATCATTTTAGAGGCTATGGATAAATCCGACCTGTACAAATCCGTTATTTTAGACGGTGCACTTCCCCGAAAAACGTTTTCCATGGGCGAAGCCTGTGACAAGCGTTTTTACACAGAAGCCAGAAAAATCCGATAATCGATCATGGCATAAAAAGAGGCTGTAGCGTTTCGCTACAGCCTCTTTTATTTTATAACATTCTTCGTTTATTATATGCATTCCAGACGGTTTCAAACCAGTTGTCTGCCTTAGGCATAGGTCGCACATCCTCAAAGTAACAGCCGGATTCCGACCCATAGTACAAGACCTTCTTCGTATAGGCCTCGTTCTCACAAACGGGGATGTTCTGAATTTTTTCAGCCGAAGACAAATCCGGTAACGTAGCGCAAACCAAAGAGCCACCCCGGGTGCCGATGGCTTCTCCGGCACAGCAGATGGATGCAATTACCGCCGCCTGCGTCGCCAACAAATCCCGGAGGCGGAACCAGCCGGGGAGGTCTGCCGGACTCATCATCGCAAGGTAAGAATCTAAGCTTCCCTGCTCTTTCTCCAGTCTTTCCTGTAACACTTTCAAAGACTGAACATTGCGCAGATGAGCACCGCAGGCACTCATAGCCCGAGACAGTTCCTTCCGCTTTTCGGAAATGACCGGCGTCAACTGCTTACTCGCTTCTCTTCCACAGAGTCCGGACAAGAATGCACCAATCAGGGATGTCGCTTTGTCCAGAACCGGAGCATTATTTCTATTATCCTCCCGTTTCCGATAGCGAATGCTCTCGGCCGCGCGGAGAGACCCTACCTGCGTGGAATTCAGTGCCGAACCGCCGGGGCGATATGCCCCAAAGGTACCTGCTGCTTCTCCGGCAACATAGAGCCCGGAGATAGAACTCTCCCAGTTCTTATCCACCGCAATACCACCGTTATTATGCTGTGCTGCAACGGTAATCCGCAGGGGCTCTTCATATAAGTCGATGCCATGGCTGCGGTAAAGTTCAATCGCTTTCGGGTTCATTTTTGCCAGACGGGCAATGGGCGTCTGAATGAGAGCATCAGAGTTTTTCAGATAGTTATAAGCTTCTTCAGAAAGGATACTGAAGCCGTTCGCCAGCATGGAGGGCTCTGTCCTGTAGTCTAGGTAAACCTTTCTGCCGAGATTCACCTCTTCATTATAGACAATCAGGTCAATCACCGATGAGCCGGATAGTTTCGCCGAGTCAAAGGGCCATTGGTAACCTTTCATGAAAACATAACTTGCCGCATCTGCCGGATTTTCAAAATAATCCGGTAAAAATTCCCGTTCTACCCCATCGTTGTCAATAGAAATATACTTCGGAATAACCTGCTGATAGGTGCCGGACAGGTTCCAACGAAAATCCACTGACGCCAGACCGTACTGCCATTCCTGCAAGTTAGCACAAACAGCTCCGGCACGAATCGCAAGACCTGTCATGCCATTCTGTGACCGGGGATAAACACTGTTTTCATAAACGCCTGCCGGGCCGCCGGTTGCCAGAATTACATGGTCTGCAAGAAAAACCGTAAAGCCCATATTATCCTGATAAAGCTCCTGCTTATTCAAGCCGATAGCGCCCCGGATTCCGTTTTCGTCTGTCAGAAGTTCCACAATCATGGTATGGTCAAAAATGGGAATCTGCTTTCCCTTGACTTGGCGTTCCAGCGCCTCTGTCATAAACTTCGATGTCAGCGGTCCTGCTGAAGTGGCACGTTTTCCCGTATCGTGGTCTGTCCGGTAACTGACAAACTCGCCAAACTCGTTGGTAGGAAACGGAACGCCCAGGTTCACCAGTTTCATAAAGCTGCGCAGGGAGTTGACCGCCTCGCAAAGAGCTGTGTCCCCGTGAACGCTTTTTCCGTCAAAAAGAGCCTGCGCCATTTTATCGGCGCTATCCGCCTCACCGGACTCCACAGACATTTTATAATAAGTTTGCTTATCGCTGCCGGTGTTTCTGGAGGTTCCCAGATTCACGCCCTCGGTAACGATAGCAATATTTGTTACACCTAAATCAAACAACGTATCCGCCGCATTAAATCCGGCACAACCGCTACCGATAATCAAAGTATCCAGAAAATGAACCGGAATATTTCGCCCTGAAACCTGAATCGGATTCATATATTTTTCCTCCTAGAGTCGTTTTAAGTGGAACCCGCCGTCAACATCAATGGACTGACCGGTTGTATAAGGGAACTGACCGGAGCAAAGGGCATATACTGCCTTAGCAATATCCTCAGGCTGACCCCAGCGGGCAATCGGAAGCAGACCGCCGGCAATCAGGGTGTCATACTTTTCTTTCACCGTATCCGTCATAGGTGTTTCAATAATACCGGGACGGATTTCATTTACGGTAATGTTATACTGTGCCAGTCTGTCTGCAAACAATTTGGTAATCATAGAGACCCCGGCTTTGGAGATACAATATTCGCCGCGGCTTGTAGAACTGGTATAGGCAGACAGAGAGGAAATGTTGACGATAGAACCGTTTGCCTCACCGGGTTTTGCATGTTCTGCCATGTGTCTTGCCACTAATTGGGTTAAAAACAGCATGCCTTTTGTGTTGATATTCATTACCCGGTCATAGCTTTCTTCTGTCATTTCCAGAAGGTCAGCCCGAACCGCCGGTGCTACACCGGCAACATTAACCAAAACCCCAATTTCGCCGCCAAAGGAAATAGCTTCTTCCACCAGTCTCTTTCTGTCTTCCGTATCAGAAACATCACCCTGAACATACTGAAGAAACTGAGGGTTTTCATCGCTGCCTTTTTTAGAATGGACCATGGCCGTCACGTGATAGCCATGACTTAATAATTCCGATACGATAGCAGCGCCGATACCACCTGCCGCACCGGTTACAATTGCATTTTTGTTCATTTCAGCGCCTCCTTGGCTTTTTTATACAGTTCTGTATAGTAAGGGTCACGGATTACACAACCTGCCACCTGGCCCATCCGCATCATTTCAGAACATTTTCCGCAGGCAATACAGCACTGTTTTTTATCCAGCTTTCCCTCATCCTGCAAATCACGGACAAAGTCAGGATATGCAAAGGATTCCCTGCCAAAACCTGCCATCCGGCAAACGCCCTCTTTGACAGCACCTGCTGCCAGATAGGGAGACAGTTCCTTCAAGTAAGAAAAAGCAGAACCAATGATAACCATATCCGGTACGCTCTTCTGAATTTCAGCTACACAGTTCATCATGCGCTCAACACCGGTCAGAGGCGATTCGTCAGGAACATAGGGACCCTGATTAAAGGGACGATTGACATGGGGATTAACGTAAGGGTTACCAATGGTGACATTCAGCAGATTCACACCATAGTCTTCATAGAGCATCTTTACAAGTTTAACACCTTCGGAAAGGTCAGGCGTAACACCGCCACCTTCAGAAACGCCAAAGCCGTAAGGATAAGGGAACCCGTCATAAACATTCATGCGGCTGGTGACAATAAAGTCATTTGAAGTCGCATTTTTTGCCTGGGCAATGCCGTTTCTCAGAAGCCGGGTTCTGTTTTCAAAACTGCCACCATATTCGCCGGAACGGGTATATGCCGAGAGTAATTCGCTGTTTAAATAACGATGGCAGCACTTAATATCAACGCCGTCAAAACCGGCTTCCTCCGCCAGTTTTGAGGAAATCCCGTAGCATTCTTCCAGACGTTTTAAATCATCGTCTGTGATAATCCGGGAACTGTCAATGGGGTTTTCCTTTTCAAATAAAGGATTGTTATAGGCGATAATAGGTTCCGGGACGCCGTTCGGCTTGGAATAACGACCGGAATGGGTTGCCTGCATAATGGTCTTAATCTCAAAACCATGTTCTTTCATAGAAATCTCTTTCATTTCGGCAACCAGACGCTTGTAATCATCCAGATTATCCTTTGTCAGGTACAATTGACGGGGGTTTGCACGACCTTCAGGCACAACGGCAACTGCTTCAAACCAGGCAAGACCGGCGCCGCTTCTGGCAAAACGCTGATACCGCGCCTGAGTCAGTTCGTCAGGACTACCGTCCTTTGTTCCGTCACAACCCTCCATTGGCTGCAAGACAAAACGGTTTGCAAACTCCGTATTTCCGCAGGAAACCTTATCCCACAAAACAGAGGTATCCTCAGAAAGAGGAAGATTTGCGCCTGCTTCTGCCATCTGTTTCTGTAAGGCATTTAACTCTTCCATGTATATTTTTTGTTCCATGTTATAAACACTCCTTTAACCGGATATTGACTTTTTTCCAATTTTATAGTACCATAAAAGCATATCATATGGGATAGGATTTTTTGCTTATCTATATGTAAAATTTGCTTTTTAATGAAAGGTGGTAAGAAAACATGCTCCAACAAGATGAGTTCATCATCTCCTCCTGTCAGTATTCTGACAGTTTTGCCCGGGATGATTTTCACCACCACAATGAATATGAACTGATTTTTATTACCAGCGGCGAGGTTCATTTCGAAATCAGCGGAAAACTCTATGAAGGAAAGAAGAATCACCTGATTTTAATCTCCAACCTGGAGCAACATGCCATCCGCTATGCATCCGGCGATTACCGGCGATACTGTATGACCTTGGTTCCCCGGGTATTGGATTCCTATCTGCGGAATCCGGATTTACTTTCCCTTTTGAAAAACCATACCGTAGAATTCACCCATTGCATCGACATATCGCCGGAGCAAGACAGGATTCTTTCTCTCTTTAAGTCCTGCAGCAGTTGTAAGGCCGATGAACCCTATGCCGCAGAATTAGCAGCAAGTTACATTACGGAACTCCTCGTCACCGTCAGCCGCTTATGTCCTGACCTGATTGTCGGAATGGATCTTGCCTGCAGAGCTGTTATCCTAAAAATTCAAAAATATTTAGACCGCCATTTCAGCGAACACATTAAAATTGCTGAACTTGGCAAGGAATTCGGTATCAGCCCCTGCTATCTGTCCCATACATTCAAAGAATTGACCGGTTTTTCCCCAAAACAGTATCTGACCTCAATCCGGCTGCAAACCGCTGCTACCATGCTCTATCATTCCCATGAAACCGTTAGCAAAATTGCTCTTTCCTGCGGTTTTTCCGATGTCAATAATTTTATCCGGAGTTTTAAAAAGACCTACGGAGTTTTACCCGGTGAGTACCGAAAATAGAAAAAGGATGCGCTTAGCGCATCCTTTTTTATTTCCAATCAAATGTACCGGATAATAAAGTTGTACTCTCTTTTGCCACAGTCAGCAGACCGCCATCCATATAACCGGTTTTTTCTGTTCCATCTTCCAGTGTCACAACGCAATCACAAGGCTTTACGGCTGTGATAAATGGCGTATGTCCCGCTAAAATCGCCAGGTCACCTTCGATTCCCCGCAGGCTGATACTGACCACATCCCCGCGAAACACCTCACCCGTCGGAGAGGAAACAATCAGAGGAAAGGTTCTCATTGGGACACCTTCTTCCCTTTCTCTACAGCCTCATCGATCGTTCCAACGAATAAAAAGGCAGATTCCGGAACATCATCATGCTTACCTTCAATAATTTCCTTAAAGCCACGAATGGTCTCACTAAGAGGCACAAAAGCACCGGGAATACCCGTAAACTTCTCAGAAACGTCAAAGGGCTGAGACAGAAAACGCTGAATCTTTCTGGCGCGCTGTACTAAGAGTTTATCCTCATCAGACAGTTCATCCATACCCATAATCGCAATAATATCCATCAGTTCCTGATAACGCTGCAAAATTCTCTGAACTTCACGGGCAACATAATAATGCTCTTCACCCAGAATATCCGGCGACAAAATACGGCTGGTGGATTCCAGGGGGTCAACGGCAGGATAAATACCCTGAGAAGCAATACCACGGGACAATACCGTCGTTGCATCCAGATGGGCAAAGGTCGTTGCCGGAGCAGGGTCCGTCAAGTCATCGGCAGGGACATAGACCGCCTGAATGGAGGTAATAGACCCTTTTTTCGTAGATGTAATTCTTTCCTGCAGGTCACCCATTTCCGTTGCCAGCGTCGGCTGATAGCCAACGGCTGAGGGCATTCTGCCTAAAAGGGCAGAAACCTCACTACCTGCCTGGGTGAAACGGAAGATGTTATCAATAAAGAGCAGAACGTCCTGACCTTCTTCGTCACGGAAATATTCTGCCATGGTAAGACCCGACAGCGCCACACGCATTCTGGCTCCCGGCGGCTCATTCATCTGACCGTACACCAATGTTGTATTGGACAAAACGCCGGATTCTTTCATTTCGTTATATAAGTCATTTCCCTCACGGGTACGCTCACCAACACCGGTAAAGACGGAAAGACCACCCTGCTGCTTAGCGATATTGTTAATCAGCTCCATAATCAGAACGGTTTTGCCAACACCGGCGCCACCAAACAAGCCGATTTTACCACCCTTGGAATAGGGGCAGATTAAGTCAATAACCTTAATGCCCGTTTCCAGAATCTCCGTAGATGTGGAAAGTTCGGAATAAGCCGGGGCAGAACGGTGAATATCCCATTTTTCTGTTTCAGCGGTAAAGGGCTGATTGTCAACAGTTTCACCTAACACATTGAAGATTCTGCCTAATGTATCACGTCCAACAGGGACGCTGATAGGCTTCCCGGTATCCGTAACCGGCGTGCCGCGTTTTAAGCCGTCAGTAGAAGACATTGCGATACAGCGGACGACGTTGTCACCAATGTGCTGCGCCACCTCAACAGTTAAGGTTTTATCTCGATTTTCCATAGTCAAAGCGTTATAAATCGAAGGCAGACTGCCCTCTTCAAAGGACACGTCAACAACAGGACCCATGACCTGTGAAACGCGACCTTTTGCACTATTTGACATGAATTACGCCTCCTTTATAAGCCGCTACCTGCGACAATTTCAGTAATTTCCTGAGTGATAGCCCCCTGTCTTGCCCGGTTATAGGCAAGGCTTAAATCATCAATCATCTGCTGGGCATTCTTGCCGGCAGAATCCATAGCAACGCGCCGCGCCGCCACTTCACAGGCGAAACTCTCTTTCACACAGGAGAATAAAATTCCTGCAACATATTCGGGAATCATTGCATTTAAAACGGACATTTCATCCGGTTCAAAAATCATACTGCCCGTAGCCTTTTCCTCAGATTTTTCCAAAGGAAGAACCCAGACAACATAGGCCTCCTGAGACATCATGGAAACATACTTTGTGCAGACAATGCCCAGGCGGTCAAATTTTCCTTCGAGAAAATCCCGGCAAAGGTCTTCTGCCAGTTCTTTTGCCTGACGATATGAAAACGCCTCCGCATAAGAAAGATCACCTTCATATCTGTCGCAGGCACGCTTACCGATGGGATAAACCTCTGCATCAGGAAACTCCCGCATCAAACGGAAAATATTGGCGTTATATCCGCCGGCAAGACCGCGGTCTCCGGCAACGGTAATGAGCCTTGTTCTGCCACTATCCCTGTTCATCATATACGGACTTTTCCGACATTCGCCGGACGAGGTCAGCTGAGAAACTGCCATCCGGACGGCATCAGCATATTCTCTGCTCCGTCCCATTGTCTCTAAGGCGCGACGAATTTTAGAGGATGCCACAAGTCCCATGGCTTTTGTCAGATGCAGGGTGGAATTCACGCTTTTAATCCGCGTTCTCAGTTGTTTAATATCAGCACCCATCTTCTCACCTCGTCAGTTCAGACAGCGCCTGCTTTAAGTCTTTTATATCTTCCTCTTCCCAGAAACCGGACTCAATGCGGGTCAAAAATCCGCTATATTTAGCCTCTAACAGATCATAGAGTTTTTGTTCAAACTCTTTCACTTTATTCACAGGAACATCGTTTAAATAACCGTTAATAACGCCATAAACAATAGCAACCTGACAGCCAACACGAACCGGGCTGTTGCGGTCCTGCTTTAAGACTTCCACGATGCGTTCACCCAAAGCAAGACGGGCTTTTGTATCAGCGTCTAAGTCACTACCGAACTGAGCAAAAGACTGAAGCTCACGGTACTGAGAATATAACAGTTTCAGTTCACCGGAAACCTTTTTCATGGCCTTAAGCTGAGCAGAACCACCAACACGGCTGACAGAGATACCCGGGTTAATGGCCGGCATAATACCCGCGTGGAACAAGTCTGTCTCTAAGAAAATCTGACCATCCGTAATGGAGATAACATTGGTGGGGATATACGCCGAAACGTCCCCGGCCTGCGTTTCAATAATAGGTAAAGCCGTGATGGAACCGCCACCATACTCCGGCGCCACACATGCCGCGCGCTCCAGGAGGCGGGAATGGAGATAGAAAACATCACCGGGATAAGCCTCACGTCCGGGAGGACGGCGAATCAGCAGGGACAGGGCACGGTATGCCACCGCGTGTTTAGACAAATCATCATAGATAATCAAAACATCCTTACCCTGTTCTCTGAAATATTCTGCCATAGCGCAACCGGAATAAGGGGCAACATACTGAAGCGGTGCCGACTCGGATGCAGAAGCAGAAACAATAATGGTATATTCCATTGCCCCGGCTTTGATCAACTCGTTTGCCAATTGTACAACGGAGCTGTTCTTCTGACCAATGGCAACATAAATACAGATAACATCGCTGTTTTTCTGGTTGATAATCGTGTCTAACACGATTTCCGTCTTACCTGTCTGACGGTCACCGATAATCAGTTCACGCTGACCTCTGCCGATGGGAATCATGCTGTCGATGGCCTTGATGCCCGTTTGCAGGGGAACGGAAACGCTTTTTCTTTCGATAATGCCCGGCGCTTCTGATTCAACCGGTCTTGTCTCTGTGGACTCAATAGGACCCTTGCCGTCAATAGGATTACCTAAGGTACCTACAACGCGGCCTAAAAAGCCTTCACCAACGGGAACAGACAAAACCTTACCGGTTCTTTTGACTAAAGTACCCTCCCGAATGGTATTGTTATCAGACAAAACAGCAACAGAAACCGTTTCACTCTCTAAGTTCTGCGCCATACCGTAGCTGCCGTCTTCAAACTCTAACAGTTCACTGGCCATACATTCCGTTAAGCCGTGAACACGGGCAATGCCGTCACCGACCAAGATAACCGTTCCGGTTTCTTTCATTTCGATTCGGGACTGATAATTCTTAATTTGTTCTTTAATGACACTACTGATTTCTTCCGGTCTTGTGTTCATTTGCTTATCACTTCCTTCACATCGCGTAAACGGCTACGCAGACTGCCGTCAAGAATCTTGCCGTCCAATTCTACGATCATACCGCCCAGGAGCGATTCATCAATTAAATACTCCGCCGTTACATCACACTTGCAGGCATCTTTCAGTTTTTCAATCAGTTTCGCCTTTTCCGCATCTGTCAGCGGAACAACACTGGTCACTTTGGCGCGAGCCACCTGCTCAGACGCCGAAAGGAGCCGGTTATATTCTTCAACTGACTCCGGAAAACAGGAAATTCTGCCTTTTTCGCAAAGAAGCTGCAGATAGGAAACCACGTCTTCCGGTACTTTTCCGCTAAAGGCTTCCCGGATAGCAGAAAGACGTTCAGACAAAGAGATACTGGGGGATGCTAAAAACAGAAGATAGTCCGGGGTTTCGTTGAAAACATCGAAAACTGTCTGCAGGGCATCGGCATAATTTCTGGTTTCGTTCTTTTCGCAGGCAAGCATGAAAAGGGCGGTGCCGTATTCCTTACTGATTTCCGCCATCGCTATCACCTATTTTCTCAAGAAAGGAATCAATCAGATTATGATGATCCTCTGTATTAATTTCACGTTCAAGCATTTTTTCTGTCAAAACGCCGGAAACCTCAACAATTTCCCGCTTAATACCGTCAGCGGCTTTTTTCACAGTCAGTTCTGCCTCAACTTCCGCCTGACGCAGGATACCTTCTGCCCGGCTTTTTGCTTCTGCAACAATTTTTTCTTCCCGGTTTCTCGCCGCATCTGTTGCATCGGACAAAATCTCTGCCGCTTCTTCTTTCGCACCCTTTAACTTATCTGACCAGTTCCTTTTACTTTCTTCCGCCTCTGATTGCGCCTGCTCTGCCGCCAGATAACGCTCATCTACCTCGCTCTGGCGCTTCGCCATAATTTTTTTCACCGGCTCAAACAAGAACTTTTTAAATAAAAGAAACAGGATCACCAGATTAGCCAGGGAAACCAGAGTGTCCCACAAATTGACAGAAATAACTTCTAATGATTGCAGCATAGAAATATCTCCTTAACCAATTGCATTCATCAAAATATTAACTAACATATTGGGTGCAACGAAAATCAGCAAAATTGCAATAACCAACGCATACAGACCGGTTGTTTCCGCAATCGCACAACCCATCAGCATGGTGCTGGTGACATCGCCCTTGCACTCCGGCTGACGACCGATGGCTTCGCAGGCTTTTGCAACCGCATTACCTTCACCGATACCAGGGCCGATACCGGCAATCATTGCCATACCTGCACCCAGCGCACAACCGCCCAAAATGATACCAATCGCTAATTCTAACATGTCTTGTTACCTCCTGATTGCTTTTGTTTTTGTTTTTTTAAATAAATCTCCATCGGGAATCCGCCGGAGACATACATCATAGTCAACATGGCGAAAATATACGCCTGCAAGCATCCGCTAAACAAATCAAAGTAGATGGACAGAATTGCCGGAAGACCTACCCGGAGCAAAGGAATCTCGCCTAAAAAGCCGGGAAGCCATCCTAAAATCAAGTGCGAAAGACCTTGCAAACCCGTTGCCACCAAAACAGAAATAACTGCACCGGACAGCACGTTTCCATAATGACGGAACGCCATGGAAATCGGGGTTGCAATCTCGCTGATAATGTTCAGTGGTGCCATCAGGGCCGGATTGGCAAAACTCTTCATATAAACAATAGGGCCGCATTTTGACTTATAATAGGTAATTAAAATAAAGACCAAAATGGCCCAACCGGCAACGACGTTTAAATCCGACGTGGGTGGATAAAGACCGAACAGAGACAACAAACTGGAAAACGCCGAAAGACCTAAAATAGCTGCAACAAAAGGAGCAAATCCCGCAAAGAAAGAGCCCATATTGCCTACAACCAGTTTTTCAACAGCTTCCACCATCCACTCTACGGCTATCTGGCGCTTAAGCATTTTCCTCGTGGAAAGCCCATGGGTCAGATAGAGACAGAGGCCAAAAAGGGAAATCATAACCAGCCAGGAATTCACCTGAGCCTCCGTAATAAAAAAGTCCTGAAGGGGCATAGGAATCCGACAGTAAATCAAAGCACCGGAAATCTGAATGCCTTCAGAAACAGGCTTTAAAAAGATTTTTAAAAGGATACCAAACAAAATGGGCAAAGCCATCATACAGATATAACAAATATCCACCGCCAGAAAACGGCAACGTTTCTTTTCCACAGTTAACACACCTCCAAGGGTTACTGGCGCTTCTTCCGGTCAAAAACCGGCCGGAACGCAATGGCAATTCTGGGGAAGAACAAAGGAATAATAACAGCCCATAAATGAAAACAAGGCAGGCAAACACCCAACACAACAAAAAGGAACATCATAAATGTTCTGTAAAGCTGAGAAACCCGCAAAACTTTTTTAGCATCGTTTTCTTCCTTTGTGACTGCTTTCTGCACCGAAAGGCCCATTAAAAAGAAGTTCAGCACGCCGGCGCCACCGGAAAGAAGATTTCCCAAAAGCACCGTATAATCCCACTTCCCAATCACTAAAAAAACCGCTTGCAACAAAGCACTCATTACTAAAATCCACAAGCTAATATACTTCGTTTCCTTAAGGACAGTCTGATCGATTTGCTTCATTTAATCACCCATACTGCTAGTATTCACCAAAAGTTATAAAATATCATCATACAAGTGGTGTTATTATACCACATTTTTCCTCGGTTGTAAATAAAAATTCCCTTTCTTTTCCGCTTTTTATGGCAGAAATCCCCCCTGTTATCAAAGTTCTGAAAGGGTCAGTTTTTCCTGATAGGAAAGCACTTCCTCCAAGGTGCACACCTCTGTTCCCGGTTTTGAAGCCGTAATGGTTCCGGCGGCGGAAGAAAGTCGCGCCAGTTCCGGAAGTGTTTTTTCTTCTACCAGGGAATATGCCATCGCCGCCACCATAGAATCCCCTGCTGCAACGGTACTCTGGCAGGTGATGGGATACAGCTTCACCTTCAAGGCTTCTTCCTCTGTCATATAGACAGCGCCCTCCCCTCCTTGGGAAACCGCAATGAGTGTTACGCCACCCTGCAATAATTCTTTTCCGCAGGCAAGGAGTTCTTCTGTTGTATCAAGGTTTTTTCCCACAAGTTGCTCCAATTCAAAGCCATTGGGCTTAATCGCATAAGGACCGGCTTCCAATCCCCTGACGAGAGCCTCTCCGTCAGCATCTAAAATAACCCGAACACCATAGTCTTTCGCCAGCAGAATCAGCCGTTTATAAAAATCTTTCGGGATGCCCGGCGCCAAACTTCCGGCAAGAACCATCACGCTGCATTCCGGCAGATGCTTTTGAATATTTGCTTCAATTAACTTCAGTTGCGCCTCGCTGACCAAAAAGCCGGTTTCGTTCATCTCCGTTACCTGTTCTTTTTTACTGTCAAAAATTTTGTAATTCGTCCGGTTTTCGCCCGGAAAAACTAAAAAATCGTGGGAAATTTCCCGCTGATCCAGTTCAGATGTTATCCGTTCCCTGCCGCCTTCTGCTAAAACACCTAAAGCAACAACCTCCGCACCAAAGCGCTTTAAAACTTTCGCTACATTGATCCCTTTTCCGCCGGCATCTGTCCGGACCTTCCGGATCCGGTTCAAACCACCCTCAGAAAAATCCTCAATGGTTATAGTTTTATCGATACAGGGATTTAACGTCACAGTCATAATCTCTTTCTTCATCCGTTTCTCCACCTTTTAGTTTTTCTTTATTCTACCACATCCACACTTTTTTATCAATAGAAAAAAAGACTCAGAACACATTTGCATTCTGAGTCTTTTTCTTGTTTGTATAACTTATTTTGCAATAGCGTCTTTTAAAGCTTTACCAGCTTTGAAAGCAGGAACAACAGATGCCGGAATCTTGATAGCTGCACCAGTCTGAGGGTTCTTACCTTCACGAGCTGCTCTCTTTCTGGTTTCAAAAGTACCGAAGCCGATCAGAGCGATTTTTTCGCCTTTCTTCAGTTCGTCAGTTACGGTAGCTGTGAAAGCGCCGAGCATTTTTTCAGCGTCCTTCTTGGAAACCTCTGCTTTTGCAGCGATTGCAGCAACTAATTCTGCCTTATTCATTATACACAACCTCCATTTTTTTAAATTTTCCTATAATATTATCTTAGCACTAATATTTCTGTTTGTCAATGGCATTTCTACCATATTTTTCAAAGTTTTTATAAATTTTTGCTATTTTTTCGGTTTTTATCTCCATTTTTCCGGAAAAAATGCCGAAAACTAAGAAAAATAACTGCCCGTTTCAGAAGTTTTTCAAAAAATTTACATTCCCCCTTGGCGTATCTGTTTTTTTATGGTACAATATCCTTGCAATCGAATCATTGGCGGTGAATGTAAAAATGAACTATTTAAAAAAGTTAAAATCGGTTGCAGTGCTGGGGCTTATAGTAACCCAGTTCTGCTCCTTGTCCCCTGTTTCTGCATCCGAAGCAAAATCCTACGGAGATATAACGCCCATCAAGCGGAGTTTTCCCGAAGCCGTTATGCTCAATGCCGGCGATGCAGCCTTGACCGTAAGTCCTGCTGCAGAAAGAATGACAAATGGCGAAACCCTCTCTCTGACTGTAACAGCAGAATATGCCGGAACCCCTACGGTCTGCCGCGCCGTCTGGACAGCAGATAACGAGATTCTTTCTGAAGACAGCGGTTTTTTCCTCTACCAAAACCGTACCGCAAGTCTTGCACACCTGATTTCTCCTGTTCAGGCAGAAAAGGGTGGCATCGAAATCAGTTTTAAACTTTACAGCGGCGAAACCCTGATCGCCTCTGCTTCCAAATCCATTGCACTCACCCGTGTTCCCACGGCAGAGGAAATAGAAGCAGAGAGAAAAGCCAAACTAGCAAGTGATAAAGAATATATTCTGACAAGGGTGAAACCTGTCTGCGTGGAAGCTACAACAAGAAGAGATGCCACGCTTTATAAAGATGTTATGCTGAAGAATAAAATCGGTAGCGTTGCAGCAGGAACATCCTGTCAGGTCATTGCCAGCAAGACGGATTATTCCAACCAGATCCGCTTACCGGATGGTCGGGTCGGTTGGGTCAGCCTTCGGGATTTAAGCATTTCCACGAAGAATTACACCAAGGCTGACGACCTCACCAATGCAGAAAAAGATATGTTCGTCCGCTCCATGGAATATACCAGTAAAACCGACTACTTAATCTGGGTCAATCTGGAACGTCAGACGGTGAACCTCTTTCAGAAGAAAAACGGCCTTTGGTGTATTGAGCGGGTTTATCCCTGTGCTTCCGGCATGAATCAGACGCCGACTATCAATGGTGTCTTCAGTTATTATGCCTATGAAAACAGCTGGAAATATGACGGGTACTATGTTGGTCCAGTTATGATTTTCTCCGGAAACTACGCCCTGCACTCTGTTTTAATGCGCTATGACGGCAGAGTGTATGATGGCACCATTGGCAGACCGGCTTCCCACGGATGCGTCAGAATGCGGCAGGAAGATGTCCGCTGGCTGGCTGATAACATCCCCTTCGGTACAACGGTTGTTATATATTAAGTTTTCAATTGAAAAAAGAGGCTGCTCTGCAGCCTCTTTTTTATTTCTTTTCTGCCACGATGACCCTGATTCGCCCGCCACGGTCCAGCGAGCGATCATAATAAGCCGAAATCCGGTATGTACCGGTATTCAGTTCAGACACAGGCATGACCGTATAATCATAATTGGTTTTCTTATAAATAACCACATCATCAGAAAGCAGATAACTTTTATTTTTTGTCTGCAGGGTGTTAGCCTCAATATCTGTCACCGTTTCAGACAGTCTGGACAGAGCCTTCATGCTTTCCACTCTACCGCCGGAAGAAAGGATCATCACCGGCTGACCGGTTCCTACGTTATATCTGCTTCCGGACGTAGTGGCTGTTCCTGTCTGCCCGGCAACATCGTAGGTATAGCTTCCACCAACATTCATACCACCGGTGCGGCTTTCAGCCTGGGTCACAATGCCATACTGATAACAGTCACCCGTAGCATCATTTAAAATCAGCTGGTCGATTTCTCCGGTTTCATTGGTACGGTAATACAGAACATTACTGCTGTTCAGCGAAATACCGTTTAATCGCTGCAAGAAGACCTTTGCATAACTGCCACCACTATTTCCGGTTCCGGAAACCGTATCCAGAATTTCCGGTGAATCCGCAAACCGATAGGCGCCAATGACTCTGCCGGCCGCGTCCACCGTTCCGGAAAGAGTTTTCGGCGTGATACTGCCCACCGTTGCCAAGCCGTCGGAAAGATTCAACCGAACAACCTGATTCAACAACTGACTGTCCCCATAATCCCGTTTAGCCGCGTATTCAAAGGTGTTTCCGTCTGCAGCCACGACGGTAATATAGTAGTTGGAATAGGTTTCTCCTGCCTGATTTTTGTATTCTTTCACCCCGGCAGACTGGAAAAATCCTATCATCGTCTCCGTTTTTGTGCTATTTCCGGCCACACCGGCAACCGTGCCATCCTTTCCCAGCAGCAAGGTCACTGTGTCGCCGTACTGATATGCGCCTTTGGAAGAGAGGGCATTAAACGCTTCAACAGATTCAACCGTATACGTCACGCCTGAAACCGTCACCTGGGTCAGCTGGTCCTTATTCGGAGAAGCCGACTCATAAATGCCCGTTACTTTTCTGCTGTAGGCCATGACCATATTGAGTTCCGGCGAATAGTACACGACGTCATAGGTCTTAATATCATCTGCACGACCCTTAACGCCGTCTCGCATTACCGTAATATCCGCACTGACAGACAGTTCCTGATGCCAATTGTTATTCCGCACCACAACGGGGCCGGTCACCTGACCCTCACGAACCGCCAGATATTCAACACCGCCGTTTTCGCCGCGCTTCACAGAAACCAGGTCGCCCATTGCCATCTCTGCTTTTGCCTGAGAATAGGTTGTGGTTTTTCCGCCCAGATACGTTGTTGTGCCGTCGCTGACAGAAAGTTGACCCAACGTACCGTTCTGATAGGTGACAATCACGTTGTCGAGTTTGGAATAAATCACATACTCTTCCACAGACTGCTCATAAGGAACAAAGCTGACCAAAGCGTCTCCTTGTTTCAGAATGGCATCCCCTCGCACGCCCAGCAAAGCATGATTGAAATTCTCGCCAATTTTATAGCTTCCCGCCGTCGTGACTACCCTGCCCGGCGTAACCGAACTGTCCTCCTTGCTTGTTGCAAGGAGAATAACGTCCTCTGCCAGTTGATACTGGATGCTTTCCAGATAATCCGCTGTTGACCCTTTGGGAGAGCAGGTCAGCAAATTGTAGCAAAGCGTCATCACATCCCCGCGGGATAATGCAGAGCCCATCAGAGCCTCCACGTCGTCTAACAACCCGATATTTTCACCCAGTCCCAGTTGGCCATAGGGCCAGGAATAACCGAAATCCTCATTGGAATAGCCCAACAGGCGCAGAAAGACAGTTACTGCCTCTTCCAGAAGCACTGTCTGTTCCGGACGAAAGGTGGCGTCCGGATAACCGGTAAGCAATCCGCCGGAAACTGCCAATTTAATATAAGGTGCTGCCCAATGCGTATAGCTGACATCTCCAAAAGGAGAAACTGACATACCGGTTGCTACCTGATTTTTATAGGGCGAAGCTGCAATAGCGACCTTCGAAAATTCTGCACGGGTCACCGGCTGCTCCAGCCTCAGCTGACCATCCGGATAGCCTTTCATAATGGAAAGCTCCGATAACAGCGTTGCAATTTCTGCTTCACCATAGGTAGCAAAAGCACTGCTGCACAACACCATCACAAAACAAAGTGACAGCAACAATATTCGAATTCCTGTTCGTTTCATTCTGTATTCTTCCTTTCACCATCAACTTAGTCATGCCTGAGGGCATCAATAGGATTCAGCTTTGCTGCCTTTTTGGCCGGGAAATAACCAAAGGCAACACCAATCACGGCAGAAACCGAAAATGCAATGAGCACAGAGCCCAATGTCACCACCGTTTTCATATCCATTAAAGAACAGAGGGCGTATGCGCCGCCAATTCCCAGAACAATCCCCAGAATGCCACCGCAACCGCTGGTGGTGGCAGCCTCAACAACAAACTGGCTTAAAATATTAAACGGAGTTGCACCCAAAGATTTTCGAACGCCGATTTCCCGGGTTCGCTCCGTAACGGAAACCAACATAATATTCATAATACCAATGCCGCCAACCAATAGAGAGATGCCTGCAATACCAACCAGAATCAACGTCAGGGTTCCGGTCAGTTCGTTCAGCGTATCCATCATAGCCGACACACTGACAACGCTGTAAAAATCTTCATTCTGAAATACTTTAAATAAGGCATTTTTAATATCGGCAATTGCCTCATCCAGCCGGTCTTTATCCGCCGCGCTGAAACTGTAATTCGAAACCCGGGACATAAAGGTCAGCGTCCTTGCCACCGTATAGGGTAAATAAACCCGGTCATCCTGTCCCCCGGCAGAACCGCCCGCTTGCTCGGCTGCAACGCCAACAATCGTAAAACTATAGCCGTTTATTTTAAGAACTTGCCCGATAGGGTTCGCATCCGCGAAAACACTGTCTGCAACATAAGAACCGATAACACAGCATTTTTGTCGCCGTTCTACGTCAATATAAGAAAGATAACGTCCACGATCCAGTTCCACGGTATGAATATCGCCATAGCTTTCACTGGTTCCTACACAGGTCGTTGACTGATTCTCATTACCGTTTTTGATATAAGCCGGAATGGCGATATTGGGTGAAACTGCCGCCAGCGTCTCTTTTTCTTCTACCAGCGCCAGCATGTCCTCCGGATCCATGGTCCGGTTGCCACCGCGACCGGTAATATTGACCGTTATCAGATTGGTACCCATACTTTCAAATTCGTCCACCATGAGCTGTTTCATGCTGTCTACCATACTGGTCAGGATAATAACTGACGCCACACCGATGATAATGCCCAGCATAGTCAAAAACGAGCGCATTTTACTGGCTTTCAGGCTTTTCAGCGCCAAGGAAAAGGATTGCTTGAAATTCATGCAGAGCACCCCCTCCCCGGTTCATCAGAGACGATTTTCCCATCCTGAATTCTGACGATCCGCTTCGCTTCTTCTGCAATGGACATATCATGTGTAATCAACACAATCGTGGTGCCTTCATTGTTTAACTTTTTAATAAAATTCAAAACGTCCTTACCGGTTTTTGAGTCTAGTGCACCTGTTGGCTCGTCTGCCAGAATCACCGGCGGATCCCCTGCCAAAGCCCTTGCAATAGACACACGCTGCTGTTGCCCACCGGAAAGCTGAGAGGGCATTTTTTTTGCTCTGTCTAAAAGCCCAACCCGTTCCAATGCCAAAAGCGCTTTTTCCTCCCGCTGTTTCTGAGACATTCCCCGATAAATCAAAGGCAATTCAACATTTTCCTGAAGATTCAACTTAGGCAGCAGATTATACTGCTGAAAAATAAAGCCTAACATAGCGTTCCGGATATGGGATAGTTCGATTTCATTCATGGTGCTGACGTCTGTTCCGTTCAGGTAGTAGTGCCCGCTTGTAGGCGTATCCAGACAACCGATAATGTTCATGCAGGTAGATTTTCCGGAGCCGGACTGCCCTACAATCGCTACAAACTCCCCTTGCTCAATCCGCAAATCAACACCGTCCAGCGCTCGGATTTCACTGTCACCGTCGGAGTAGATTTTATAAATATCCTTCAGTTCAATCATCGTTATCTACCCCCGGGCATTCCGCCGCCGTGCATGCCGCCACTGGGCATGCCACCACCCATAGGCATACCGCCGCTCATGGAGCCCATCCCCATCATAGCCGCCATAGGATTATCAGAGGAACCCTGCATAGCAGGAAGATACACCTCGTCTCCTTCAGAAAGGCCAGATAAAATCTCGATATAATTGGAATCATTTAATCCGGTTGTCACTTTGACAGCTCGGAAGCCCTCAGGCGCATTGTCCATTCTTTTTCCTGAAAATTCTTTAGGCATTTCCGGCATTGTCCCTTCCGGTACCGGCATTCCCTGAGGCAAATTCGCGCCCTCTTGATCCGAGCTCTCTTTTTTTCCATCACCTTTAACATATACAATATTGCCTCTGTTAACGGCTGTAACCGGCACGCGCAGTACGTTCTCACGGGATTCCACAACGATTTCCGCACTAACGTTCATGCCCGGAATCAAGCCCTCCGGATTTTCTACCACAACCGTAATCGGATAGGTAGTAACA
The DNA here is from genome assembly GCA_045132895.1 of Clostridia bacterium. Taxonomy (GTDB): domain Bacteria; phylum Bacillota; class Clostridia; order UBA1381; family UBA9506; genus UMGS755. Next base: position 34,706 of record JBGUTC010000063.1, read on the forward strand.
CCGTTTTGCGTCGTTCCCACAACGCTGACGTAGTCTACATAGCCGCTATACTGCTGATCTTCCAAAGCATCTGCAGAAACGCTGACTTTCTGCCCAACAGCAATCTTACTGATATCCAGTTCATCAACGTTCATTTCAAACACAATGGTAGACATATCCGCAATTACAGCCATAACAACCTGCGCATTGCTGTTATCCAGCGTGTCACCCGCTTTAGAAGTTTTCTTTAAAACCGTGCCGGAGATTGGCGCTGTAATTTGATAGTCCTCTAATTGTTTATTATAGTTTTCAATAGAAAGCTGAGAGTCGCGCAGAGAAAGCTGACTATTACGGCGCGTGTGCTCTGCATTGGCAGAATCCAGAACAACAACTGCAGAACCTGCCTGAATCCAATCGCCGGCACCATAGTTAAGAGATACCACCCGGCCGGAGGTTTCTGCCAGAATAGATGTTTTCAGATTATATTCAAACGTTCCCGGCCCGTTACATGCCACATTGCCAATCATGGCGCCGGCAACATCGCCTTCCTTTAAAGCGCCGGGGTTTGGCACTTCAATTTCTACATTCCGGACAATGGCGCCCTCAGAAGAAATCAACGTACCATTTGAAATGCGGCGCACGGTTCCCGTAAGCGCAAAAGAAGAATTTGACAATGTAATCTGTGCTGTAGCACCGGGATAGATACCGGATGTATCCACATCATTAAAGGGTACCGTCAACACCATGGTGTTCATATCGATAATGTCTGCAACCTTTGTTCCGTTGCCGACGGTATCACCTACTTTAACATGCATCTCTGTAATGGTACCGCTATATGTACTCCGGACGTTTAATTTCGATAACTCATCCATGGTCTGGTCATAGGCAAGTTGACTTTTTTCCAAACCCAACTGCGCTTTTTCCAAGGTATTTTCCAGGTCGCTGGAGTCTATCTGATATAGAAGGTCGCCCTTCTCCACCAGATCCCCTTCCTGAAAGGTATCCGCCAGAATTTCTCCCTTGACCAGCGAAGTAACTTCATATTCATCAATCGGCTTGATGGTGCCGGTTCCGCTGATAACAACAGAAATATTTCCCTTGTCCACCTGCGTAGTGTTCACCGTCTTTACGCCTTTCCCGGAAGGCAGCACCGCCCTCAGAACAAGAATAAGCAAAAGAGCCGAAAGAGTGGCAATCGCTATTATTTTTTTCTTTTTAGACATGCCCTTTAGTTTCGCTCCGCCTGAAAGAGCCTTTTCCTTAATTGTATTGAGTTGCAAATTCATCAAAACCTTCCATATACATTTCATGTTTGTAACCGTTCTTTCACAATGCAACAGTATATCACATAGTTATGTTCTGCGCATCTTCAAAATGAAATCTTAATAGAAAATTTACAGAAACATTTAATTTTTAAAAATTTTTTCAACTTTTTTAAAATTTTATTTGACAAATCCAGATTTTTGTTGTATAATAAATGAGTCTTGAAGAGACATCGGAGTGTGGCGCAGCTTGGTAGCGCGCTTGACTGGGGGTCAAGAGGTCGCAGGTTCAAATCCTGTCACCCCGACCAGAAAAAAACGACAGATTTCGACAAGGAAATCTGTCGTTTTTTCATCGATATAAATCTCTGCGAGATTTTCGATATGTTCCTTTGGAACTCGATATGTGCTGACGCACTCGATATGTTGCCTGCGGCAACGAGATTTATATCATATCGAGTTTTGAGCAAAACGAAAAACATATCGATTTTGTGATAACAAAAATATCGAGCAAACGAAGTTTGCATATCGACTTTTTAAGATAAGAGATTATTATGACCGTCTAAAACCCTATATTTTACAGCATTTGTAAATAAATCCTATAAGAACACCCGACCAGTTTGAGTGTTCGTAACGTATGTTACGGACACTCTTTCTATTTATGACACGTTATGAACACTCGCACCAAAACGAGTTATACCGCAAGGTGTAACTCATTTTTTTATTTAACAGTACAAAAAATAAGGATAAATGAAAAAAATAACGATTGAATTTCCCGATAAACCATACTATAATTATAATAAGATTCAACAAATAAACACACTTTATCATGGAGGATATTATGCAAACAACAATTATTTACAATCAAAAAACGGAATATGCAATCGTAATCCCGGCTGCCTTTGCCCCTGTTGAGCAAACTGCTGCGGAAGAGTTGCAACTTTATTTAAAAAAAGCATTCGGCACAGAACTTTCAATCTGCAAGGAAGGAGAGCCTGTGAGCAAAGCTTTTTATATTGGTCATACTGAATATGCCAAAGTTGCCGGTATCAACGGAAAAAGTGAAGAAAACTGGATCATTAAACTGCTGGATGAAAATGTTATTTTAACCGGTGGTGTTAAGGAAAATGACCGTGGTATTATCTATGCCGTGTATCACTTCTTAGAAGATATCGTAGGCATCCGTTGGTGGTCTGTTTGGGAAGAATATGTTCCAGAACTGAACGAACTGGTTCTTGATTCCGAACTCTATAAAGAAGGAACGCCGTTCTTTGAACATCGAAAAGTCTTAGGCTTCCGTCATAATGAGGATTTTTATTACGATGCCAGAACCCGTTGTAACGTCGTCGGCGATGACGGTTTGGAAAACGGCGTTTATCACGAAAGCATCAAAAAGCTGGGCGGTGCCCTCCCCTTTGGACGCCCGCACCATGTACATACCATTGATAAATACATCCCGGGTGACAAATACTTTAAAGACCATCCCGAGTGGTTTGCCTGGAGTAATGTAGAAGGCAGACGAGTTCCCTACGCTCATTACTGTCTGGAAAACGACGAGTTAAATGATGTTGTTACGGAAAAATTACTGGCATATATCGAAGAAGATAAAGCCCTTTCCAAGGAAAAAGGCGTGCCCATGCCTGATTATTATGACATTTCCTTCCCGGATGTTATGGGTGGTTTCTGCGAATGCGAAAAGTGTCAGGTAGCAATCGAAAAAGGTGGAACTACCGGATATGCATTAAATTTTGTTAATAAAGTTGCCCGTAAGGTTGCAGAAAAACACCCCGATGTTATGCTGGAAACTCTGGCATATGCTGTATATATCGATCCGCCAAAAGACGATACTCTGCCTGAAAAAAACGTAATGATTCGCTTAGCAAATGTCTATATCGATGTTATTAACGGATTGCAGCACAAAAGCAACAAATGGTATTACGACTTGGTTCAGAAATGGTCTGATATATGTAAAAAAACCGGCTCTAAATACCAGATCTGGGAGTATACGTTTAATATATTTGTCAATACACCGCTACCGGTCTTCAACCGTTTGAGTGACAGTTTTAAAACATATGCCGACAACAATGTCTGCGGTATGTTTGTCGAAAACGAAAGACCTTCTACCGATATGTGGGACCTGTTGCAGTTTATGCTTCTGCATCTGTGCGAAGATCCGTATGCGGACCCTGATGTTTTGATTGATGATTTTGTATCAAAGTATTACGGACCAGCAGCATGCTATATCCGTGAGTATATGAACGAATTGTCACGTTCTGTAGCAGAGCATCCCAATGTTTCCTCATTCTGCGGTGTAGAAAGTGCGCATTTTAGTTTCTTAGACTACAAGGCCGTTAAAAAAGGTATGGCTCTTTTAGAAAAAGCAGTAGAAGTTGTAGGAGACGATCCTGTTCTGGGACCCCGTGTCCGATATCTCCTGACCTCCCTGGGTTCAGCACTTTTGATTAAATATTTTGATTTAAAGAAAATAGCGGAAAAAAATGGTGAAAGCTTTGAATATGACAGAGAAGCCATCCGCCTATTTGTCGTTGATGGCTACAAAGAAGCGCTGAAACACCCTCGTTGCAGTGAAGCAGCTCCGTCCTCCAAAGTCAAGAACCAGATTGAATATTTCTCAAACATGGTATTGACGCCGGAACCGGAAACCGCTCCTTTGCCCGCTGAACTTGCTAATGTTAACCCGGAGGATGTGTATCAGTTCTTCTATAAAAATTCCAGCCGCTATAACGTTTACGCTGAACTTTATGGTGCATCTTTCGTCGACGATCCGGATTCCAGTCTGGGCAGAGTACAGAAACTCTGCCGCGAAGATGCTGTTCATCCGCTGGAGGTTGCACAACTTTTAACAACCAGCCGCGATGTTGAAAACGGAAAAGGTATTACCATTCAAATTCTAAAAGATACTGAATATGTAAGCAAAGTTGAATTGTTTAAAGAAGACATTGTCCCAGATGTATACCACCTCTATAAAGTCGGCAGTGTCTCCGGCATTCAGGAGGCAGGACACGTTCGTGCAGATATCTTCGGTAACAATTATGAATGGTTGCATATTTCCGGCATTGCTGAAATTCTTCCGATGGATGCCTGCGATGTGTACCTTTCAATGAAGTTTACCGGTGAATTATATGGTGGCAGCCGTACGGAGCAAGAAGCGGTTTATCTCGACAGAGCAATCATTGTTCGTCGATAACTGATTGTGTTCTCGCTCTGGCATAAGATAACCGTTTGCCCAAAAAGCCTGATGATGGCTGTAGCCTTAGGGCAAACTCCAAAAAGCCGCAAATTTAGCACATTGTTGTGTTAAATTTGCGGCTTTTTCTATATCCTCCAAGACTGTTACTAAAGTTGATTCCTTTTTATTCGTATGAAAAAGGAATCTGTTTTATTTTTTACGGACAATTAGTTTTGACAGCATCAAATTACCAAAATCGCTTCTTTCATTAACGGTGCATACCTCGCCGAACATAAACAGACCTAAGCCTTTTGTCACAAGTCCCGTGCTGAGCGTGGATTTCAGACCGGCGCAACCGAAAACAATCGCCTGTTCATCTGCATAAAATGCCTGCATCCGGCTCTGGGCTTCCTCCTTCGCCAAACGGCGAAGAAACATTCTTTCACTCAGGTCACGTCCGGAAACAAGTTTGCCGTCTTTTTCTGATAAATGCGCATTGATGCCATATGCATCAGAAAAAGTGATGTGCTCAAAATCTGACGGAGAAAGACCATAGGCCTCTTGCTGTTTTCTGAACCATTGCAGCGCTTCATAGCCGTCAATGGTTTCTATGACACGGGGAGAGGAAAACCCAATCGCATGTTCTCCTAAAATCTCCCGGTGAATATTCTCACTTTGAACTGAAATTTCAAACCGGTCATCACGAATTAAAAATACCGCTGCTTCTCCGCGTCCTGTCACGAGAGCGCTTTCTCCGGTTTCCGGATGAATCGCACCGCTGCCCCCGACTAAGGGCGCCTGCACTTTTTCTGCCAACGCCCGAACAAAAGTATTTTCTCCTCCGGCGTTGCCTAAAAGCACAATCCCTGCCTGCCACGGACCCTCGGTTGCCTGTTCCAGACACGCCTCATACGTACCGCACAAAACCGTCCCCTCCAGTTCGTCAGGGAACGCCATCATCGTCTTCAGGCACTCATTTTCTGCACCGGCAAAACCAAAGGTGGCACCACCAAAACCTTCTGCCGGACCATAAGCCGGCGTATAGAAACACAGTTTCATGTTCTACTCCTCTTCACTAAAAATTAAAAGGGACCACTTCCCGCAGCCCCTTACTTTGCCTCTTCTTTATCTAACGTCTTAACAGTTTCAAAACAGTTATTTAAAAACACGATATGCGACGCCGCTATAATTACGCTGCGAAACATCGTTTTCTCAACTGTGTTGCTGACACCAATGTTTTTTACGGTATCCTGCAGGCCGGCAATGTATAAAAGCATGTTCTCCAGTTCCGAACAAAAATAATCATACGCCGTCTCCACATCATAAATTGCCTTTTGCATGGTAACCAGCTGCATAATATCTTCCAGGCTCAGAACGCTTTTGGCAAAACTGACAAAGAGCAGATATGCAATCTGTTCAGCATTATACTGCTTTTTGACCGGTGCAGAAATAACACCCTTTTTCACATAGTTGCTGACCATCGACGGCGTAATCTCCGGACAACCCAGGGTGTTTAAAAATCCGTTTATATATTTAGTTACTTGTTCCAAATAGAGCCCCATGTTCGGAAGCTCACGGTATCGGGGCAAACGGAAAACCCCAACCCGGGCTACGAACAGAGCCTTTAAATCATCTTTCATGGTTTCATTGTATTAAATTTTTATATATTTGTCAATAAGTTTTTCAAAATACGTTGACATGTTTTATAAAACCTGCTATAATCCCAACATAAGGTTTTCAAAAACCGATAATCAGTTATCAAAAAGCACATTGGAGGTTCTTATGGTAAACAACATCATCATTTCCGACTCATCCTCGGATTTACTGACTTTAGAAAACGGCTCTTACGCCAGCGTCCCCTTAAAAATTATAACAGACGAAACAGAATATATAGATGACGAATGCTTAAACGTCGATGCGATGATTGAGGACTTGAAAAAATATAAAGGTAAATCAAGGTCCTCCTGCCCCAACGTATCAGACTGGAAAGCCGCCTTTGGCAATGCAGACGTTATTTTTTGTATCACGATAACCAGTGCCCTGTCCGGCAGTTGTAACTCTGCCAGTCTGGCACTGGCTGAGCATCTACAGGAGCATCCGGAGAAGAAAGGCCATGTTATTGATAGCCTTTCCGCCGGGCCGGAACTTGCGTTAATCATCGAAAAACTGCAAACGCTTCTTGCTTCAGAATTAAGCTTTGAGAACATTGTCAAAGAAATCGAATCCTATAAAGAGACAACCCACCTCTTATTCTGCCTGGAATCTCTTCATAATCTGGCATGTAACGGTAGAGTCAGTACCGCATCTGCCATGTTTGCCGGCATGTTAGGCATTAAGGTTGTGGGAAAAGCCAGCCCTCTCGGTACCCTTGAGCTTCTGACAAAAACGAAAGGAATCAAAAAGGCCCTGGCGGACACCGTGTTAAACATGAAGAAAAACGGTTTTTCAGGCGGCAAGGTAAGAATCCATTACTGTCAGAGCCGGGAAACCGCTGAAAAACTTTCCGATTTAATTCTTTATGAGTTTCCCTCCTCTTCTGTTACCATGCAAGAAACCCGCGGACTTTGCAGTTTTTATGCAGAAGCCGGCGGGTTACTGGTGGGTTATGAAGGCATACGCCCTCTGTTTTTATAAAAATGTCATAATTTCATCCAAAGACGAAACCACATAATCAGCCGAAAGACCTTCCGGCACAGGCTGATTATAAAAGTTAAACCAGCAGGTTTTCATCCCGTACTCTGCTGCGCCTCCGATGTCAGCATGGAGAGAGTCGCCAATCATGATGCTCTCTTCCGGTTTTGCATCGGGAATTTCTGAAAAACAAATATCAAAAAAGCCTTTCTTCGGCTTTGAAACACCCATAATTTCTGAGATGAACACATGCTGCACAAAGGGCAGAATCCCCGAATGGGCAAGCCTTTTTGTCTGAGGCTTATAGGAGGCATTACTGGCAAGGCACAGAGTGTACTTCTTTGAAAGATACTCCAAGAGTTCCAAAGCACCGGGAATCAGCGCCGGAGTTGTCTCCAGATGACGGAGAAACATTTTTTCAAAAGCCACCCCATCATAGTCTATCCCTAATCGGCTGAACACCCTGACCCAACGAATCTGATGCAGTTCATCCCGGGTCAGGGTTCCTTTTTCTATCTCATGCCAGAGTTCATCATTGGTTTTAATGAACACCGGAAACATGTCTTCCCGATAAGGAATCCCTGCCTCAAGAAACGTTTTTTTCATCGCCAGATGGGCGCACTCATTAAAATCCATCAAAGTATTATCCACATCCAGAAATACGGTCCTAATCATACTCTCCTCCCAAAAATCTTACATAAATTTTTCCAAACGATGGAAATAATAAACCGGCATAGCACTCCATCCGTGACAAAGACTTCCCGCCTTGGCGAAGGCATCGGTGCCATCATAATCTTCCCAGAACGAAGTAGCTCCTGCGTCCAGCATTTTCTTATACACCGTCTCCAAATTTTGAATAACATAAGGCGCGTAGGCTGCCTCATCTACCTGAAGCAGAGCGTCATACTTAAAGCAGGACATACTGAGAGAAATCTTTGTCAAGTCATTCTCCCCAGCGAGAATGCGGCAGATATGCTCAGCCCTTTCACCGGTAGCCGCACCGCACAGAATTGCAAAAGCATTGACAAGTTCGCTGTACTGATCACTTTCCGGAACATTTTTATATAAACCCTTCTCAGAATCAAAAAAGACTGCGTTGATTTTCCGGTTTAATGCTACTGCCATTTTGCCATAGTCTGCCGGAACGGAAAGCAGATCACACAGTTTCTGCATATTAGACAACGCCATAGAGACCAGACAATTCAGCGCCGCTTCATAGCGCTTTTTCTTTGCTTCCTCTCCGTATCCGTTAAGGCCCTCCGTCCACTCATAGAAATTCCAGTACCCCGGTGATTTATTGGCAAACATATTGGTCAAAAGACCGTTCTCCATTCGATCCGTAAAGGTCTTAAGCATTCTCTTCAATTTTGGCAAAATCGCTTCAAACAAAGTAAGATCCCCGGAATGAATGGTATACTCATAAACCGCCGTGATATAGTGAAGAGAAAAAGATGGAATAGCAAAGTCAAAGGACGTCGGAATACAAATGGACACAAGACCATCCTCCCGGTCAACCTGACTCATCAAAAACAGATTGTCACGAGGTACTGCATATTCCCGAAAGGCATAGTATCCGCAAAGCATCTGATTGCGGCTATCCATGGCGTAAAGCCCCTGCTCTCTCCATGGACAATCTTCATAATGGTCATGGAGACAGAGTTCCAGAGTTCTGACGCCAACGTTATAAATCTTCTGATGCAGCGGATTCTTAAAGACCTTATCGAGTTTATTTAAAGGATATAGGCATGGCAGTA
>JBGUTC010000064.1:0-10290 GCA_045132895.1 Clostridia bacterium
TTTGAAACGAGCGTGACCGTAATCTAATGCTACATTAACAACAAAATCTGCGCCCTGCATTGCCTCCCGACGGTCCATGGTTTTTAAAACGGTAATACCCGCGCCCATTTCTTCTGTATAACGGGTGCAGAGGCCGTAAATGGACTCCAGGCGCTCCTCGTTAATATCCATTAAAGAAACAGTACAATTTTTAAAATGCTCGTTGATGCAAATATCTTTAATTAAATTCAACGAAAAAATCGCACTACCGGCACCGATGATACATATTTTTTTCGACATAAAAACTCTCCTATTATTCAACAACCTCAATACCCAGAATATCACAAACGGTTCTTACCTTTTCAACGTGATCGCCAAATACCATAATAACATGCTGTCCGGGAACTTTGTCAAGGTACTCGTTCATGGGCATTTCAAGCTCTAACAGAGCTGCCGGGAAGTCCGGAGTGGGCTCTTCCCAACCCAGTTCTGTCCACTTGGGATTGGGCTTGGTTTCGCCGTGTGCCAGGAAGAGTTTAAAGGTTCCGTGGTCATTATAGAAACGAGCGTAGGTTACTTCGCCGGTCTTCAGTTTGGAAACGTTACTGATACCGGTGTTGTATTCGCCCAGATTTGCAGATTTAATTTCAAAGTCACCGTCAATAAAGTCCTGGGGAATAAAGCCGCAAACACCGACTAAAACGCTGTTGCCGAATACTTCGTAATGTTCAACAAAAGCAGAGGTTGCGCCGGTTACAGTAGACAGAATGATGCTGGTAACAAGACCGTATGCATCACATTCACAGATAACAGACAAATCCTTATCCGCCAGGAGAGACTGCGCAAGACAGGGGTTAAAACCAAGTTTCGTGATACCGTCAACACATTTAACAGAAATCGCATCCAGTTTCCGTCCGTCAGCCTTATCTTTCATAGCAAGATACAGTCTGGTAACTCTTTCCAAAGGACCATCAGCAATTTCATTCTGTGCCTTCGTTGTGCTTCTGATCCATTCCATGGTTTCCTTAACGCGATCTTCGGGGAAAGCGTTCATCAGGTCAGCAATGCCGTAACCATCATAGTTTTCAATGTCGATACCCAATTTTTTGAATAAGCCTGTTTTGTCATAAGCCACAGAGTAAAGACCCATATCGGCATAGCCAATCAGACCGATTCTGGAAGCACGAACAGTTTTAGCACAGCTGACAGCGTGAATATAATCCGCAACCTGAGCATATTCGTGAGGCGCATCGGGCTCTTCCATAATGATTTTATACTTATAATCCATTTCTTTGACAATGGGAATGAAACCGGTGATGCCGGCGCCAGCTGCAGGAGCGTGAAGCTTTCCCGTCTTATCGGTAATACCGCCAATGCCCCAGATTAAGAGAGGAACATCTCTGAAATCCTTTAAAACGTGCATGATGTTAATGGTGATATGCCAGGAAAGGAACGGTAGAATGAACAAATCAACTTTCTTGCCCTTTAACTCCTCTGCCACCTTCTCTGCATCAGCAAACTTCATAATTTTATATGTACCCATGAAGTTACAATCCATCTTGCTGACTTCAGCATCTAATGTGTCCAAAACCTTTGCCAGATAATCCTGGGGGTACTGAGCTTCGCCCAGTCCAATCATAACAACATTTGCTTTTAACATGTTTTTCATTTTACTGACCTCCGTTTTTTGATGTAATATATGTTTGGTAAACCTTTTCGTAGGTTAAACGCCAATCCTGATTGGGTTCATATTGCTTCCCGCCCTGACTGACGGAAGCAAGGGCTCCGGAAACATCCGGATAAATTCCCAAGGCAACAGCCGCTAAAATTGCTGCACCTAAAGCCGTTGTTTCGCCGTAGCTGACAGAGCAAACCGTTTTATTGATCACAGAAGCCTTGATGTTTGACCATAAGGGACTATAAGAGCCGCCGCCCAAGGACAGAATTTCTTTAACTGAATGTCCCCGGTTTTCAACTCCTTCTAACAGTTCACGAAGCATAAAGGAAACGCCCTCTAAAACACTTCTGGCCAGATCCGCCCGGCTTGTTGCCAATGTCAGACCGGAGAAAGCACCGCCTTTGGTAAAGTCCGGATTCATAACCACACCGTTACTGCCGGCAGGAGCTGTCATTGCCAGTTCATCAATCAACTGATAGGAGGAAACCTGCCGTTTTTTTGCCTCCTCTACCACGTCAGGCATTACCGTATCGCGGAACCACTTCAGAACAATTCCCGCTGTTCCGGAATAAGGCATATAAATATAACGATCGTTAAAATGACGATAAACAGTTAAGGGAGAGTCCAGATCGTAGACCGGCTCAGAAACCGTAGCACCTACAACCAAAGCCGTTCCTGTTGTTTCCGTTACAATCCCTTCGGCAATATTTCCGGCGCCAACAGCAGAGGAAATCTGATCCATCGCTGCCGTAATAACCAGCGTGTCAGGAGAAAGTCCCAATTGCGCCACAACATCGGCAGAAACCGGAGAAACAACTGTTCCGCAGGGAAGAATTTCCGGGAACTTGCTATCATCCAGACCGCAGGCCGACAACATTTTATCAAAGAAGGCGTCGTTCATAATGTTATACCAGCCCGTAGAAGACTGCAGGGACTGTTCCGACACCATTTTACCCGTCAGACGGTAAATCAGATAATCTTCCAGCAGCAGGAACTTACAGGTTTTTTCATACAGTTCCGGCTCATTTTTCTTCAGCCAGAGAACCTTAGCAAGAGGAAGAGCTCCGTCAATATCGCAAAGGCCGGTGGCTTCGTAGCGCTCCTGCCTCGACACAACAGATTCAATCAACGCCGCCTCTTCTCCGGCACGGCTATCCAGCCAGACGATAGCCTTACATAAGGCATTTCCGTCAGCATCTACAGGAATCAAAGTCTCACCCTGCGTGGTAAAGGTTACGGCCGCAACTTCTCTAAGGTTTAACTGCTGACCGATATCCCGGACGCAACCGCAAAAAGTATTAAAATAAATCTCCGGATCCAGTTCTGCCCGGTCTCCGGCAGTTTCTAAACTATATTCATGCGTCGCAGAAAACATCTCGCAAAACGTTTCGTCAAAAACGATGCATTTCATAGAGGTGGTTCCCACATCAAAAGACAGAATTTTCTTCACAAAAACACTCCTTTCGGACCTCTCCGCGCAACTTATGCGCATAAGTTGGTTTTATTATATCATTTACAGCGTAAAACTGTCAAGTGCAGAATGGAATTTTGTACAAAAAAAGAGCCACGTTAACATGGCTCTTATACTTTTTACAGGTTATAATACTTATCAAACTCCGCAGGATGGGGAATCGCCGCAAGTTGACGGCATTCTTCCCTCTTGGTTTTAATAAAGTTTTTCAAAAGTTCTTCCGGGAATACACCGCCGGCAGTCAGATAGTCGTGGTCACATTCCAAAGCATCCAGCGCCTCATCTAAAGATGTGGGCAACTGCTTTAATTTCGCCTTTTCTTCATCACTTAAGTGATACAGATTGAAGTCATAGGGACCCCAACCGTTTTCGTGAGGATCAATTTTATTCTTGATGCCGTCTAAACCTGCCATCAGAATTGCAGCATAGCAGAAATAGGGGTTACAGGTTGCATCAGGATTTCGCAGTTCAAAACGACGAAGACCGGGTTCTTTCGCATAAGCCGGGATACGGATTACTGCGCTGCGGTTAGAAGTTGCATAGCCAACGGTAACCGGTGCTTCAAAACCGGGGACAAGACGCTTAAAGGAGTTGGTGCTGGGATTAGTCAAAGCACAAAGAGAGGCAATATGTTTCAGCAGACCGCCCATAAAATAATGCGCTTCCTTGCTCAGGTGTGAATAGCCATTATCATCAGAGAAAACGGGCTCTCCGTCTTTAAAGAGGAGCATATGAACATGCATACCATTGCCCGCCTCGCCCATAACCGGCTTAGGCATAAAGGTAGCGGACATACCATATTTTCTTGCTGTATTATGAATGATATATTTAATCATCATAGTCGCGTCAGCCATTTTTGACATTTCGCCCAACTCAGGCTCAATCTCGAACTGACCACCTGCTCCGACTTCGGGGTGATGGTAATTGAGCGCAATGCCGGCATCGTCAATTAACATACACATTTCGCTACGGGCTTCGTAGGAGACATCAAAAGGCTTGGCAATATGATAGTTCTTCTGTTTTGCGACCACATTACCCAGACCTTCATTTGCGCTGTTCCAGTGGGCCTGCTGTGCATCTAAGGACACGCCGATAGAATCCGGTTTTACTTCCCAACCCACCTGGTCGAAGAGGTAGAATTCAAACTCAGGTAAGATCAGCATGGTATCTGCAATGCCGCTATCCTTCATATACTGCTCTGCCGCACGTACAATGTTTCTCGGATACTGCGCCAGGGGACGGTTTTCCGGAGAATCGATAATCATAGCATTACCAGTCATTGACAAGGTCGGAATGTCGCAGAAAGGATCGATTACTGCCGTATCCGGGTCAGGGATAAATACCATGTCACTCTTTTCCACAACAGCATAACCATAGTTTGAGGCATCAAAGCCGATACCGTTTTTCATCGTTTTTTCAGAAAAATTCTTGGCAGGAATGGTGACATGGCGATACTGGCCGTTAATATCCACCATTTTAAAGTCAACCATTTTGATGCCGTTTTCTTCAATCATTGATAAAATATCCTGTACTGTTTTCACTTTCATCTCTCCTTCATTTTAATAGAATGAATTATATAAGCTGATACGCTATTCTTGGCGTTCCGTCGCTGATATATATAATGCCGCACCGGACAAAGCCAAGTTTCTCTACAACATGTTGCATTGTCGTATTTTTTTCGTGGGTATCAATTCTGATACTCGAAACCCATTGCCTGCCGTAGGTCACAGCCTTCTGCACCACGCCGGAAACTGTCCCATCACCGGCAATCCGATGAATCGTTCCATAGGGCTCATCCGACAGCCAGGCGCCATCTTCAATATAGGAATAAGTCGGGTCTTCTCCCAGAATAAAGGCAAAGACGAAACGGATGGCTCCGTCCTCGCTTTCTCCTACGAAAAGCTGGCCTTTTCTGATATCCTCTTCCAGCAGTTCCTGCTTCGGTTTATCCGTTCCCCACTGGTCAGGATTACCGCTTTTTCGCATATACTCCCGCGCGATTTCATACACTTTGAGAATTGAACTTAAATCGGTTGGCTTTGCTTTTCTGATTGTCATAAGATATACATCCTCATTTACGGTATAGCATTTAAAAGAAAATCTCCTACTCCGAACTTTTCCGTTTAAAGCTAATCTTTATTTTATATTATCACATATCGGGTCATATTTCAACAAAAAAAGGCGAAGCAAGCTTCGCCTTTTAAAATTTAACTTAGTACAGTTCAATCAAACCGTAGTCTCCGCTTTTTCTGCGGTAAACCACATTGGATTCACCGGTTTCAGCATTGGTGAAAATGTAGAATTGGTGACCCAGCAGATTCATCTGCAAAATAGCCTCCTCAGGACTCATGGGTTTCGTTTCAAAACGCTTGGTTCTGACGATTTTGAACTCCTCTTCCTCAGGAACAATTTTACTGTAAGGAATTTGTTCCAGAATGGCTGCATCAAAAGTATCTTTCTTCAGTTTCTTTTCGATTCTTGTTTTATGCTTTCTGAGCTGACGCTCTAAAATATCAACAGCGTTATCAATGCTGACATACATATCGTCCGTTCCTTCTTCTACACGAACCATCAGATTTCCTGAGTAGACCGTTGCTTCAACAACTTGCTTTTCACGTTGCACAGACAACGTAACCGTTGCTTCTGTTTCTTTATGGAAATATCGATCCAGCTTTGAAAAACGGTCCGAGATGCGGTCTTTTAAAGCGGGGGTTAATTCAATTTGTTTACCTGTCATTGTAATTTTCATGAGATCCACTCCTTATTATGTATTGTAACAGGAACCTGTCCTGTAATATCTTTATACCCCCTTTCCCCAAGATTTAAACACATTTTTTCATTTTAAGGAAATTTTTTTCATATAGTCTAACGTAAATGTCTTAATCCTGAAGGGAGCCGCCAATATGAAAAAACTGATTCTTCCGGTTTTGTGCCTTTTGTTATGCCTATACAGCCCGACAATTTGTGTTTCCGCTATTTCCGCTCAGTACGCCTGCGTCATGGATGCGCAAACAGGGAAAATCCTCTATGAAAAAAACGGTAACGAGACCCATTCCATGGCCAGCACAACAAAAATCATGACCGCTCTCCTGGCTCTGGAGAACGCTGCCTTTAACGATATCGTAACCGTCAGCCAAAACGCTGCAGGAACAGAAGGTTCCAGCATTTACCTCTCTGCCGGCGAAAAAATTTCCATGGAAACTCTTTTATACGGATTGATGTTGGAATCCGGCAACGACGCCGCCATTGCCATTGCCGAGCACATAGGCGGAAGCGTAGAAAAATTTGCTGATATGATGACAGAGCGAGCCAAAAAAGCAGGCGCAGCAAAGACAGCGTTTCAAAATCCAAACGGATTAGATGCCGCCGGTCATTATACGACCGCTATTGACCTTGCCCGCATCACGAGAGAGGCGCTGTTTAATTCCCACTTTACAGAGATTGCTTCAACGAAACATAAAAACTACCCCGCTACAGAAACTTCAAAAGGGCGGAGTTTTGCTAATCATAACAAATTGTTATCAACTTACAACGGCTGCATCGGTGTCAAAACCGGATTCACGAAAAAAACCGGGCGCTGTCTGGTCTCTGCCGCCACCCGTAACCACACCACCCTGATTTGTGTCACACTGAACGCCCCCAACGACTGGAACGATCACGTTGAACTTCTGGACCAGGGGTTTTCTTCAGTCACCGCCCGACCTCTTGTCATAAAAGACATGGTTTTAAAAAGCATTCCCATTAAAAATGGTTCGAGCAAAACCTTGGATTTGCTTGCTGCTGAAGACTTTTTTCTGACATTTGAAGGAAAAGAGGGTTTAAGTAAGGTGCACCTTGCATATAAACTGCCGGCAAACATAGAGGCGCCCATCTCCGCCGGAACACCCATCGGCGAATTAGCAATTCATTACGACGGGAAACTGTTAGGCAAAATAAATCTTATCGCTGCCGTAGACATTGATTATCAGGAACCAAAAGAGCCGGATTTTATGGAAAATTTCAGGAAAATCTTCTGGAAATTGTTGAACTCAACTGAAAAATAAGGTATAATATCTGTATACCGGAATAGATTCACAAAAGGAGAAGCCATGGCTGAACTGGAACGATTACAAAAATATCTGGCACGTTGCGGCGTTGCGTCAAGGCGGGCGGCAGAAGAAATGATTCTTGCCGGTCGCGTATCTGTCAACGGCAAAACCATTCGTACGCTGGGCACAAAGGTGGACCCCGACGTCGATCGGGTCACAGTGGATCAGAAACCCGTCTCTTTGTCCCAAAAACACGTGTATATCATGTTAAATAAACCCAGGGGTTACGTTACCACTGCCAAGGATAACTTTGAAAGAAAGACCGTTTTAGATCTGATTCCGAAAAGTTTAGGAAGACTCTTTCCTGTCGGCCGCTTAGACTATGACAGTGAGGGACTTCTCCTTCTGACAAACGATGGAGATTTAACCTTTCGCCTGACCCATCCCAGCCACGAAGTAACCAAAAGTTATCTGGCGTTGGTTTCCGGCGTTCCCGACGAAAGCGCTCTTTCTGCTCTCAGAAACGGCGTTCTCTTAGAAGGACGGAAGACGCTACCGGCAAGGGTTTCTCTTAAACGACAGGACACGGATAAAGCTGTTCTCTTAATCACCATTTCTGAAGGGCGGAACCGACAGGTTCGAAAGATGTGTTCCCTGGTCGGTCACGAAGTCCTTCGTCTTCGCCGCGTTGCCGTAGGACCCATTCAATTGGGAAATTTAGAGCCGGGAACCTGGCGACATCTGACTGAAAAAGAAATTCAAGCTCTGGGAGGAAATACATATGCTGACAATAAAAAAAATCAACGATCTGACAGAAGTTCGGGCTTATCTTGAAAAAGAAGGCATTGACCATGTCATTGGTCAGGAGCAGTTCATGGGAATGTATGCCGGTGACGAGTTGATGGGCATTGGCAGTATTTGTCTGTCTGACCTGAAAGTATATATGGACTTCTTATATGTTTCAGAAGACGATTTCGGCCTGCTCCACGGTCTGGCCAAGTCTCTTTTGAATATGGCGGATTTAAGCGGTATCAAAACCGTTTACGGAAAATGTCCCTCCCTGACAGAATTATACAAACTTTTGCGTTTCGCTTCTGAAAACGATGAATTTGTCCTGAATCTGGATGGCTACTTTACCGTCGGCAACGAAGACCACTGTCTATAATACAAAGGCGCTCATGCTATTATATAAAAGAACAGGATGTAGCAAGATGCTACATCCTGTTCTTTTATTCTGAAATAACTGTCAGGCAAACCATACCGCGCTCATCAACACGCTCTTCGCCGCTTCTGTTGATATAACCGGGAAGAGACTCCATCTGCTCCGCAAGGAACAAAAGAACGTCAGCCGGTACCAAGTAGCCGTCTTCATTTTTTTCGTAGGATGATAAAAGTGCTAAGGCTTCTTCATAGCTTTCTGCTGTTACATGGTAGGTAACAACGGGGCGCATAATCATGCGGGCGCCACCAGCACTACCGCCACCGCCGCCGGCCGTCATCGGTTCATCTGCCGTTTCCGGCAAAGCCACTTCATCAAAAGCAGCAGAAACAGAAGACGCCACATCAGGTTCTACCGGAAGGCTTGCAACCTCCGGCACATTCGCAGCAGGAGCATGCGTTGCCTTTTCAGCAACAAGAGACTGTTCAGACTGTTTGTTTTCCGGTGCCGCAGGCAGGTCTGACACCGGTGTCTCCGTTTCATAAGCACGCAGGATTGCTTCCGGAATCTGCGGAGCTGATTGAGTCGATTTTGTCACAACCTCAGGTGTTAATTCAGGATGTCCGGGTAAGCTGTTTAAAGAAATCACAGAAAATGCAACAACGGCTGCCGCTACTGCAAAACCGGATACCGTTTTAAAGAAACTGTAACGCTTTTTCTTCGGTTCTTTCATCTGCCCAGCTGTCAGCTTCACACCAGCCATGATTTCATCATGTAAACCACTTCTTACAGACAGTTTTGGCAACGACTGCGTCACTTGAGAAATGGCTTTTAAAAATTCAAACTCACTCCGGCACGCATCACAGGTCGCTACATGTTCTTCCACGATTTCTCTTTCTCTTTCATCAAGAACCCCATCTATGTATGATGAAAGTTGCTCTCTGACCATTTTACAAGTTTGGTTCACAGCTACCCCTCCTTTCCTCTGAGAAATGTAATTCTATAACTATAAACGTAACTACAGAGAAAAAAGTTCCCTGTCTTTTTCTAAAATTTTTTTCAAAGCTTGCCGCGCCCGATTAATTCTGGATTTGACTGTTCCCGGTGCCAGTCTTGTAATTTCAGCAATTTCCTCATAGGAAAGACCTTCTATTTCCCGTAAGATAATGACCTGTCTTTGCTCTTCACCTAAAGAAGAAATCGCGGCAGACAGCGCTTTGCGCGCCTCACCAAGTTGCGCATTATCATAAGGCGAAAGACCTTTATCCTCTATCATGAGGGAAAATTCTTCTCCTTCTGCATTCTGCTGATTGATGCTGACGGTATCCCGGTTTCTTTTCACTTTTCGCAGATAATCCAGGCAAACATTGGATGCAATTTTATACAGCCACGTAGAAAAAGCAGATTGCTCTAAATAACTGTTTAAATAGCGATACACTTTGATAAAAACCTCCTGGGTTGCATCTTCGGCATCGCCCCGGTTATTGAGCATCCGGAAACAATAGTTCAGAATTTTATTTTCATAAAGCGTAACAAGCTGTGAAAAGGCTTCCATATCCCCTTCCTTCGCCCGTTTGATGATTTCCGGTTCAGACACAGGTCTCACCACCTTTCAAAGCATAGATCAGGATTACCTATTTCATTAATAAAAGTGGCTTAAACTGCAGATAATCTGCAGAAACCAACGTATATTCCACGCCATTATACCGTCCTTCCAACGCCATTTTATGGCTGGCACCATGCAAATGCCCATAAAGGCAACGGGACACCCCGTATTCTTCCATCAGCTTTGCAAAATCAGAGGATAGCATTGGCGGATAATGCAACATCACAAAAATCACACCGGCATCCGTTTTTTTCGCCATATCCAAAGATAATTTCAGACGAGACACTTCGCGGTTATAGAGTTTTGCATCTTCTTCCGTTTTACCGTTATCAGGATAGCCTTTCGCCGCACAAATGGCAATGCTGCCAT
>JBGUTC010000065.1:0-8888 GCA_045132895.1 Clostridia bacterium
AAGAGCCCTGTAAAGTAACGGTTTACAGCGACAGCAAATATGTTGTGGATGCGGTGAATCAGGGATGGGTTTATGGCTGGAAGAAAAAAGGCTGGATCAAAAGTAATAAAGAAAAGGCATTGAATCCCGATTTATGGCAGAGGCTTTTGGATCTGATGAAGATTCATGAGACGGAGTTTGTCTGGGTCAAGGGGCACGATGGGCATCCTGAAAATGAGCGCTGCGATACATTAGCCGTTGCGGCGGCAGCGGGAGAGAATTTACCGGAGGATACCGGTTATCAGCCTGCAATTTAAGAGGAGAACCTTATGTTATTTGATACACACGCGCATCTGGATGATGCGCGATTTGATATGGACAGAGAAGAGGTTATAGAATCCCTTCGTGCCAAGGGAGTAGAACTTCTGGTCAATGTAGGTGCAGATATGAATGGCTGTGAAAACAGTGTCCGTCTGGCAGAGCAATATGACTTTATTTACGCTGCTGTCGGGCTTCATCCTTATGATGCACAGGACATGACAGAGGCTGACCTTGAGAAAATAGAAAAGCTCGCCGGGCATCAAAAGGTAGTTGCCATCGGCGAAATCGGTCTTGACTATCATTACGACGAGGCTGATAAAGAAAAGCAAAAGCTTTGGTTTTACCGTCAGATTAAACTGGCGGAAGAACTGAATCTTCCCTATATTGTTCACGATCGAGATGCTCATGCCGATTGTATGGAAATTATCCGGAAATCCGGTTATTTCCGCGGTGTGATGCATTGCTATTCCGGTAGTGTAGAAATGGCAAGGGAACTGGTTGAATTAGGGTTTTATATTTCTTTTGCCGGCCCTGTAACCTTTAAAAACGGAAAAAAAGCAAAAGAAGTCGCCATTGATTTACCCCTCGATCGGCTTCTAATAGAAACCGATTGTCCTTACCTGTCTCCTGAACCCCATCGGGGCGAGAGAAACGACAGCAGTAAAGTTCGATTTGTGGCAGAGACCATTGCAGAACTAAAAGGGATGAGCGTCGATGACTTGTCCCGCATAACCTGTGAAAACGGAAAAAACTTTTTTTCGATACAGTAAAAGGAGAGACAAAAATGGAATTTTCAAATTTGATTTCAGACAAAATGCTTGGCGTTAAAGCATCAGCCATCAGAGAGATTTTTAAGGTTGCCGGCCAGCCGGATGTCATCAGTTTTGCCGGTGGTCTGCCTGCGCCTGAAAGTTTCCCTGTTGATGCAATTAAAGCAATTTGTAACGATATTTTAGATAACGAGCCGATTACCGCTCTGCAGTATGGTATTTCTGAAGGTTATGCACCGCTTAAAAAACTGGTTCTTGACCGCATGAAGAAAAACGAAAATATTGGAACAGAAGAAGACGATATTATCATTGTCAGCGGTTCTCAACAGGGCGCAGATCTGACGGCAAAGGTTCTTTTAAATGAAGGGGATGGCGTTATCTGCGAAGAACCCAGTTTTATCGGTTGCTTAAATACGTTCCGTACCTATAACGCGAAACTCTACGGCGTACCCATGAACGAAGATGGTATGGATTTAAATGTTTTGGAAGAAACTTTAAAGAACAATAAAAATATTAAACTGATTTATACCATTCCGACTTTCCAGAATCCCTCCGGTATTACCTCAAGTCTGGAAGTCAGAAAGGGAATCCTGCGACTGGCACAACGATATAACGTTATGATTTTAGAGGATAATCCCTATGGCGAACTGCGATTCTCCGGTGATAAATTGCCGACCTTAAAATCCATGGATACCACAGGAAACGTTATTTACCTTGGCTCTTTCTCTAAGGTGTTTTCTCCGGGTCTGCGCCTTGCCTATCTGATTCTGAATAAGGGCGTTATGGAGAAGTTTGTTGTTGGCAAGCAGGCAACAGATGTGCATACCAATGTATTTTCTCAGATGATTGTTGCTCGCTATCTTGAGCAATATGATATTGATGCATCCATCGAAAAGAGCCGCGAGATATATAAGCACCGTTGTGGCTTGATGCTCTCTTGTATGGATCGTTATTTCCCTGATAAAGTAACATATACCCGCCCGGATGGCGGTATCTTTATCTGGGTTACGATGCCTAAAGGAACGGATTCCGGTGCTTTGATGCTGGAGGCAGTTGAAAGAAAGGTAGCTTTTGTACCCGGTAGCGCGTTTATGACGGATGTTGACGCTCCTAGTCATTGCTTCCGCCTGAATTACTCAACAATGAGCGATGAAAAAATTGAAAAAGGTATAAAAATTCTGGGCGATCTGCTGACAGAACGCCTGTAATGTTTGAATAGATTGGAGACCGTTATGGAACAGCAAGCAGAAAGAAAAAAACGTATATTTTCCGGCATGCAGCCTTCCGGGGAACTGACCTTGGGAAACTATCTGGGTGCCTTAAAAAACTGGATTAAATTGCAGGATGATTATGACTGCATGTATTCTGTTATGAATATGCATGCCATTACCGTTCGCCAGGATCCTGCTGAACTCCGGAAACGGAGCATGGAAGTTTTAATGCAGTATATGGCCTGTGGTATTGATCCGGAGAAATCCATTTTATTTTTCCAGTCTCATGTTTCGGCGCACGCTGAACTGGCGTGGATTTTATCTTGTAATACTCAGATGGGCGAACTGTCACGTATGACTCAGTTTAAGGATAAATCCAAGAAACACGCGGACAATATTAATGCCGGCTTATTTACATATCCTGTTTTAATGGCAGCAGATATCCTGCTTTACCAGACGGATTTGGTGCCTGTAGGGAACGATCAGCTGCAGCATATTGAGTTAACCCGTGATATTGCAAACCGCTTTAACCATCACTATAGCGATACCTTTGTTGTGCCGGAACCTTATATCGGAAAAGCCGGTGCCAGAGTTATGAGTCTGCAGTCGCCGGAAAACAAAATGTCTAAATCTGACCCGAATCCCAACGGTTATGTATGGCTTTTAGACCCTGAAGAGGTTATTATTAAGAAGTTTAAGCGTGCTGTAACGGATTCTGATATGGAAGTTCGTGCCGGAGAGGATAAGCCGGGCGTAACAAATCTGTTGACCATTTACTGTGCTGTAACCGGTAAGTCCTTAGAAGAGGCAGAAAAAGAATTTGCTGGTCAGGGTTACGGAACATTTAAGCAGACTGTCGGTGAGGCCGTTGCGGCAGAACTGGCGCCCATCCGTAAGCGCTACGACGAATTGGCAAAAGATAAGGCATATGTAGAAGAGGTTTATGTAAAAGGTGCCGAAATGGCTGAAAGAATCGCGGCTAAAACCTTACGGAAAGTTTATAAAAAAGTTGGTTTTATTGCTCGCTGAGGAAGGATTTAAACGATGCGCTTAGATAAATTTTTAAAAGTTTCAAGAATTATTAAACGCCGGACTGTTGCCAACGAAGCCTGCGATCAGGGCAGAGTGACAGTAAACGGAAATGTGGCGAAGGCATCTTATGATGTGAAGTTAGGGGATAAACTGGAACTCCGTTTCGGCGAAAAAACAATGCGGGTTGAGGTTTTGAAGATTACGGAACACGTTGGAAAAGATGCGGCAGCAGAACTGTATAGGGTTCTGCCGTAAAGGAGATAGTTATGCTTAAAGTATTATTAGGTCTTGGCTTTGTTGTTCTGACGATTTATTTGCTATTTACCAATCCTCTGTGGGGCGTTTTGTTGTCTATAGGTCTTTTGATATATCTTTACGTTGCAAAGTATGCGGCAATCTGCATCGCAATGGCTATGCGGAGTTACGGCAATCAGGATATTAACGGATGTTTTCGTTGGTTCAGCCGGGCGGAAAAGAAGGGTATGAATGCCAATCAAAAGATTACGTATGCCTATTATTTAATGCGTGAAGGTCGCGTAGAGCGCTCAGAAGCGCTTTTAAATTCGGTTCTTGCTTTTCAGCAGAAACCTGAACTTAAGGCATTAGCGAAATCTAACCATGCTATTTTACTCATGAAAACCGGGCGGATTTATGAAGCGAAAGAAGAGCTGGAAGAAATTTTTCCAACCTTTAAAAATAGCAATATGTATGGTAGCCTGGGCTATCTCTATATTTTGACCGGTGATCTGAAAAAAGCGACGGAATTTAACCTGGAGGGTTATGATTATAATCCTGAAAATGCCGTCATTCTGGATAATATGGTTCAGCTGTATACAAAACTTGGTGATTATGATGAAGCATACAAATATGCTTGTCAGTTGATGGAAAAAGAGCCTGTTTTCATTGAGGCATATTATAATACCGCTGTGGTGGAAAAGGAACTGGGCAAACTCGAAGACGCTAAAAAGCACTTAGAACATGCTCTTACCATCCGGACCACCTTTATGAGCACCATCAGTCATGAAGACGCTCAGGCTCTTTATGATTCAATTGGATAAAAATATGTTGCCGGCTTAGCCGGCACTTTTTTTCACGGAGAAAACTATGGATAAAAAATCATTTGTAACACTTGAATTTGATAAAATTTTAAGCCGAATGGCAGGTTTTACCCAAAATGAGCCGGTACGGCAGCGGATTCTTTCTTTAGAACCAACGGCATCTTTAGAAGAGGCACGCCTATGGCAGAGCCAGACTACAGAGGCGGTAGACATGAGCCTTCGTCGCGGCAATCCTCCCGGACTTAAGGTGACGGATGTTACGGCAGCAATTCTGCGGGCAGAGCGCGGTGGTGCTCTCACGATGGCTGAACTGTTGGCAGTTTCATCTCTGGCCAAAACTGCCCGTTCCGTCAAGCGTTATATAGAGGATGACAAGGCGCTTCCTGAAGGCACTTTGATGGGTCTGGGGACTGTTTTAGAGCCGTTGCGACCTGTTTCTGACAGAGTAGATGACGCGATCATCAACGAAGAAGAAATAGCAGATGGGGCAAGTCCTGAACTCTATCAGATTCGTCGTAAGAAAAAATCCCTTTCTAATAAAATCCGGGACACTCTTCAGGAAATGATCAGTTCACCCCGGTATCAGAAAGCACTGCAGGAGCCGATTGTGACGATGCGCGGAGACCGGTATGTTTTGCCGGTTAAGGCGGAGAATAAAAACGAAATTAAAGGTATTGTCCATGATGCATCAGCATCCGGTGCAACCTTATTTATTGAGCCGATGTCAGTTGTTTCCATTACCAACTCGCTGGCGGCACTAGATGCTGAAGAAAAGGAAGAAATTAATCGGATTTTACTTGAATTATCTGCTTTTGTTGCGGAGTTCAGTAACGAAATTCGAAGTAATTTGGAGACACTTTATGAGCTCGATTTTCTTTTTGCAAAGGCTAAGCTCAGTCTGGCGCAGAATGCGATAGAGCCCATTCTGAATGATGAGGGAACTGTCAATATCTTAAAAGGCCGACATCCGCTTCTGGACCAGAAAAAGGTTGTTCCTGTAGATATCTATCTTGGAGAAGAGTTTGATACATTAGTCATTACTGGTCCCAATACAGGTGGTAAAACTGTCTCTCTGAAAACTCTCGGTCTGCTTTCTTTGATGGCGGCGTGCGGATTACACGTCACAGCCGGCGAACAGAGTCAACTTTCTATTTTTGAAAATATCTTTGCGGATATTGGCGATGAGCAGAGTATTGAGCAAAGCCTCAGTACTTTTTCGTCTCATGTTGTAAACCTGGTCAGCATTCTCAATCGCCTGACTCCCAGCAGCTTGGTCCTAGCCGATGAATTGGGAGCAGGAACGGATCCGACAGAAGGTGCTGCTCTGGCAATTTCAATTTTGGATTATATTCGCAGTTATGGCGCAAAGGCTGCGGCCACGACCCACTATAGCGAATTGAAACTCTATGCTTTATCAACGGAACGAGTTGAAAACGCATCTTGCGAATTTGACCTGAAAACTCTTTCGCCGACCTATAAGCTTTTGATTGGAATTCCCGGAAAAAGTAATGCGTTTGCGATTTCAAGGCGGCTTGGCATGAAAGAGGAAATTCTCTCTCGAGCCGGAGAATTATTAAACGATGAAAATGTTCAGATGGAAGACGTTCTGGCTCGTTTGGAGAAAAACCGTCAACAAGCGGCGAAACAACGCCGTCAGGCAGAAACTATGCGCCGTGATGCGCGAGATATCCGGGAGAGTCTTAAAAAGGAACAGGACGATTTAGAGCGTCAGCGTACGAAGATTATTGAAGAGGCAAGGACAGAAGCCTTGCGGATTTTAGAAGCGGCAAAGGAGGAGTCTCAGCGCGCTGTTAAGGAAATCCGTTCTATTCGTGATAATGCGGCTCTGAAAGAAGCGCTGCAAAAGGCTGAAGCAGAGCGGACTGCTTTGAGAGAAAAACAGGAGGCCTTGGCAGGAAAACAGCAGGACATTCCAAAACGTGTGGGCAAACCGCCGAAAAACCTGAAAGTTGGAGACACGGTACGGATTATTTCATTAGATCAAACTGCAACAGTTCTATCCGTGCCGGATTCTTCCGGTAATCTGCAGGTACAGGCCGGGATTATGAAAATTAAGGTCAACATCTCAGATCTTTTGCGTGAACAGGAACAACAGAAAAAACAGCAGACATCCTATGTCACCCGGTCAACCAGGAGTAGCGCTCACGCGAAAACGGAAATTGATTTACGGGGTATGACGCTGGATGAAGCCATCATGGAAACGGATCGTTTCATTGACCAGGCACTCCTTGCCAATCTGCAGAATATAACGATTATTCACGGTAAAGGAACCGGCGTTCTTCGAAAAGGCATTACCGACTATCTTCGCCATCACCGTTTGGTTAAATCCTTCCGTGCCGGAGGATTAGGCGAGGGAGATACCGGTCTGACGATTGTGACGTTATAAATAAAAAAAGTGGGGTAAATCCCCACTTTTTTTTATTTGAGATAGAACGGAGTTGAAAGGCAAATCCAATGTTCTGTTAAGCCTTCAACCTCAACGCGGATGTACTTTTCCAGTTTATAGTCTGCAAGAGGAATCTTGATGTCAATTGACTGGGTATTTCCATCGTTGATTTCATAAATAATATTTTCGCCGGAGTAAACCCGGACTTTCTTGATATCGTGGCGCATAACCGTTGCTGAAATCGAAAGAACGGAATTCTGCGCTTCTTCAACAGAAAGTTCATCACCGGGAAGATAGTCACCAATATAAATGTCCGCTTCATCAAATCCACAAGCGGCAATGTTATGACCAGCTTTAAGTGCCTTGACGATATTATCACGGCAGGGTTTTTCGCCCTGTAAGTAAATAAAGTTCGTAGCCGGGTAGTCCAGCATTCTGCGGGGACCGTAGAGGTCAACAGAAGAGGTAATGGCAATTCTGCCGCCGTTTAACCAGAATTCTTCAATTTCTGTTCCGCCCAAAGGTCTTGACGGCTCTTTGTCTACGCCGTCATAGCCTTTATCTGCCCAATGTGCTACATTTGGGTGAGTGGCAATGGCAGCGCCGCCATGCGCGTGAATATGTGCAATGGCTTTTTTTACAGCAGCTTCAACTTCTTCGTCGGAAAACAGGCTACAGGTGAATTCTGTCGTATAGCCGTCAGCATCCATACCTACGGCTAATGTGTGGTAGGTATTATGGCTTAGGTGCTCGTAACGGTCGTTCCAGTTAAAGGGATGATATTCCTGACCGCCCAGCATTAATACCTTATCGTCAGAATACTTTTGTTCATCGAAGAAACCATCAAATGGCGCATTGTCTTTAACAGCAATGGAACAGATGTCGAAGTTCATGTGTCGCATGATGGCGTTGATCGTTCCCGGATGGGAATCTGCACCGTACCAGTCAAGAGAATGCATGTGAGTAGACATCTTATAGTTTCTCTTAATGGGCAGTTCTTTTTTTACTTCCGGCATATCTTCGGATTCGCCGTTTTTAAAGCGTTCGCAATAAGCAAACAGGTTTTTAATGTATTTCTTCCAAAAAGCAAGACAGTTTTCTGCTTCATCGGTCAGAATTTCCGGGAATAAAATCTGATTTAAAAAATACATACCTTTTCCGTAGTTTTGCTTGATGATTAAAGAACCGTCCTTAATGGCAGCATCCTTAAAGGAACCGAGAACTTCCCACTTCGGGTCAGCCAGGAAGCAGCACTGTGCCGCTGTACGAACGATTTCAGCAGCATCCTTTGCTTCGTTAAAATGCGAGGTGCCAAAGGTATTGACGCCAATTTTCCAGTACAGCATTTCATCCGGCGTGATTTCTTCCGGAACGGCAAACAATTTTTTACCCGGCTTTTCTGCCCAGGGCATCATATATTCCATATAGGATGTGTTGTCATTGGTAAAAGTGGGGTCTGCAGCGCATGCGAAACCGTCAATGGTTCTGACATAACGATACACTAAGTTGACATGCCCTAATTCTCTTGGGAAGAAGTAGGGTGCAAAACGCTCAAAAGACTGATGCATCATCATAAAGATACCGCCGCGTTTGACCCAATCCTGAATATAGGGTTCATCATTTTCAATGTAGTCATTAAAGCCGTTTTGTTCAACCAGGACAACATCAAAAGGCTCCAGATAGCCTTTTTGCGAGAAATCTATTTTTTTAATAGCGATTCCCTGTTCTTTTAAGAAATCAACAAATTTATAGGGCGGCTGAGACCAATGTTCAAAATAACCGATGCAAAGTTTTGTTTCCATGCTAATTATCTCCTTTTTTTATATTTATGGATGATTATACTCTTATCTTCGGAAAAAGTCAATAAGGATAAAGAAAATAGTTTTCTGTTTTATTCCTTCTTTACGGCTTTAATAAAGGCCTTGAATAGCGACTGAGAACGGCTGTCATCCGGCATGAGCTCGGGGTGGAACTGGGTGCCGAGGAAAAAGCGTTTCTCTGGTGCTTCGATTGCCTCAATGGTTCCGTCAGCGCAACATGCAGAAAAAATAAAACCAGATGGAACATCGCAGATGCGCTCCACATGAATACTGTTTACACGCCAAGGATC